>JALWFE010000031.1 GCA_027039975.1 Flavobacteriales bacterium
CAAGTGTCAAATAACTTTGACCGCCTGTTACAAAAAAATCATTAAACTATGCCTAGATCAGTAAATTCAGTAGCAAAAAGAAGACGTCGTAAAAAAATCCTGAAACAAGCAAAAGGATATTTCGGACGCAGAAAAAATGTCTATACGGTCGCTAAAAATGCGGTCGAAAAAGCGATGCTTTACGCATACAGAGACAGAAAACAAAAGAAACGTAATTTCAGAAGCCTTTGGATACAACGTATCAATGCGGCTGCACGCCAACACGGTATGTCGTATTCCAAATTTATGGGTAAAATTCACGCCAACAATATCGACCTGAACCGTAAAGTTCTCGCCGATTTGGCAATGAATCATCCCGAAGCTTTTAAAGCAATCGTTGAAAAAATCAAATAATTAACGGATTTATTATTTATATCTAACACAAAAAGGCAACCCGCGGGTTGCCTTTTTGTGTTAGTAAAATAAAAATTGCTCGTTATTGATTTAGGTGGATAATATATAAATATCAAATAATAATATCAGCACTTTGAGGTTCAAAGACTTTGTTTAATTGTTATATTATAATCAGCCCTTCGGGCTTGTTTAGTAAACCTCGTAGGGGTGACATTATTTTTGATTACAGATTTGCGATTTGTTATCCCACTCCCTTTGGGTTCGGAACGTTGCTTTGCTCCGTTTGCGATTTGCGATTTGGTTAAACCCCGAAAGGTTACCCGAAAATACCTATCTTGACAATCACAGGTCGCTCCTGCGGAGCTAATTTTGGGGTTGGTTGGTGTTTTTCTACAAACAGTTTACCCCTACGGGGTAATATTTTGAAAGGCAAATTACGATTTGAAATTAACGACATACGGATAATATTAAGCGTCGTAGGTGCATCCTGTTTGTAGATGAAAAAATGAGAAAATTTATGACATTTAAAAACATAAACCGGCTACGCGCGGGTCTCCTGCCCCCGACGTAATTTATTTAAAATCACCATATCTAAAAAAATATTCGTACATTTATCACCATGAATAATCAAAAAAATATCAAAAAAATGAATAAAATTGCACTACTTATCTTGTTGATTGTTAACGGATTAAATATTTCCGCACAAATTAAAGACAACAAAACATTTACCAATACCAAAGGTAGTCGATATATTTTTACCACTGTCAAACACTTGGATGCAACACCGGTTAAAGATCAAAATTATACGGGAACTTGTTGGAGTTTCTCCGGTTTGTCATTTATTGAGTCCGAATTACTCCGTAAAGGTAAAGGTGCTTATAATTTATCCGAGATGTGGATTGCCCGCAATGCTTACCTTGGTAAAGCCCGCAATTATCTTTTGATGGAAGGACATGCCAATTTCGGTGAAGGTGGAGAATTTCACGATATCCCTTGGGTAATAAGACATTACGGTATTGTTCCCGAGTATGCCTATCCGGGCAAAGCCTATGGCGGTAAAAAACACAATCATACCGAATTACATGCCGTATTAACCGGCATGCTTAAAGCTTTGAAAGACAAACCGCAAAATCACAAACTGACCAAATCGTGGAAAAAAGCTTATACGGAAGTTTTAGATGCATATCTGGGACAAATACCGGATAATACCGAAGATTTCACTTTTAAAGCAGACGGCAAAACTTATACACCAAAATCATTTGCCAAACACTTGGATTTAAATATGGATGATTATGTCGAACTGACTTCGTTTACACATCATCCTTATTATCAAGCTTTTGCTTTGGAAATCCCTGACAACTGGCAAATGCATACCACTTACAACATTCCTTTGGACGAACTGATGAAGGTAGCAAACGATGCTATTATGAAAGGTTATACTTTTGCTTGGGGTGCTGATGTATCCGAAAAAGGTTTTTCGCATCGCAAAGGCTTGGCTATCTTTCCTGAAGACAAACGCACGGTTCAAAACAGAAAAAGTAAAGATTTGTATTTTGAAGAAAACGGCGAAAAAATCCCCAACGCTTTTTACCAACCGGTAAAAGAAAAAATCGTAACGCCCGAAGAACGTCAAGAAGCTTTTGAAAACGGTGAAACCACCGACGACCACGGCATGCATATCGTCGGTATTGTCAAAGACCAAAAAGGCACGAAATATTTTGTGGTAAAAAATTCATGGGGAACGGATTACAACGATTTAAACGGATATTTTCTGGCTTCCTATCCGTATTTCAGAGCCAAAACCATTGATATTTTTGTTCATAAAGACGCTTTACCGAAAGATTTAAAGAAAAAATTAGGTATCAAGTAGAGACGAATTGCAATTCGTCTCTACTTTCCACTTGGCACTAAAATAACTCCAAAACCTTCTCCGCAGGACGTGCCAAAACCGCTTTGCCGTTATAAATTACCACAGGTCGTTCAATCAACTTGGGATATTGCACCATGGCATCAATAACTTGTTCATCTGTCAAATCTTTGCCTTTAAAATGTTCTTTCCAAACCGCTTCTTTGGTTCTGACCAATTCTATCGGCTTCATCCCCAACATTTTCAAGACTTTTGTCAATTCGGCTTTACTTGGCGGATTATCCAAATATTTTCTGATTTCTACCTCAAGCCCCATTTCTCCGACAATTTTTTCAGCCGTTGCCAACCCTTCTCTACTTTTGCGGCATCTCGGATTGTGCCATACTGTTATTTTACTCATATTCATTATATTTTATTGATTTTTTGACGATTGTTCTTGTTTCACATATTATTTTTGACATTATATTTTTTCGTTCCACTTTCCACTTTTTACGGAGACGAAAAATTTTTCGTCTCTACACTTTCAACATTCAACACAGGTCACTGAGCCTGTCGAAGTGTAACTTTCAACTTGAGATGCTTGTATCTCAAATTTTTCGCAATTTCACCGTAAAATGCCGTAACACCGGCGCTTCATAAATAATTTCATAACCCGTTCTAGCTTCATTACGGGTATGATATACATGCTCTATTACTGCTGCTACATAATCCATATGATTATTGGTATAAGTCCGGCGCGGGATGGCCAAACGGACCAATTCCAAATCGGGATAACGGTTTTCGCCCGTTTCGGGATCTCTGTCGGCAAGGATGGTACCGATTTCAACACCTCTGATACCACCTACGATATACAATTCCACTGCCAAAGCTTGTGCGCGATACTGTTCCCTGGGAATAGTCGGAACAAACTTATTGGCATCCAAATAAATGGCATGTCCGCCAATAGGTTGCTGCACGGGCACATCAGCCGACATCAATTTACGCCCCAAATAGTGTACTTGCTCCACCCGGCTTTCCAGATAATCAAATTCCGTAGCTTCGTCCAAACCGATAGCCAACGCACCCATATCCCGGCCACTCATACCACCGTAAGTAATAAAACCTTCAAATAAAATGGCAAATACAGTAGCTTTGTTGTAAATATCCTCATCATTTGTCGCTATAAATCCACCCATATTAACCAAACCGTCTTTTTTGGCGCTCATCGTCATACCGTCTCCGTAACTGAACATTTCGTGAACAATTTCCTTAATGGTTTTATGCTTGTATGCATCTTCGCGTTTCTTGATAAAATAAGCGTTTTCGGCAAAACGGGCACCGTCAAAAAACAACGGAATACCGTAACGACGGCACAATTCGGATGTTTCTTTGATGTTTTTCATAGAAACCGGTTGACCACCTGCAGTATTACAAGTAACGGTTATGATAACCATCGGTATTTTCTCCTTCGGATAAGTTTTAAAAACCTTTTCGAGTTTATCCAAATCGACATTACCCTTAAAAGGATGAAATTTGGATGTATCCGAAGCTTCGTCAATGGTACAATCTATAGCTTTAGCTTTACGAAACTCAATGTGTCCTTTGGTAGTGTCAAAATGTGAATTGCCGGGTACAACATCCCCGGCTTTTACCATTGCCGAAAACAAAACATTTTCTGCGGCACGCCCTTGATGGGTCGGGATTAAATATTTATACCCCGTTATACGTTGCACATTGGCTTTGAGCAATTCGAACGACCGTGAACCGGCATAAGCTTCGTCACCTTTCATAATTTCCGCCCATTGGTTATCACTCATAGCGCCGGTACCACTATCGGTAAGCAAATCGATAAAAACCTGATCACTTTTCAGATTAAACAAATTGTAATGCGCTTCTTGAATCCATTGTTTGCGTTGTTCAAGAGTAGAACGTTTGAGGTTCTCAACGCTTTTGATTTTAAAAGGTTCTGCGTAAGGAAATTCCATAATTAGTTAAAAGTTGAAAGTTAAAAGTTAAAAGTTCGTAGAGCCGTTGCAAGCAACGGCTCTTGATTATCAATTATTTTCATCATCGGGTTTTTGACCGCTCATCATTAAATAGGCTTTTAAGAACGCATCAATTTCGCCGTTCATCACATCATCTACTTGTGAGGTTTCATATCCGGTTCTAACGTCTTTTACCAATTTGTAAGGATGCATCACATAATTACGGATTTGCGAACCCCATTCGATTTTCTTTTTATTGGCTTCAATTTTATTACGCTCTTCCATACGTTTTTGCATTTCCATTTCATACAAACGTGATTTGAGCAATTTCAAAGCTTTTTCTTTATTTTCGAGTTGCGAACGGGTTTCTGAATTTTCAATGATAATACCCGTAGGTTCGTGTCTCAATCGCACGGCGGTTTCCAATTTATTAACAGCCTGCCCGCCTGCCCCACTGGCTCGCATGGTTTCCCACTTGATATCCGACGGATTTATTTTGATTTCGATAGTATCGTCCACCAATGGATATACATAAACCGATGCAAAAGATGTATGTCGCTTGGCATTACTGTCAAAAGGCGAAATCCTAACCAAACGGTGAACACCATTTTCACCTTTGAGATAACCGTAAGCATACTCACCGTCTATTTCAATGGTCACGGTTTTAACACCGGCCACATCACCGGGCTGATAATTGATTTCTTTGGTTTTATAACCATTTTTTTGCGCCCACATCAAATACATTCGCAAAAGCATAGACGCCCAATCGTTACTTTCGGTCCCTCCCGCTCCGGCGGTAATCTGTAAAACGGCACTCAATTGGTCTGCTTCACCCGATAGCATATTGCGAAATTCCAAATCTTCT
This sequence comes from Flavobacteriales bacterium, assembly GCA_027039975.1. Lineage (GTDB taxonomy): Bacteria > Bacteroidota > Bacteroidia > Flavobacteriales > Flavobacteriaceae > WGBX01. Next base: position 5,090 of record JALWFE010000031.1, read on the forward strand.
ATCAAACGCTTGGCGGTTTCGTACTGCGCAACAACTTCCGCTTCTGTCGCTTCTTTTTCTTTAAAAAATTCATACAAAACCTGCAATTCTTCAAATGCTTCCTTAGCCGCTTCGTAATCAGAAACCCATTTTTTTTTGGCTTGAATGGATTTCATTACTTTTCGGGCTTCCTTAGGATCATCCCAAAAATCCTGATTTCCGGTCTTTTCCTCTTCGTTTTCTATCTCGATACGCTTACCGGCTATGTCAAAGATAGTGGTTTAAAGCGGTTAAACGTTTTTCCAAATCTTTCAATTGTTCTTGTGTAATCATAAAAAATCATTTTACTTTGGACAAAAATAATACAATAAATTTTTATTATTGAATTTTTATTTATATTTTGTGCGTCTCAAAAACAGATTTAATTTTTATAAATGGTATGAGTAAGAAAACTAAAATCGAAATGGAATTTCCCATTCATGCTTCACCAAGTATGATTTATCAGTATTTAACCACCCCTTCCGGTTTGAGTGGTTGGTTTGCCGACGATGTCAATTCACGCGGTAAAAATTATACCTTTATTTGGGACGGCGTAGAAGAAAAAGCCAAATTGGCTGCCAAAAAAGACAACGAAAAAGTTAAATACAAATGGCTCGACGATGACGGTAATGAAACCGGAACTTATATCGAATTTAAAATTTTGGTGGATGAACTAACCAAAGATGTCTCGCTGTTAGTTACCGATTTTTGCGACGAAGATGAAGAAGAAGAAACCCGGTTGCTTTGGGAAAATCAAATCAGCGATTTAAAACACATTATTGGTGCCTTGTAAATTTGCATACATCATCAGATTTATAAAAAGTTTAATAACCGGTCAGCGTTATTAAACTTTTTTTGTGTCATTTTTTCTTTTCTATTAAACCTTTCATCAAATCCATCGTCTTATACCATGTCAGTTTTTAACGGATGAAACAACCCGATATATCATATTTCAAATCTTTATCTACCGGCGACCAGTTGAATTGGATAGTCAAACATTATGCTCAAGATTTGTATTGGGTAATCCGGCCTATCGTTAAAACACACGAAAATACCGATGATGTTTTACAAAACACTTTGATAAAAGTGTATCAAAATTTACCAAAATTCCGTTACGACAGCCGGCTTTTTTCGTGGCTATACCGTATCGCTGTCAATGAAGCTTTGAGTTTTTTGAGGAAAAATAAATTGCAGTCTGTTGATAACAGCGATGATTATCTGTTGAAAATTTTAAACGATGATCCATATTATGATGGAGATGAAATGGCTTTAAAATTGGAAAAAGCCATCTTGAAATTACCACCTAAACAACAGGAAATTTTTCGATTGAAGTATTTTAATGAAATGAAATTCAAAGAAATAGCTGAAATTACAGGTACTTCTGTAGGGGGCTTGAAAGCCAATTATCATCAAGCCGTAAAAAAAATCAAAAAATTTTTGTCGGAAAATTAAACCTTTTAACATCAATATCATCTTATAAGCGTATGAAAACACATGACAACATAGAACGACAACTATCGGAACTAAAAAAACATTACAAAGTACCGGAACATTATTTTGACAATTTGAAAGTCGATGTAAACAAATTATCCAAAAAACAGTCTCATATCTTTTATAACAAAAGGTTTTGGTTAGCAGCAGCCGTTTTGATTATAATGGTTACTTTGGGTTACAAAGTTTTTTATTGGTCGCAAAAACCGGCTACACCGGTTACTCCTCCTAAACAAATTGCCCAAAATAAAGATTTGTTCGAAGATTTAACCGACGATGAAATCATAGATTATTTGATAGATGAAGCCGACACGGATGACATTGTGAATAAATATGATATTGATTTAAACTTTTAATTGGAATATTAACTTTTAAAACCTGATAAATATGAAAAGAACATTTTTAATGAGTTTGATAGCTTTTGTTTTGCTATCGGTAAACGGACAAGCCCAAAATCAAATGAAAGCCAAAAACGGTAACAAAGAACGCAGAGAAAAAATCTTTGAAAAAAAACTGGCTTTTCTTAAGAAAAATTTGGAACTGAACGACAAAGAAAGTAGAGAATTTGAGAAAGTGTTTAAAGAATACACGAAAAAGAAATTAAAACTAAAAAAAGCATATAACAAAGAAATTTTTCAACAAGTAAAAAAAGACAAATTACCGGATTTAAATGACGAAGAAAAAGAAAACATCATTAAGCGAAAAATGGAGTTAGATAAACAAATGTATCAAGTCGATACCAAATTTCTAAATCAATTAAGAGAAATATTACCGGCAGATAAAGTCATACGTTACTTTATTTTGGAACGCAAATTCAAAGATAAATTGATGAGACGTGTCGTAAGACATAGAAAAGCTATGCAACAACGCAGACAAATGAAATACCGACCGGGCGAAAAAATGATGACACCGGAACATTAATTGCAATATATTTTAAATGACAAGGGGCTGTCTTTTGAGACAGCCTCTTATATATAAATTGCAAAATATCTTTTATCAAATCATAAACAGCACCAAAGGTGCGTCATTACTAACATAAGGCGAAGCCTTATGAATTGATAAACGAATCAAGAGAAAAAGCGCCAAAGGTGCGTAATAAGAAACCCGGTTATTTCGAGACAGTTTTTTTTTAATGATTTACGGATATATTACCATTTTTATCAAAAGAAACAATAGCATTTAATGCGTATCCCCCGGCACTATCTTTTCAATATTTTCATACATCTTTTTAGACTTCATCTTTATCATTTTGCTATTGGTATTCAACATCTTATCAGATGGAGACAAAAATTTGATACCGAGATTAAGCCCTCTTAAAATAAACAGAATTCCGACTAAAACAACGGCATAAGGAATCAATTTATTGATTTTGTTTCTGACTTTAACCGATACAAAACTACCGAGAAAAATGGCAAGTGTCATCATCGGTGCCGTACCCAAACCGAATATAGCCATATACAAAGCCCCTAATATCGGGTCGCCGGTAGCCATAGCCCCCACCAAAGCGATATAAACCAATCCGCATGGTAATAAACCGTTAAAAAAACCGATAACGTAAAAGCCTGATGTTGAACGTTTTTGCAGGTAATTACCCAACGAATTCTTGACAAAATACACAAATTTGTTCCAACCGGCCAAGGGTTTCAACCGCAATACTTTTGTAGCAGGTACAAAAGCCAAAACAACCATTAAAACACCTAAAATCAAAGATACTTTTTGTTGAAAACCAACCAAATAGATACCTTTTCCCAGATAACCGAAAAGTAAGCCTATTAAGGCGTAAACCGTCATTCGCCCTAAATGGTACAACAGGGTTTGCAAGCTCATTTTGGCTTTATTGTGCCGGTCAACGGGTAAGATAAAAGCAATCGGGCCGCACATACCCAAGCAGTGAAAACTCCCTAGTAAGCCGAGCAACAATGCTGTAAGCAGAATACTCATTGCCGGTTAATTTAAAGTCATTTTTTCCTCCACTAAATATGGCACACCACCTGATTGCCATTCCACCGACACGTTCCACCTGCCGGGGATTATAAATGAAGACTCGATAACTTGACGGTTATGGTCATCCAACTGCAAAGGAAATTCACTGTCTAATTTTGAATTATCCGGTTTGTATAAAATTATTTTTCCTTTAATATTTTTTAAATATTCCGGGAATACAACGACCAAATTTTTTTGCTCTTGGAGTATTTTTATCGGTACTTTCATCGTATCGGCATTTTGACGTTTTTTGATTTCTTCACCGTAAACCAATTCTTTTTCATAATAATCTTCGGTTACCAATTCGTTGGATTTCAATTCGATAAAAGAACGGTAAAAGAAAAAGAGAAAAACACTCATAAAAGTGATATAAACCAATAATATACTCCAACCCCAATTTAAATTGAATTTTTTCATAGCGGAATTTTTATAAAACAGGTTATTTGACGAATAAACGTCAAATAACCCGTTGTGAATCAAAAAATGTTTACAATATTACCTTGCAACAGGTGCAATAAACACAGTTTCATAACTATCCAATAATTTGCCACTGTGGTCATAAATGCCCACTTTTATCTTGTTTTTTCCATGGAATTTTTCTTTCGGCAACTCAATAAAGAGAATCACTTGCTTAACCTCTTCTTTATCCAAATCGAGTTCATTTTTTGTACCCGAAACGGTTAATTTGCCATCAATACCCATCAATTTGATTTGCAAATCTTTATACGGATGATTACTTTTATTGATAATCGTTGCCTGATACATATTCTGTATATTGCCATCCGGCAGTTCCGTAAAGACTTGTCCACGAGTTCTCAAAACTTTCAAATCAACAGACGGTCTATGCGCAAACAAATAAATAAATACAGCCAGTAACGCCGTCAAGATAACCGTATAAAATTTAACCCGTGGTGTAAATAATTTACTACGTCCTTCTTCAATACTGACTTTGGAAGCATAACGAATCAAACCACGGGGTTTGGCAATGGAATCCATAATGGCATCACACGCATCCATACAAGCCGTACAGTTGATACATTCCATTTGCGTACCGTTTCTAATATCAATGCCCGTAGGACACACCAAAACACATTGTTTACAATCAATACAGTCTCCCAAACCTTCCGCTTTACGATCTTGTCCTTTACGCATAGGACCTCTTTTTTCGCCTCGTTTATAGTCATAAGTTACCAAAATGGTATTTTCATCGGTTAATACACCTTGCAAACGACCGTAAGGACAAGCAATAATACAGGCTTGTTCTCTAAACCAAGCGAATACAAAATAAAAAACAGTTGTAAAAGCCAGATAAATCAACCATGCTTTTACATCAGCAAAAGGATGTTTCCAAAAGTTAATGACATAATCCGAACCTGCTACATAAGCCAGCATAACAGAAGTGATAAACAAAGAGACTATGTAAAAAACCAACCACTTCGTTATACGTTTTATATATTTTTCAGCATTCCAAGGCATCCTGTCCAACTTCATTTGTTTGGGGCGATCGCCTTCTATCAAATATTCAATTTTACGGAATACCATCTCCATAAAAATAGTCTGAGGACAAAACCAACCGCAAAAAATTCGACCGTAAACAACCGTAAACAATACTAAAAAAACAACGGAAATAACCAATGCCAATGCTAATAGATAAAAATCTTGTGGAAAAAACGGTTTTCCAAAAATATGAAAACGTCTTCCCAAAATATCAAAAAGCATAAATTGGTCTCCGTTAATTTTTATAAACGGACCGATAACAAAAAAAGCCAATAAAAAAACACTCAGAATAGTTCGGTAAGTATAAAATCTTCCTTTTGGTTTTTTAGGATAAATCCAATTACGCAAGCCTTCCTCATTAATAGTACCTATATGGTCTCTAAATGATTCATTGTTATTTGTATTCATTTTAAATAATTTTATAAAACCAAAATAAAGCAGTTTGGTAACCAAACTGCTTTATTAAAAATTGTTAAAAAATTAACTTTTGTTACAAGGTTGTCCTTCCGGTGCTTTAGGTTTTGCCGGTTTGGAACCTTGCAATGATAATACATAACTGGCTACCTTTTGGATATTGGTAGCACCTAAAGCTTTCCATTGTGGCATACCTTTACTGGTGCCGTTGGTTATAATTTTGAAGACATCTTTAATATCACAACCGTAAATCCAAGCATTGTCAGTCAAGTTAGGACCAACCAAACCGCCACCGTCTGCCACGTGACAAGAAGCACAGTTTTTAAGATAAATTTCCTTGCCTTCTTCCAACGATTTTTTATCAGTCAATACAGTAACCGTATTCTCATCTACAATATTATGTGCTTTTTTATAAGCCTCAACTTGTTTTTGGGCTTTGGCTAATTCATTTTGTAACTCTTGCTCTTGCCATTTGCCTATTTTAGCCGGATCATAATAGTTCATAAAATAAAAAGCAATATATATAACCGAAATTATTACGGTAATTACAAATCCGGCTGTCCACCAAGGCGGTAGCGGATTGTTTAATTCTTCAATACCGTCAAAATTATGGTCTAATTTTACGGAACTCTCTTGTTCTATTGGTGTCGCTTTTGTCAGTTTTTTTAATAGTCTGTCAAAAGCCGATTCATTCTTTTTTGCCATAGTCTATATCGTTTTGATCGTTAAGTGGTAAATTTTTAAGTTCATCAATATGCTTATCCGACACACCGAATACGTATATGAGTACCAATATCATAATAATGGTAAACAATACGATGGGAAAAACTCCGAAAAAGTTTAACCCTGGATGGTTGGCCAGATAATCTTTGATGTGACTAATCATACGTTATTTTTTAGCTGTTTCAACTTTTGTAGTTGTATCGGTTCCCAACCGTTGCAAATAAGCAATCAAAGCAACAATTTCTTTTTTACTTAAATCAACCTTTTTATTTCCAAAAGCTTTGGCATAAGCTTCTGTCTTTTGTACATTATTAGCTTCCAAATCAGCTGCAATTTCCTTAGCTTGTTTTTCTAACAATTTTGGAGCATTGTTGATATATTCATCGGTATAAACTTCGGTGCCGTCTCTAAGTTTCGTACCCAGACTTCTTAAAGCTTTCATTTTGGCTTGCAAATCCGAAGTATCCAAATCATTGGTAATAATCCATTGATAATTAGGCATAATGGAACCATACATCATAGATTCCGGTTCATACATATGATTAAAGTGCCATAAATTAGGACGTTTACCGCCTTCACGGAATAAATCCGGTCCTGTACGTTTGGAACCCCATTGGAACGGGTGGTCATACACGTATTCTCCGGCTTTGGAATACGGCCCGTAACGTTCTACTTCGCTACGGAACGGACGGATCATTTGTGAGTGGCAGTTGTAACAACCTTCTCTGATATAAATATCACGTCCTTCCAATTCGAGCGGTGTATAAGGTTTGACAGTCTCAATTTTCGGAATATTGGAATCAATAAAAATAGTCGGAATAATTTCAACAGCCCCACCGATAGCCGTAGCAATCAAAGCGAGAACGGTAAACAAAACACCGCGTCTTTCCAGCCAATTGTGGAAATCTTCACCTTTTTGACGCGCAGCAGGAACAGGTGTTAAAGGTGCCGCTTCATCAGCCGTATCTTCAACGGTATGACCTTTAACGGTTTTAACTAAGTTGTAAACCAACATTAAAGCTCCGATAAAATATAAGGTACCACCTATGGCACGCATATAGTGCATCGGTAAAATTTCAGTTACGGTATCCATAAATTCACCGTATTTCAAAGTGCCGTCGGGATTGAAATCTTTCCACATCAAAGCTTGAGTCCAACCGGCAATATACATCGGTACAACATATAATAAAATACCAATAGTACCGATCCAGAAATGTTGGTTAGCTAATTTTTTGGAATACAATTTTGTTTTATACAATCTGGGTACCATCCAGTAAAGCATACCCATTACTATAAAACCGTTCCAACCTAAAGTACCGACGTGTACGTGAGCCACAATCCAATCGGTAAAGTGTGCGATAGCGTTTAAGGATTTGAAAGACAACATAGGTCCTTCAAATGTACTCATACCGTAAGAAGTAATAGCTACCACAAACATTTTTAAAATAGGATCTTCACGCACACGGTCCCAAGCACCACGCAAGGTCAACAAACCGTTAATCATACCTCCCCAAGACGGGAATATCAACATAAAGGAGAAAATAGTTCCCAAAACTTGTGCCCATTCGGGAACAGCGGAATATAATAAATGATGCGGTCCTGCCCAAATATAAATAAATATTAAAGTCCAGAAGTGGATAATGGATAATCTGTAAGAATAAATAGGACGTTTTGCCGCTTTGGGAACAAAATAATACATCAATCCCAAAATAGGTGTCGTCAAGAAAAACGCAACCGCATTGTGACCGTACCACCATTGTACAACAGCATCCTCAACTCCTGAGTAAACAGAATAACTTTTAAACAAAGTTGCCGGCATACTCAAGTTGTTGAAAATGTACAACATAGCAATAGTTACAGCCGTTGATAAATAGAACCAAATAGCCACGTAAATGTGACGTACGCGTCTTTTGATAACGGTTCCTATCAAATTAGCCGTAAATACCACCCATACCAAAGCAACCAAAATGTCGATAGGCCATTCCAATTCGGCGTACTCTTTGGCTTGGGTAAAACCAAGAGGCAAAGTAATAGCCGCCAACAAAATAATCAATTGCCAACCCCAAAAATTTATCTTGCTTAAAGCATCGCTAAACATCCGGGTTTTGAGCAATCGTTGTGTACTGTAATAAGCACCTGCAAAAATACCATTACCGACAAATGCAAAAATAGCTGCATTGGTATGCAATGGTCTTAATCGCCCGTAGCTCAACCACGATATTCCGTCCATATAGTGCGGAAACCAATATAAATAGGCAACCATAAGACCAACTGTAAAGGCTGTAACACCCCAGACGACCGTCGCCCAAGCAAACAGCTTTACAATCTTGTCATCGTAATAAAATTTCTGTTTTTCCATATAAGTTTGATTTTGGTTAATTATTTTCGTTTGTTTGCTCTTGATGTTCTTCGTTAAATTCGTCTAAAACCATTCTGATTGACGGCGTGTAAGTATCTTCGTATTGCCCTGATTTTACAGAAGAAAGAAACAACACTAAAAAAACCAGTGCTATAATTAAACTGATAAAAATGGTTAAATACAAAGCAATCATTGTCACACTTTAAACTGCACAAAGATACGAAGTTCTTATAAAATACCAAAAAATCTTTTTTGAGAATAATTAGTTTTTGCTCAAAAAAATATTGAGTTTCAATAACTTTGCTATTAGTAGTAAAAACAACCTAACTCTTTATAAAAAATACCGCCCTTTTAAGAAATCAATTTTTTAATAATTTATTTGGTTTAAAGTTGTGTGACTTCCATATACTGAAAAAAATCATTTGAATATTAACGAAAGATGTAATAAAAATAAAAAAAGACCTACTAGGTTTTGAAAACCTGGTAGATCTAATAAAAATACCACCTGCACTTGATACTAGTACTTGCTACAAATACTTAAAATTTGGCATTAAAGCCCAAACCAAAAATTTCTTTTAATTGAATCTCTTGCAAGGCATTATCATCATACAGCAAATTGATACCAAAATTGGCACTGATATATTTATTGACAGTCATCACCATATTCATTTTGTAATCCACATCAATGTTCTCAGGATGATCTAAATAATTACTATATAATCCTAAAATGTTTTCCACAGAAACGTTTTTCATCAAATCAAATTTGTAGTAAGCATCCAGTGCCATCCCTAACTCGTAACGTAAATTTTTTCCCGGTTCAACACCATAAGCACCTGCTGCTGACAATGTATCGTCATTTACAATGGTTAGTTTGGAAGTGGCTGGGGCAAAATTCACTTTCAGATTATCGGATTTCTTCCACAACATACCGGGACCAAATGTTATGTAAGCCGGTGCGAAAAATCTTGAAGTAACGACTTTGGGCGTTACACTGTAATCATAACCGTCGGTCATTTGCGTTTTAAAATTACCGAAAAACGAATAATACCATAATTTTGAAGCTTGCTTTCCGTAAACGGAATTAATTTCAAAACGATCATCCGTTTTTTTAGTCAAATCGGAAATACGGCTCAAACCGTAAGCCATAATCAATTTGGTATCCCAAACATTTGTATTTTTTTTGTAATTAAAATTATAGTTTATCAAACCGTTGAGAGCCAACGAATTCTCACCACCTTGTAACCAATTGTCAAATGCCGCTTGATTAAACATAAAACTGACATCACCACTGTTGTGCCAGCCTTCTTCATCTTCTTTTTTGTCCTGTGCAGTAATCACAAAACTTCCTAAAAATAATAATGTTATAAATAATTTCTTCATATTTTTTAAATTTTAAATTTTAACGGGTAAAAATACAAGGATTTTAAACGTGTTTGACAAAAAAAATGGAAAAATTATGTATTTTTACTAAATCAAACTGTACAAACAATTATAAACACGTAAAAATATTAAATTGTCATTAGCTGGGATTTCAAATATAACCCTCACCAATGTAGGTGTTTTGTTTTTTCACAACTTTATTTTTCTTCTTTGCTTGCTTCTTTATTTTCCTCTTTAAAAAGCTCTTTCCGGATAATTTCATCATAAATATTTTCCGGCAAAGCACCCGGTTGCATCATAGGTGTTCCTTTAACCGGAATAAACAAAATACTCGGAATACTTCTGATACCGAACATACCGGCTAATTCGCGTTCTTTCTCGGTATCAACTTTATACACTTTGAGTTTCCCTTCATACTTATTGGAAAGATTTTCCATAATAGGCGCTACCATTTTACACGGCTGACACCAATCAGCCCAAAAATCTACAATCGCAGGAACATCTCCTTTGTATTTCCACTCTTTTTCGTTTTCGTAATCAAAAATTTCGTCTTTAAATTTTTGTAATGTCAATTCAATTGTTGGCATAATCTTATTTTTTTTGTGAGGTGCAAAGA
>JALWFE010000032.1 GCA_027039975.1 Flavobacteriales bacterium
AATTTAAAAATTGACCAAATACTGATGAAACAGCAGATACTTGACTGCTTTTTAAATATTTGTTTTTATTTATTTATTTATTTTGAATAGAGCTAAAACAAACCTGTACGGTTTTCGGAAATAAACATAGACAGCTTTATAACCGGTGTGTATGTTTGTATTTGTGTATATGTGTGTGTCAAGAAATGAGACCCTCACCTTTTCTGGTAACAGATTAGGGTACAAGAACGGGAATGAGGATAATTCTATGTTGTGTTTGAGAAGTAAATAATGTAAATTACAGCCCTTAGGTAACTCTTCACCTGACACTTCAAAGAACTAGCCAATTGGTGTGTCAGTTGTCTGTCACTGTCAAACAAGTGTTTACATGAAACTATCTACAATTTCATCCACTTCCCCACTGATATGATCATGGCACGATTCATGACTTGAATTACATGATTTTATTTTATTCTTGTTATTTGTGATTATAAATTATTTTACATTATCATCTCCAAGTTCTGTGACATACTTAATAATATAAAAAGTATCAACATTTATGTGTTATTAATGAAAAAAGTACATTCCAGCATTTTTGTCCGGTCCTAACTGTGAACTGTGAAGGTATATGTTTGTGCATTACGTATCAAGAGTTTGTGAATAGTTCAGCATTCTTGGATTCCAGCAACACATCCTGAATATTGAGTTTCGTGGACTTTGCAATTTCAGTTTCATGAACTACTGATGGACAATTCATGATAATTTCACCAGGGTTTTGCTCCCCAAATAACCTTTATTTATACAGTTGTCCACGTGTTTCACTGCACGATATCCAATCATAATTGTCTGTGCAATCCGGAATGTTACAACATTTCTGGATCGGACTGCTCCAGTTTGTTGTTATTGTTAACATGAACGATTGTCAGGCAACAGCTCCAGGCTGCTGGCGTATGTTCATTAGATCACAGGATCCCAGCCTAATTACGGTTCCACTGGGGCTCTGTCAGATCTGGGATTGGTCATGGATCCACCAGGTACGTCTGGTCCGTGTATCTGTCTGCCTGGATGATCCATGCCTGCCTGCCTGCCTGCCAGCCTGCACTTCTGCTGCTGCTGCTGCTGCTGCTGCTGGTGCTGTTGCATTCTGAAGGCAGCCAATCAGTACTTTGCTAGTTAGATAGCAGCACAGATCCTCCGTATTACGGGCGGCCTTTACAGTGTGTTCAGGTGTGAGAGAGACCAGGCTGCCTCACTGAACCGTGTTTGCTGAACAAACCAATGGCAGTGTTTTGACTGGTCTTAGCAGCCAGGTGACAGACTAGACAGTGTTTGGATAGCCACCAGTATAACAGCCGCTGACACTGATGGAACATTTCACTGTGCGCTTCTGTATCAGCAGATACTCAGACAGAACCTACTCGGTATTCGGAGATCTAATCAAGTGATGGATACCTCTAGTGGATTGATCCAGACCAGGTAATGTTAGACAAATGTAGCGGCAGGATTGCAGTGTGTTTAAACAGCACGTATCCGTTTTTATTAGTTGTTTCAACGACAAATGGTGGACTTTTGCCAAAGAGCCTTTGTATTTTAGCAGTATTGTGTTCAAG
>JALWFE010000033.1 GCA_027039975.1 Flavobacteriales bacterium
AACTTTAAATCATTGTTGAATTTATGACTGTAATGTAGTTGATAATGGTCTTGACGGTAGTTATCAACCTGATTGTCATAAAAATCAATGACATTCCAATTACTGTCATAAATGGCACCGGCATAATTAAAAGTCGGGTTGGTTTCAAAAGTTTGTTTATCAACACCATACCAGGCTTGATAGGTGATTTCGTGTCCGCCAAAAGCGATTGCTTTTAATGTGTTTTTATCATCTTTGTAGGCGCCTGAAAAATAATAAGATTTCAGATTTGAAGTAGCTCTATCGATATAACCATCGGAGGTGGTTTTGGAAAAATGTCCGGTGAATGCAAAATGATTGTTGAGTAAGCCCGTACTGCCTTTGACGCCGTATTTTTGCGTATTGAAACTACCGTAGCCGGTTTGAATACCTGCTGAAGCTTTCTTATTTACTTGGTCTGTTTGGAGGTTTAAACTGGCACCGAAAGCTCCTGTTCCGAAAGAGGAGGTGCCGACTCCACGTTGAATTTGCAGCCCTTGTGTGTTGGTGGCAATATCCGGAATATCAACCCAGTAAACGCTTTGAGATTCAGGGTCGTTAAAAGGTATGCCGTTCAAAGTTACATTGATTTGTTGCGCACTGATGCCGCGAATACGAATACCTGTATAGCCTACTCCGGCACCGGCGTCAGATGTTACGATAACGCCCGGTAATGATTCGAGTAAATAAGGCACGTCTTGTCCCAGATTTTGTTCTTCTAACTGTTCTTTTGACACGTTGGTTTGTGCCACGGGCATATCTGCTGTAGCTTTAACGGCATTGATAATGACTTCGTCCAGTTTTTCAGTAGCAGGTTGTAGCTGAATTTTAAGATAAGTATCTTTTTGTGCTACAACAAGCATCTCTTTGGTTTGGTAACCGGTGTAAGATACCGCTAAAGTATATTTGCGTGGTTTGACTTGAAAGCTGAATTCACCGTTAAAGTCAGTTGTTTTGTTGAGATTGATTTCTTTAACCGAAATAACGGCTCCTCCGAGAGGTTGGTTGTTTTCTCCGGTTACTTTTCCTGAAATTTTGATATCTTGAGCCCATAAGGACCAGCCGGAAAGTAAGAATAATAGTACGATTTTTTTCATTGTTTTGCTTTTTACAATTATTAATTAAAATTTGTGGTTGTAAAAAACAAGGGAAGTGACAATCAAATTAGCTTCCTTAACAGCATTACCTGTTCAGGTTCTAAGGGTATGATCTCAGCCTGTTTTTTTAGGCACCCCTGTTTTTTTTCAGCTGCAAAGATAGGTATAATTAGTTGAAAGTTAAAAGTTGAAAGTAGAGACGAAAAATTTTTCGCCTCGTGTTAAATGTTTGTAATGTTCATAATGTTGAAAGTTTTTATAGTGCGAAGTGCCTAGTAGAAAGCGGTAAAGTGCGAAGAGGCGTACGGTCGTGCGTCTAAGTAGAAAGCGGTAAAGTTCGAAGAGACGTACGGTCGTGCGTCTAAGTAGAAAGCGGTAAAGCACGAAGAGACGCACGGTCGTGCGTCTAAGTAGAAAGCGGTAAAGTTCGAAGAGACGTACGGTCGTGCGTCTAAGTAGAAAG
>JALWFE010000034.1 GCA_027039975.1 Flavobacteriales bacterium
AAAATACAGGTTTTTCTTGCAAAAAATTGATTTTATTTATAAGTTTGTTGCGTAAAAAACAAAAAACAACACGATAAAAAGGGAAAGCAACCGTGCCAACGGGAAATAGTACGAGTTGCTTTCCCACCAGACACTAAACTTCGGTTTAGCGAGACAAAGATACGTTTTTTTAGTTAATCTTTTGAGCTAACCGAAGTTTAGGATTTGACCACTTACTTCCGCATCACCGGAAATGAAGTGAAACTATCCGGTATAACTAAATTTAAAATTAGGGATTAACTAAAAAAACGTTGTATTATGAAAATACGGATAAACAGTCCCCCCTTCTTCATTGTATAAATGCTAATTATTATAACCTCAAAAAAAATAAAAAATGAAAAAGTTAATACTAATTGTTACAGTACTTTTTATCAGCATCAATGTAAATAGTCAAATTACCGAAGGTTATTGGATGGTTGGTGGAAGTGGTTATTACCAATTTAGCAAACTTACTCTTGCTAATAAAAAAGATCATGGATTTTCATACATAACAATCAAATCAGATGTCGGATATTTTATTAAAGATAAGTGGGCTATTGGTGGTATCATCAGATATGATGACGATTTAAACCCACATTCATATAATAGAAATATTAATGGAGGATTAGGTGTTTTGACCAGATATTATTTTTTTAATCCAAACAGGATAACAAATCTTTATGCGCAAATTAATTATACATATACTATTAATTTTACACAATATCATAATAATCAACTTATCCAAACCCATTATTATGGAGGGAAATTAGGCTATGTGATTTTTTTTACAGACAGTGTGGGATTGGAAACTTTTTTTGAATATGAAAAAGCTAATTATATCCCCGCTCATCAAAGTCGAAAAACTATTAAAGTAGGTATAGGTTTTCACATTCATCTTATAAAATAATTGATTAAAAAACATTAAAACTATGAAAAAGACAAATATTTTAAACCAAAATTTGATAACATTATTTCTGTTATTAGTTTCATCAACAATTTTTTCACAAAACAACTATGTTGATGTATATTTAACTGATATGTATTATGATTCAACACCAATAATGGACTGTGGCACAATTAATTTAGGTTCAAATGATCATTATTATTTATATTTTACTTTGGAAATGTATAGAGGGTACGATGCAAACAATCCAAACTATAATTCATATGGCGAAAGAGGTACGGTATATATTGAGCTATATTCAAATGGTTCATTAGTTTATTCAGAACCTTATAGTATAGATGAAAATGACTGGTTTATAGACTATAACAATCTTAATAAAGTTTCAATTCCAATGAGCTTTCTTATATGGAGTAGCGATATTGATACTGACAACAACGAATTAAAAGCTAGATATTATACTGAAGGCATAGATTATTATACACAATGTAGTTATACCATTACCAAACCCCTATTTTTTATTATCCCCTGAGAGCGTTGCTATCCCTTGTGAAGATACCAGTCCGGTAACTTTTTCAGTTTCCAATGTGCATAATTCTCCGGGTGTTTTATCCTGTGAATGGAATGTAGGAACAGGTTGGTCAATAAATGGTTCTCCTGTTTCAGGTACTATAACAACATCTACAAATTGGATAACTTTGACCCCGAATTCATTTCCACCGGATAATGTCAGTGTTACTCCAATATTAGACGGTGTAAGTTATCCAACTTTAACAAGTTCAGTCGGTTTAGCGCCATTCAGACCTAATAATACAATCGTAGGTGTTAGTACAGCTTGTTCGTCAACATCAAATATTTATACTATTAGCAATTTGCCAAATAATATAAACGTATATTCTTGGAGTTTGGAAAATGCAGACCCAGATAATCATAATGTTATTGCTACTCTTACAAATACTACCGGCAATTCAACAAGTATTATTGTTACGGGAAGTGGAACTGTAATTTTAAAAGCAACATTAATAAATTCCTGTGGTCAAATTTCACCACCAATATCCAAACAAGTCTACGTTGGTGATCCACAAAAAGCTACTAGAATTATCGGTCCTACTTCAATAATTCCGGATGCAATAGTTAATTATCAAGTTCCTCCGATAGAAGGTGCAACTTCTTACGAATGGCGGGTGCCATATCCTTATAGTGTTGTAAATAATTTTACTAATAGTAGATTGTGGCTGCTACATTATTCAACCAGTCATACGAATTATATTACAGCTTATACCGGTACCAAAGGTAGAGCGGGATTAGTACAAGTTTGGGGAAAAAATATTTGCGGCACAGGTCCAGCAAAATATATATATGTTTCACAAGGTTATGATAATAATAGCGGTAGAGATATAATTATACGTAAAGTAGATAATTTTGATAATAATCAAGGTACCAATATTCTTGTATATCCAAATCCTGCAAAAGATAAAATAGAAATAATCATAAAAAATAATTCTTTAAATGCACCCCATACAATCAAAATATTCGACCTAAATAATCGTTTAATAAAAGTAGTAGAAGGTAAAGGAAACAAGTCAATTGTTAATGTTAAAGAAATACCGAAAGGATTATATATTATAAAAATCTATTATGGAAATGAAATTAAAAATCAGAAATTATTGATAGAAAGATAATATTACAAACTACATCTGACACAGTGTATAGTTAATGGCGGGTTTTGTATTTAAATTCAACATATTGTGTCTAATCAAATACAAGGCTATTATGAAAAATAAGAGCTATGAAATCCGCCATTAACTATATACAAAACCGAGTTGGTCAATCTTGATTTAAAGGCAATCTGGCTTTCGGGCTAATACTTAAATCGGCAAATTCCCCGTTTAGATATTTGAAATATCCGGCTATCGCAATCATAGCGGCATTGTCCGTTGTATATTCGAATTTCGGAATAAACACTTCCCAACCCAACTGTTTTTGAGCATCTTGTAAAGCTTTTCTTATACCTGAATTGGCAGAAACACCACCGGCTATGACGACCTTTTTGATGCCCGTTTGTTCGACGGCTAATTTGAGTTTGTCCATAAGAATTGACACAATGGTGTATTGAATGGAGGCGGATAAATCGGGTAAATTTTGTTTGATAAAATCCGGATTATCTTTGGTTTGTTTTTGTAGAAAATATAAAATGGCGGTTTTTAAACCGCTGAAACTGAAATTTAAGCCGTCCACACGTGGTTTGGTAAATTTGAACGCAAACGGGTTGCCTTTGGCGGCATATTTGTCAATCAACGGACCACCGGGGTAGGGCAATCCCATTATCTTGGCCGATTTATCAAAAGCTTCACCGACAGCATCGTCCAATGTTTCTCCTAATACTTTAAAATCAAAATGATTGTTGACCTGAACAATTTGTGTATGTCCACCGCTAATGGTGAGTGCCAAAAACGGGAATCCGGGCAATTTCATCTCGTTGTCCCGGATAAAATGAGCCAAAATATGGGCTTTCATATGATGCACACCTATCAACGGAATACCCAATGCCAAACTCATGGATTTGGCAAATGAAACACCGACTAATAATGAACCGAGCAAACCAGGTCCTTCTGTAAATGCAATAGCCGACAAATCATTTTTACTGATACCGGCTTCTTTTAAAGCCGTATCAACCACCGGCACTATATTTTGTTGATGCGCCCGCGAAGCCAATTCGGGAACCACACCGCCATACTGTTCGTGAATGCTTTGATTGGCCACTTTGTTGCTGATGATTTTACCGTCTTTTAATACGGCTGCCGCCGTGTCGTCACACGATGATTCAATACCTAAAATATAAATGGATTTATTATTTTTGTCTGTTGCTTTTTCAGGCATAAAAATTGCTATTTTTATAGGCAAAATTACTATTATCTTAACGATATTAAAAAATTTCTGAAAATATTATCCCGTATTTTGATTATCTTTTTGATAATCAGTATTTTATTGTCCTTAATTTTGACTATCCCGGCGGTGCAAACGGCTATCGCACGGCATGTCGCAAAGAATATCAATGACAATACAGGTGTAAATATTAAGATTGATAAACTCCAAATTACGTTGTCCGGTGCTATAATTTTAAAAAATTTTATGGCTCTCGATACACACCAAGATACGATTTTTTATGCCAAACGTTTGCAAACTTACATAAGAAATCCTTGGAGTTTTAATCGTGATAAGGCCTTGAAATTAGGACAAACAGAAATTGACAATTTACAAGGAAAAATCATAACTTACAAAGGTGATAAAAAGTCCAATTTGGATATTTTTGTCGAAAAAATAAACGGAAAACCTGGAAATGACAAAAGTGAAAAACCTTTTGCAATAAATATCCGCAAATTACTCCTGAATAAATCGTCTTTTAAACTGTTCGATTATAATTTGAAACATCCGAAAATACTGGATTTTAGCCGTTTACATTCGGAATTAATGGATTTTAAACAAGTTTCCGACAAGGTGTCTTTCCGGCTTGTTCATTTGCAAATGCTGGATTACCGTGGTCTTCAAATAAAAAATATCAGCACAGATTTTAAATACAATGCACACCGTATAGACTTTAAAAACCTGAAATTACAAACGCCGGAATCGTCAATTGCAATGACACTCAATTTTATTTCTCCGGTTAAAAATTTTCAAGATTTTGAAAATATTGTTCAAGTGGAAGGAAATATCAATGAAGCGGTGATTGCCACTACCGATTTGAATAAATTTTCGGATATTTTTAATGATAAACGCCTCCTGTTTATAAAAACCGGTATATCAGGGACATTAAATGATTTGAAATTGAACGGTTTACATGCTTCAACCGATAACAGAATACGTATCAAAGGGGAGGTTGAATTAAAGAATATCTTTAATGAACAAAATATTATTATTGATAGCCATTTAAACCAGTTCGCTATTTCTTTGAAAAAATTACACAATCTGTTACCCGGAGTGTTAACCCCTAAATTAGTAAGCACTTTCGAGCCGTTTGGCGACTTTGAAATGACCGGTGATTTGTTATACGGAACGGAAAATTTGAAAACCGATTTGGAAGTTTTAACCAATCTCGGGGATTTATCCCTTAATTTACAAATGAATAATTTAACGGATATGACAAAAGCGGCCTATCAAGGTCATATCGTTACTGAAAACTTGAAAATAAAAGCTTTTGTAAAAGAACCTGTTGACGATTTGACAACCGATTTCAATATAAAAGGCACCGGTTTAACATTAAATTCGTTGAATGCCAATCTAATAGGTAGTATCGATAATATTACATATAACGATTATACATACCATAATATTGAAATCAACGGTGATTTTCAAAATAAATTGTTTGAAGGTCAAGTAGATATCGCCGATAAGAATTTGGAAATGGATTTTAACGGTTTGATTGATTTTTCCAAAACAAAACGGCAATTGGACTTTTCAATGGAAGTCTGTTATGCCAATTTGTATAATTTGAATTTCTCAAAAGATGAATTTGCCAGAGTGGAAGGTGAGACGGAACTTAAAGCCGAATGGTTTGATATAGAAGATATTGTCGGAAAATTACAAGCATATAATTTGAAAATAGTAAATCAATACAACACCTATGTTTTTGATGATTTTTCAATAGAATCTTTTTTTAATGAAAAGCAGGAACGGCAAATTTTGTTCAATTCAAAAGATATTGTGAGCGGATATATCAGAGGTAAATTCAAATTCAAATCGGTTCCGCTGTTAATACAAAATGCATTGGGAAGTGTATTTGCAAATTATAAATTAAAACATGTTGATAATCAACAGTATATGTTTTACAAATTGCTTATTCACAATAAAATTGTCAATTTGATAAATCCCGATGTTAAAATCGAAAACAATACCCTTGTTAAAGGCAAAATCAATTCAAAAAACAATCAATTGAATTTCAAATTATTATCAAAAAAAATCACTTTTGCCGGAAATGAATTTGATAATTTAAATTTAAATATTGAAAATAAAAACCCTTTATATAACATCTTTTTAAAAATTGATACTATCAATACCGGTTATTATAAGTTTAAAAAGTTGCGGTTACTGAATACGACAATTAATGATACATTATACTTAAAAGCAAAATTTGAAGGTGGCAGTCAATTTAAAGATCATTATGATATTTCGTTTTTTTATACAATGGATCAATGGCAAAACTTTGTATTCGGTTTGCAAAACTCGATATTGAATTGTAAAAATATTCCTTGGAAAATAGATCCGGAAGTAAATCTCAACCGTATTGTTTACAAACCGGAAGCTGATTCTTTAAAAATTGACGATGTCGGCATTTTTCATAAAAATGAAAGAATCGGCATATCGGGTATCAAATACAAAGATTCGATGGATTTTGCGGCAAATCTGGACAGTATTGATTTAACGCATATAACACCGCAATTTAAAGATTTTAATTTTGAAGGAAAAATAAACGGACAAATTCATTTAACCAAGTATGGTATAAATATTTTACCATCGGCAGTTTTGGGTATCAAAAATTTTAAATTAAACAATCATCTTTTAGGTGATTTAAGTTTGAAAATCAGTGCTTTACCCGGAAAACATTTGTTTGTTGATATGTCTGTGTTAAAAGATAAAATCCAAACGGTAAAATTATTGGGATATGTTGATATGAAAAAACAAACACCGGAAATGAATGCCAATCTGTTATTTAATGATTTTAGTGTCAAACCCTTAGAAAATCTTTTTAAAGAAACTTTTAGCAACATCAGAGGCAAGCTAACCGGAAGAGTGAAATTATCGGGACCTGTAAATAATTTATCTTTTGACGGTAAATTGTATGTTAATAATTTCGGAATGAAAATATTAGCTTTAAATACTGATTATCAATTTGAAAATCAATCTATTGTATATTTACACGACCAAACATTCGAACTAAAAAATGCACATTTTATAGATACCAAATATCAAACAAAAGCAACAATCAACGGGACGGTAAAACATCACAATTTTGATAATTGGCATTTGGATTTGAAAATTGATACTGGTAATTTGTTGGTTTTGGATACACCTAAAGACCCGTTGGAAATGTTTTACGGAACAGTTTTTACAGGTGGAAATGCCCGGATATACGGATCGGTAAATCATTTAAAAATTGATGCGGAGATGCAGACCAAACCAAAAACGTATTTAGTCATCACATTGACTGATTACGAATCTTTTAATGAAAATGATTTTGTAAGAATTGTTTCCAAAAAAGACTATAAAAAAGAAAAACAAAACATTAAAAAACGTCATAAAGTGTATGAAGGTCTTGAAATGAATTTTGATTTGGATATTACTACCGATGCACAATTGGAAATATTACTTGATCAGGAATTTGGCAGCACGCTGGTTGCTAAGGGAACGGGATTGGTTTTGATGAATATCAATACCAACGGGCAATTCAATATTTTCGGTGACTTTGCAGTTGAAGAAGGGGTATATAATTTTAAGTATGCCGGCGTTATCGACAAGAAATTTACTGTTGAACCCGGTAGTTATATCAGTTGGGAAGGTGACCCGTATGATGCTACTTTGGATATAAAAGCAGTGTATGAAACTTTCGCCGACCCGACGGTTTTATTAACAGAACAGGGTTTAACAGCCAAAAAAATGCCTGTTCAAGCCATTATTTATCTCAAAGACAAATTGATAAAACCAACCATTTCATTTGATCTGAAATTGCCCAAAGCCAATGCCGTCTTACGCTCTCAAATCGATTATATATTGAGTGATCCCGATAAAAAAACATTACAAGTCTTGTCGTTGTTATCTTTTGGCGATTTTATCAACGAAAACGATTATAATTTATCAAGAAGAGCAGGTGAAGGTGTTGTCAAAACGTTTACCGAAAAAGGTTTAAATATTTTGAACGGTTTGATGGCACAAGATGATAAGTTTCAAGTAAATTTGAATTACACGAGCGGTAATGAAAATATCGAACGTAATTTGGTGACGGACCCACAGGTCGGTTTGAGTTTGGTAACGCAAATCAATAAAAAAGTATATATAAATGGTAAAGTCGCCATTCCCGTAGGACGTTATACCAAATCATCCATTGTAGGTGATATCGAACTGGAAGTATATTTGGACAAAAAAGGCAATTTGATATTCAGGGTGTTTAATAAACAAACAGAATTGGAATATTTGGGACAACAAGAAGGTTATACACAAGGTGTCGGTTTATCTTATCAAGTCGATTTTGATACTTTTTCAGATATTTTGAGAAAATTCGGAATTATCGTAAAAAAAGAACCATAAAATTTAAAATCTGATATTTTTGAATATTTTTTTGCAAATTTATTATGCACGCATAATAATTTTTCCTATTTTTGTTTGACAAAATAGAAAAATGACCAAAGAAAAGACCACCGATCAATTAATCAGAGAACTTTGGATGAGCATAACCAGAATGTATAATGAAGAAGCGGCAAAATATGGCGGAACGATGGCAATAGGTTATGTGCTGTTAAAAATTGATCCACAAGTAGGAACGCCTTCCACGGCATTGGCACCGATGCTGGGAATGGAAACAACCAGTTTGTCTCGGACATTGAAAAAAATGGAAGAAAAAGATTTGATTTACAGAGAAAGAAATCCCTTTGATGGCAGGAGTGTTTTGATTAAATTAACGGAGTTCGGCTTGCAAATGAGGGATAAATCCAAAGAAACCGTTTTAAAATTTAATGAAGTGTTGAAAGAAAAAATAGGAGAGGAGCGTTTGGAAATTTTTAGAAATGTAGCGGATGAGATATTGAAAATAGTAAATAACCGGGATGTTTTTTAAACCCGTAGAGACATTGTATGCAACGTCTCAAAACGTTAATCAAGTAAGGTTTCAAATTAAAAATTGACACTTTGACAAGCTCAGTGACCGGATTTCTTTCCCTACTTTCGTAGGGATCAAAATGACATTAAACACCAAACATCAAACACCCGACATCCGACATCAAATAACCAAATAACCAATATCATCAAATAACCAAATAACCAGATAACCAAATAACCAGATAACCAAATAACCAAAAATAAATGAAAAGACGAATAGAAAAAGCCGCAGTGATAGGTTCGGGCATTATGGGTTCCGGTATAGCCGCTCATTTGGCCAATACCGGCGTGCAGGTTT
This sequence comes from Flavobacteriales bacterium, assembly GCA_027039975.1. Lineage (GTDB taxonomy): Bacteria > Bacteroidota > Bacteroidia > Flavobacteriales > Flavobacteriaceae > WGBX01. The sequence goes on from JALWFE010000034.1 coordinate 9,084, forward strand.
TAATGCTCGACATAGTGCCACGCGAACTGACAGAAAAGGAAAAAGCCAAAGGACTGACTTTGGAAGATCCTCAGGTACGTAATCGTATTGCATCTGAAAATCTAAAAAAAGCCCTTAAATCAAAACCGGCTTTGTTTTACGATGAATCTTTTGCCGGACGCATTACAGTTGGCAATACGGAAGACGATATGGAAAAAATTGCCGGTGTCGATTGGATTATAGAGGCTGTTCCCGAACGTTTGGATATTAAAAATGCTGTGTTTGACCAAATTGAAAAATACAGGAAACAGGGGACCATTGTTTCATCCAATACATCAGGCATACCTATTTCTATAATGGCAAAAGGCCGTTCAGACGATTTTAAAAAGCATTTTCTCGGTACTCATTTTTTCAATCCGGTGCGTTATCTGCCTTTATTGGAAATTATCCCTACAAAAGATACTACACCGGAATTGGTACAATTCTTTTTGGAATACGGTGATAAATTTCTCGGAAAAACGACGGTTTTGGCCAAAGATACGCCGGCATTTATTGGTAACCGTATCGGTGTGTATGGTATAATGGATATTTTTCATTTAGTGGAAAATGATGATTATACCGTTGAAGAAATCGACAAATTGACAGGACCGGTTATCGGTAGACCTAAATCTGCAACTTTTAGAACGGCTGATATCGTCGGTTTGGATACTTTGGCACACGTGGCTAAGGGATTGTTCGAAGCTGTTCCCGGCGATGAAGCCCACGAGTTGTTTAAACTACCCGGTTTTGTTAAGAAGATGTTGGAAAACAACATGTTAGGAGAAAAAACAGGTAGGGGATTTTATAAAAAAATAAAAAAAGACGGAAAAAGCGAAATTTTAGTCTTAGACCTGAAAACTTTTGAATATCGCCCGAAGCAAAAAGTCAATTTCGATACCTTATTGATGACGCAAAATATCGACAATGTCAAAGAACGTTACAAAGTTTTGGTTAAAGGAAAGGATAAAGCAGGCGATTTTTACCGCAAAACATTCAGTGGTTTATTCTCTTATGCCGCATACCGGATTCCCGAAATTGCCGATCATTTGTATCAAATAGACGATGCCATGCGTGCCGGTTTCGGTTGGGAATACGGACCTTTTCAAATTTGGGATGCCATAGGTGTTGCCAAAGCCGTTGAAATGATGGCCAAAGAAGGCAAAACCATACCGGACTGGGTATCCCAAATGCTTGCCAATGGTATCGACAGTTTTTATACCGTAAAAGACGGTGCCACATATTATTATGATATTCAAAAGAAATCTTATGAGAAAATACCCGGTCAAGATGATTATATTTATCTTGACAATTACAGGCAAACCAATACATTATGGCATAATGACGATGCTTCAATCATCGATTTGGGTGACGGTATTATCAATGTGGAATTTCATTCCAAGATGAATACTTTGGGTGTTGGTGTGATTGAAGCGATTAACAGAGGTATCGATATGGCCGAAGCCAAATATGACGGTTTGGTCATCGGTAATCAAGGGGCGCAGTTTTCGGTAGGTGCCAATTTGGCATTAGTTTTAATGTTGGCTGTCGAACAAGAATGGGATGAATTGTATATGGCGGTCAAAACATTTCAAGAAACAGCTATGCGGGTCCGTTATTCGGGTATTCCCGTGATTGTGGCACCGCACGGTATGACATTTGGCGGAGGTTGTGAGATTACTTTACACGCAGATAAAGTGGTAGCGGCGGCCGAAACTTACATCGGTTTGGTCGAATTCGGTGTAGGTTTGATTCCTGCCGGTGGCGGCACAAAAGAAATGGTATTGCGCACATCAGACAGTTTGGTCAAAGGTGATGTGGAAATCAACCGCTATACGGAAACTTTCATGACCATAGCTATGGCAAAAGTCGCTACAAGCGCTCATGAAGCCTTCAAATTGGGCTTTTTGAAAGAAGGCCGTGATGTCGTGGTTTTAAACAAAAACCGTCAGATAGCCACAGCTAAACGCTACGCTATGCAATTGGCACAAGACGGCTATGTCAAACCTGTCAAACGTAAGGATATCAAAGTACTGGGACAAGAAGTACTCGGAACTTTTATGGTAGGAGCCGACAGTATGAAAGCCGGTAATTATATTTCGGGATATGACCAAAAAATAGCCGGTAAACTGGCTTATGTCATCGCCGGTGGTGATTTGTCAGGTCCCGGATATGTTACGGAAGACTATTTGATTGAACTTGAACGAGAAGCATTTTTGAGTTTGCTTGGCGAACGAAAAACCTTGGAACGTATAGAACACATGTTGAAAAAAGGCAAACCGCTTAGAAACTAGTGTAAAGTTGCACTTCGACAGGCTCAGTAACCTGAGTTAAAAGTGGAAAGTGCGATACCGGTCACTTCGATACAATTTTTACTCCTACGCCCCGACGTACGTCGGGGTCACTCAGTGACCTATTTTGGAAGCACAATCAAAGGTGGCTGAGTGTTCCGAACGAAGAGAGGAATGCATCGAAGCCCCGACATCAAATAAACAAATAACCGATTAACCAGTATAAGCAAATAACAAAAAATAAAATTAGAAGTTATAAGATAGAAATAGAAGTATTATAAATAATTATAGGATACCAGACATCGGACACCCGACATCGGGCATCCGACTATCAAATAACCAAATAACCAAATAACCAATTAATCAATTAACCAGAAAAAAATGAAAGAAGCATACATCATAAAAGGATACCGCTCAGCGGTTGGAAAAGCCAAAAAAGGCAGTTTTAAAAATTACCGTCCCGATGATTTGGCGGCTGGTGTTATCAAATATTTAATCAAAGAAGTGGAATGGGAGACAGACGGAAAATTCAATCCCGAAATGATTGACGACGTGATTGTGGGCAATGCCATGCCCGAAGCGCAACAAGGTCTCAATATGGGACGAATGATTAGCTTGATGGGTTTGGATACCGTTAAAGTTCCCGGACAAATTATGAACCGTTTTTGCGCCAGCGGATTGGAAACTATCGCTACGGCTGTTGCAAAAATTCAGACAGGACATGCAGATATTATCATAGCAGGTGGTTCTGAAAGTATGTCGATGGTACCGATGGGGGGTTTTAAACCTTCTTTGGCATATAGTGTCATCAAAAAAGGTCATCCCGATTGGTATTGGGGTATGGGATTGACTGCCGAAGCCGTAGCCAAAGAATACAATATTTCCCGTGAAGAGCAAGACCGTTTTGCCTACGAATCGCATATGCGGGCGGTAAAAGCTATAAAAGAAGGCAGATTTAAAAATCAAATTGTACCGGTATTAGTTGAAGAAATTTATTTTGATAAAGAATCCGGTAAGAAAAAAAGCAAAAAATTTGTTGTAGATACAGATGAAGGACCCAGACCGGATACATCATTGGAAAAATTAGCCAAATTACGTCCCGTATTTGCACAAAACGGTACGGTAACAGCCGGAAATTCGTCGCAAACTTCCGATGGTGCCGCATTTGTATTGGTAATGTCCAAAGAAAAAATGGAAGAACTCGGTTTAAAACCTTACGCACGTTTGGTTGACTATGCCGTTGTCGGTGTACCACCGCGCATTATGGGTATCGGTCCGCTGTATGCCATACCAAAGGTTTTGAAAAAAGCCGGTATGACCAAAGACGATATGGATTTAATAGAATTGAATGAGGCTTTTGCATCGCAATCGGTAGCGGTTATCAAAAATTTAAATTTGGATACCAATAAGGTCAATATCAATGGCGGTGCCATTTCATTGGGACATCCGCTTGGTATGACCGGTGCCAAATTAACCGTACAGATTTTAGACCAATTAAAACAAACCGGCGGACGTTACGGTATGGTCACTATGTGTGTCGGAGCCGGACAGGGCGCGGCGGGAATTTTTGAATTGCTTTAATAGTTGAATGTTGAAAGTGCCTAGTGGAAAGTGCGATTTTTACGCACTTGGCACTTTTTACTAGGCACTAGGCACTAAAATAACCAGATAACCATATCACCAAATAACCAAATAACCATATCACCAAATAAAAAAAACATGAAAAAAGGAGCAGATTTTATTATAAAAGATTACAAATCCGAAGATGTCTTTACATTAGACGATTTATCGGAAGAACAAAAAATGATGGCAGAAGCCGCTACTGAATTTGTTGACCGTGAGATGATGCCGGTCAAACCGCGATTTGAAGAACATGACTATGACTTGGTCTTGGAACTGATGAAAAAAGCCGGTGAAATGGGCTTTTTGGCAGTAGGTTTACCGGAAGAATACAACGGTATGGGAATGGATTTTGTCAGCACTATGCTGGTATGTGATAGAATTTCCGGTGCAACAGGTTCATTCGCAACAGCTTACGGTGCGCATACGGGTATCGGAATTATGCCGATTTTCTTATACGGTACAGATGAACAAAAAGCCAAATATTTACCCAAATTGGCAACAGGGGAGTGGATAGGAGCCTATGCCTTAACCGAACCGACTGCCGGTTCCGATGCCAATAGCGGTAAAACAACAGCTGTTTTGTCAGATGACGGTAAATACTGGATTATCAACGGACAAAAAATGTGGATTAGTAATGCCGGTTTTGCCCACACGTTTATCGTTTTTGCCAAAATTGTGGAAAACGGTGAAAAAGATGAAAAATTAACTGCTTTTATATACGAATATGACCCTGAAAATCCCAACGGATTCAAACTGGGTGAAGAAGAAAAAAAACTCGGTATCCGTTCGTCTTCCACAAGACAAATTTTCTTTTCCGATACCAAAATTCCGGTAGAAAATATGCTCGGACAGCGTCAAGAAGGTTTTAAAATAGCTTTAAACGTTTTGAATATCGGTCGTATCAAATTAGCCGCCGGTATCGTCGATGCCATGCGGCGGATTATTACCGAAAGTATCCGTTATGCCAATGAACGCAAACAATTCGGACAACCTTTGATTAACTTCGGTGCGATTAAGAAAAAAATTGCCGAAATGGCCACCAGGACTTACGTATCCGAATCGGGAATTTACCGCGCCGCAAAAGATATCAGCGATCGTATAGCCGAACATAAAGCCAACGGCCTTTCAGAAGTGGAAGCCGAAAAGAAAACCTTTGAAGAATATGCCATAGAAGCCGCTATCTTAAAAGTATATGTATCTGATAGTACGCAAACCGTATCGGATGAAGGTATTCAAATTTTCGGAGGTATGGGCTTCTCCGAAGAAATGCCTATGGAAAGTTGGTGGCGTGATGCCCGTATTACCCGTATTTACGAAGGAACAAATGAAATCAACAGATTATTGACTATCAGTATGTTGCTTCGCAAAACCATGAAAGGTCAATTGGATTTGCTAGGACCAGCCAAAGCCGTTGCCGGTGAATTAATGGGGATACCGTCATTTGATAAACCGGAATTTACACGTCCCTTGGACGAAGAATTGGAAATGATCAAACGCTTGAAAAAAGTCTTTTTAATGATAGCGGGAACAGGCGCACAAAAATTCGGAAACAAACTCGGAGGACAGCAACAATTGGTATTGGATGCCGCTGATATTTTGATTGAAATCTATATGGCCGAAAGTACCGTTTTGGCTACACAAAAGAAAATGATTCAAAATCCCGATGCCAATTACGAAGCGGAAATCGCTATGAGCAAACTCAACTTGTTCAATGCCGTGGAAAAAATCAAATTTAAAGCTACCGAAGCCATTTATTCCATAGCCCAAGGCGATGAATTGCGTATGATGTTAATGGGGGTCAAGCGTTTTACCAAGTATAACAATACACCGAACTTAAACGAATTACGCCGCATTATTGCCAAAAAAATCAGAGAAGATAATCGTTATGCTTTTAACGGGTATTAATTGAGTTGAAAGTTCATAAAGTTTGTAAAGTTGAAAGTTAAAAGTTGATAAAGTTTGTAAAGTTTTTATATTGAATATTTTGTCATATTCTAACAAAAATTTGAAGGAACAGGACTGTGTTTTTTTAAAAATCTAATAGTTTTTTTAATTTATCTTTTTCGTTAATGTAATATTCTCTATGTATATTTTTATAACATAATGATTGTTAAAACTTTCAACTTTTAACTTTCAACTTTTAACTAACTTTTACATTCCCAATTTGATACGTCCTTCTTCGCTAATCATTGAAGCATCCCAAGGCGGGTCAAAGACCACATCAACTTCTACTT
>JALWFE010000035.1 GCA_027039975.1 Flavobacteriales bacterium
TATAAATAATAACCTCTAACTGCAAGTATTTTTTTTCAATTTTTGACGTAACGGTTTGATTTCAATAACTTCAAAAATCAGCGTTCCTTGTTCGATATTCGATATACCGCTCCATCGGGGTCTCCCGACCCCGATGTGACATTATCATCAATAGTTTTTTGCTGTACGACATAATTACCGCTAAGGTAGCAAATTAATTGCCGGTTTAAATATCCGGCTTAGGTTTGTATTAGTAGCAACCTGATTTATTTAACAATTCGTTTTGAATCATCTTGTCTATTATCCCAAAATGAAAGAATCTCAATTATATTTCCATTAATCTCATAAAAAATCAAATAAACTTTCATGACAACTACTCTTGTCTTTTTATTGGAAGTCAATCTACCTATATATTCTTGTTGTGAAAGCGTGTTTAAAACATCTTCAATTTCATCCACCAGCTTTAGACTGTAATTTGTACTACCGTTTCGTTTGTTGTAAAATTCAAGAATACTTTTTAATTCCGAATAAGCTCTTTTGGACCAAATTATTTCTTTTTTAGCCATTCTTTTATATCAGATATTGCTGTAGAATTATCAATATAGTTTCCTACACTTATTTCATCACGGCTCATCTTAATCGATTCTTTTTGCGCATCACTAAGATGATATTCTTCCAAACTATCAAAAATAGTCTGCAACGCCTTTAATAAACTCAAATCCTTTGAATTTTTTATTCTTGAAATCAGATTGTTTTTTATTTGAATTGCATTATCCATATTCCACATAATTTATAAGAAAAGCACCAACAAACTTATCCCCATATATCATTTTTTTCCCTAACAACAATACTATTAACTTGATAATACAAATTTAGTAAAAATTTTATTATCACAATATTTTTCGGTTTTTTAACGTCCGTTCTACTCAAATTTTACGGAAAACCTTCGTAGGGAAAGGGAGTAATGACCGCAAACTTCAGGCTTTTTTCTCACTTATTGAGGTAAAAATTTTACTTCTTAATCATTTCTAAAATCATCATTCGTTAATCGGTGTTCGATATTCAATATTATGATACTTTGTGATTAAATTTCGTTTACAGTAGTTATGAAAAACAACCGGTTATTTTATTATTAGTGAGCCGTCGGGGTCGGGAGCCCCACGATGAAGCGGAATTTTTTAAATGTTCTTTTTTTGTGTTAATGTTTAATGTGTAAAAAGTGCCGTCGGTGTCGGGAGACACACGACGGAGCGGGGTGTTAGATATTCCTAATTTTATCCGGATGTTGTCTTGTGTCAAAAACTGTAGCAATCTTGATGTAATTGCCTTCAACCCAATAAATGATTTTATAATTTCCTTCAACTATAAATCTGTATTCAAATTTTCTATGACTTAGTAACTCTTCTTTTCTACCTAACTCCGGAGAAGTTTGAAGTAAAATTGTAGTATGTACAATTCTTTTTACAAGTTTTCGTGATATTAAAACGGAAGCTTTGAATTTATGATATTCAAAAATATCTTCAAGATTGTTTAATGCTGTTTGTGTCCAAAAAACTTTTATTGCCACGTGTCTATATCTTTAAGTATTTCTTCAGCATTAAACAATCTGTTATTTTCAGAATCGTTTTCGGCACTGTCAATCAATGAATTATATTCTGACATTGTCATTTGAACAAAATCATTTTTGAATAGTTTTTCCTTTTCCAAACGAAGAATTTTTTCAAGTTTTTGCAATATTTTTTCGTTTTTCAATCTCAAAATATCTTGTATAAATTGTATTTTTCTCGTTTGCAGTTCCATATATTGTAATATTTTTACAAATATAAAGATTTTATTGAAATGTATAAAAATCACTCAAAACAACCGGTTTTTGATTATTAATGAGCCGTCAAGTATGTTCAATCTGTGTCGGGAGATACACGATGGAGCTGGCGTAACAGTTTGACTTTCAACAACTTCAAAAATCAGCGTTCCTTGTTCGATATTCGATATTCAAATTTACAATATTGTGGTTCTACTGCGCTTGCAGAAGTTGCTCAAAACAACCGGTTATTTTATTATTAGTGAGCCGTCGGTGGCGGAGACACCGACGGAGCGGACAAATGTATAATATAAGTATAAAAACGACAAAATTACTTTTCCGTTTTTCGTTTAGGATTATTTATTTTCTCAGGACTTTGTCTAGTGTCAAAAACATCGGTTATCAATATACCTTCTTTTACTTTCTTATAGATAATTTTGTAGTTTGAAATTACTAAATACCTATGCCCCTCATTAAGTTTTCTGAGAGATTCTTCAATTTGACCGGATTCGGGATATTTGATAAGTTGTTTTGTTGATTGAAAAATCCCATTGATTAATTTTTGTGCTATATTCTTTCCTGCAACTGACTTGTAATATTGAAAAATATCTTTTAGTTCAGAAACTGCAAAATCTGACCAGATAATTCTCATATCACCAATTCTTTGATTCGGCTTCTAATTGACTTTGGTTTTTAATCTTACCCGCTTGATAGTCTTGATTGGATTTTACAGCTCTTTCTATCAATTCCTGTTGTGTAAAACGTCTGTTAACAGACTTATTTTTTGATTCGTTTACAATCTTTTCAATAACATTAAAAATATTTTCATCAGTCAGCCTAATCAAGTATTCAATTACGTTAAGTTTGCGTGTTTGTAAATCCATAAAGCAAATATTTATTACAAATTTAGTAAAAATTTAATAATCCTTATATTTTTTCCGTTTTTTTAACGTCCGGAAAACCTTCGTATGGCAAGGGGTGATAACCGCAAACTGCAAGCTTTTTTTCTCACTTATTGAGGTAAAAATTTTACTTCTTAATCACTTCTAAAATCATCATTCGTTAATCAGTGTTCGATATTCAATATCATAATACATTGTGATTTAACTTCGTTTGCAGTAGTTATGAAAAACAAGCGGTTTTTTTATTTTATCATTACTTTTTTCCATCGCCGAAAAAAGTAACAATCACGACGGACGTCAGGACTAGCTTTTTTAAATCTTCCTTCTTTTGCTTGGTTAGTTATAGCTTTTCAAAACGAGGAATTTTATTGGTTTTTATGCATTATCGGACATAATACCATGCGATGTAATCGTACATGAGCGGGGCTTTTCTACAACGTTGAAGCGAAGGCTTATACATATAAAACAGCAATAACTAAATTATTTTTTTATATATCTTTATGAAAAGATTAAAAATTAAACTCCAAAAAAATGCGTTAATTAAGATTGAAAACAAGATGCAATCAATATTTGAATTTTTTATAAAAAAATTAAAAAAATAATAAATACTTTTTTGAATTAAATTCATGCTGTTCCAACCACCAAAAGATGTCCAAGCATACAAAAGTAAACCAATTGGAAAATAAACTAGTAAATAAAATATAAAAAAAAATAATGTATAATAATTTTTTATTCTCATAATACTTTAAAATTATTTAACTCCTTGTTCTTGTAACCACTTTATAACTGTTTGGATTAGTCTATCCGTTTGGGCTCCTGGTCTTGCTAAATCAAAATGGGGACCATTATCAGAACTATTTTGATATCCTCCTCTAATAAACTCTAAAATATCTTTTGGGTTACTTAATAAATCTCCTTTAATATCATATCTAATCACTTTTCCTATATTTTTATTATCTTTTAATTGTCGCATCAATTTTGAATCATCTGAAATTGGACTTCCTATTAAGATAAGATTATCAATATATTGTCCTTCATTCGCTAGTCTTAATGCTACTTGTGCTTGTAAAACACTGCCATAACTATAACCAGCCAAATTAAACTGTTCTTCTTCCTCTAATGGGTTCTCTATAATATTCTTTTTTATTTGTTCAATTGCCCTATCAATTGCATTATGTTCACGAGGCAATTCTCTCCCCGTATATTCTTTATACAATCCACCTCCTGGATCTTTTTTTAGAATGTATTCATAATATGTTCCTGTATTTCTATAATTTGATGTAAATAAAATATCACCTGATTTACCATTTGAAGCATTAACTCGAACAAAATTCCTAATTCCGGCATTTGTCATAAAATTTCCCCAACGAGTAATATAATTCCAACCATCTTGGTCATTATTTGCTCCACCAACAAAGAATAATCTGTTACCATCTTGATCAATAAAGACTATAGAATTATTTGCACAATAGGCATAAAGAGTAAGATTTACATACTCCTCCGCAAAAGGGTCAACATTTAACCACCGCCCCAAATCCGCCTGATAATTCCTCGCTCCATAATCATACCAATTCAACCCCAACTCATCCTGCCATTCCTTACCGTTATACTTATATTTAAACTTCACCTCTTCCGGCATTACTTGTTTGACTTCTTTTTTGGTTGGTAACTGTTCTTTGTATTTGACGCCTTTACGGGTTTGATTATAAGCGCCGTGCTTGAGACCGAACGGGTAATAATGGTTTTCTTCCAGTATTTTTATTTGGTTGGTTTCGGGGTCTAGCGTGTAGCTTAGGCGGTTGTTGCCAAGGTGGTCCTTACAATAGAGTTGAATGTTAAAAGTTGAAAGTTGAAAGTTCATTTAAAAAAAATCTGACATCTGAAATCGAAAATCTGAAATCCTTTTCGGTGTAAAGATACGGAATTTTTTAAATGTTCTTTTCTTTGTGTTAATGTTTAGCGTATAAAAAGTGCCGTCGGTGGAGGGGACAATGACGGAGCGGGTAAGATTTTTGGGTTTCAATTACTTCGTAATTGGTGTTTTATAACCGTGTATGAGCCGTCGGTGTCGGGAGACCCGCGACGGAGCGAGGTTCAATCTCAAAAATCATTTTTCAAATAATGATAATATGTTC
>JALWFE010000036.1:0-233 GCA_027039975.1 Flavobacteriales bacterium
CTTCATCTGTCGGTAAGCCGTATTTGATGAAATCAATGATATATAGGGTAATACCGGTTGATAATATGGTAGCTCCCGTAATCAATACCCAGAAATGTACTTGAATTTCATTTTGCACTTGACCGAAATCGTAACCAAGAATTCTTTCGAGGTAAACTTGTGCGACACCGGCAGCTGCAAAAGCGGAAACCATTGTAAAAATACCAATATTTGACAACCAGAAAGCCATACGA
>JALWFE010000036.1:243-15090 GCA_027039975.1 Flavobacteriales bacterium
TTCCGGTTAAGTTTGGCATGGCATAAGTAATCATTGCCAAAACTATAGAGGCATAAGCGCCCCAGAATGCTAAGTGACCGTGCATAGCGGTAACCAAAGTTCCGTGTGTGTAGAGGTTGGTTTGCGGTAAGGTGTGTGCCAAACCCAACACACCGGCTCCCAAGAATGAAACAATAGCTGCTGTAAGCGTCCACTTAATAGCCAACTTGTTAGGGTGTTTTTTCTCGCCTTTGCGATACATGCTTAAAGCCCACAAAGTCATAGCCAAGAATGCCAAAGGCTCTAATGAAGAGAATATACCACCGACAATTAACCAAATTTTGTTAACTCCAATATAATAATAGTGGTGTCCGGTTCCCAATATACCTGATAAGAAAGTCAAACCAATAACAAAATACAACCATTTCTCGATAACTTCCCTGTCCACTCCGGTTAATTTTATCAATAAAAAGGCCAATATACCTCCCATAATCAATTCCCAAACACCTTCAACCCAAAGGTGAACAACCCACCAACGGAAGAAAGAGTCTAAAACTTGACTGTCAAAACTAATCATTCCGGGCAAGTATAAAACGGCTGCACCGGCAAGACCACCGAACAACACCCATGAAGTAGTCGTTTTCTTTTTACCTTTGAGAATAGTCATCAATAAAATAACCAAGAATAAAATCACATCAATGGCGACCAACCAGTCGAGTTCACGTGGAATTTCCAAGAATTTACGACCTTCCCAGATATTGAAATGATACCCGGTAAGAGCTGCCACACCGACTATGGTCAAAGCAATCAATTGCAAATAGGCCAATTTAGGTTTCCAAAGTTCGGTTTCAGCTTCTTCGGGAATAATATAATAAGCCGCTCCCATAAACCCTGAAATCAACCAAACAACCAAAGTATTTAAATGCACGGTATGAGCCGTATTAAAAGGAATCCATTGATGTAATCCATCATATCCCAAACGGGCAAATCCCATGATAAAGCCATAAGTCAATTGTAATACGAGTAGCAACATGGACAAAGCCCAAAACCAATAAGCTACTTTTTGAGTTTTATATTTCATAATTGTGAGATTTTTTAGTTATTAGATTTCATATGATCAGCCGCTAATGGCGATACTTTTCTATCGACTTTTTCAAAGCCGTTTAAATCCAAATTACCTACCCATTTAAAGAAGGCAATCATATCATTGGCATCTTGGTCATTCATGCCGTAAGCCACCATTTTGCGTCCGTTCGGTTGCCAAGGTGTCGTTGCCTTTAAAACACCGCGGACATAATCTTCACCACGTCGTTTAATAACGTTAGTCAATTCAGGAGCATAATAAGCTCCTTCTCCCATGATTGTATGACATCCCATACAATTGTTTTTCTCCCAGATGTGTTTACCCCGGGCTACATTTTCGGGAAGATTCGTTTGTACTTGTTTTAACGAATAAACCGTTAAGCCGATAAAAATGGCAAAAGTTACAAACGTTCCCGCTAAAAAGAAAATCTTAGCTTGTTGTTTTGTTAACATAATTGAAGTTTTTGGTTAATATTAAACTAAATTAAAAGACTTTTTTATCCTTTAATACATCAAAGTTAAGAAATATCCCCGTCAAAATAAATGATTTGTGTCAGAAATTACTTGCTTTTTACTAAAAAACTTGTAAATTATGAATAAACTTAAAGATTTTTCAAAGAAAACATGGTTAATCTTTTGACAAATCGTAAATGAGGAAGATAAGTGTTAACAGGAAGAAGAAAATGGTCAAATACAAGACGTAGTTCATATAGGGCCAACCTACAAAATCACCGATAGAAGCAATCAAACCCAACTGCAAAGTAGCTGCTAATGAAAATTTAACTTTTTTGGTCATAACATAATTATTCTCGTTCAAAAATAAACAATTTTTCACAACATAAAAAAGCCGTCCGTCAGGACAGCTTTTTTTTTATGTTGAACTTTCCACTTTTAACTTTCAACTTTCAACTTTCAACTAAATTAGACGACCCCTTGGGCTAACATGGCATCAGCTACCTTGACGAATCCGGCAATATTAGCGCCTTTTTCATAATCAACCCAACCGTCGGGTTGCTTGCCGTATTTTACGGCATTGTCATGAATGTTTTTCATAATATCTTTCAATTTGGCATCCACTTCTTCTGCGGTCCAATTGAAACGCATCGAATTTTGGCTCATTTCCAGACCGGAGACCGCAACGCCGCCGGCATTGGAAGCCTTGCCCGGTGAATACAAAATTTTAGCTTCTTTAAAGATTTTTATAGCATCGGGGGTTGAGGGCATATTAGCGCCTTCTACAACCGCTATCACCCCGTTTTTAATCAAACTTTCGGCATCTTCTTTATGCAATTCGTTTTGCGTGGCACAAGGCATGGCAATATCCACTTTTCGTTCCCAAGGTTTTTTACCCGGATAAAAAGTAGCTTCGGGGAATTGCTCGGCATAGGGCGCCACAACATCATTGTTAGTGGCTCGCAATCTTAATAAATAGTCGATTTTTTTACCCGATATACCCTCGGGGTCATAAATGTAACCGTCCGGACCGGAGATGGTAACCACTTTGGCTCCCAGTTGAGTCGCTTTGGTGATAGCTCCCCAAGCTACATTCCCAAAACCGGAAACAGCAATAATCTTATCTTTAATGTCCATACCTTTATCTTTGAGCATTTGTTCGGCAAAATAAACCACTCCGAAACCAGTTGCTTCCGGGCGGATTAACGAACCACCGAACGCCAAACCTTTTCCGGTCAAAACGCCCGAAAATTCTTTGGTTAATTTTTTATACTGACCAAACAAATACCCGATTTCACGCCCCCCGACACCGATATCACCCGCCGGCACATCAACATCCGAACCGATATGACGATACAATTCACTCATAAAGGCTTGACAAAATCGCATCACTTCGGCATCCGATTTTCCTTTGGGATTAAAATCAGAACCGCCTTTACCCCCACCCATAGGCAATGTAGTTAAAGCATTTTTAAAAATTTGCTCAAAACCAAGAAATTTCAAAATACTTTGATTGACTGTCGGGTGAAAACGCAGACCGCCTTTGTAAGGACCTATAGCCGAATTAAACTGGATACGATATCCGCGATTGACTTGAATTTCGCCTTTATCATCCACCCAAGGCACTCTGAAAGAAATGGTTCTTTCCGGCTCAATCATCCTTTCAAGCAATTTTTTGCCCTGATACTTCGGATTTTCTTCGATATAAGGAATGATAGCTTCCGCTACTTCTTTAACAGCTTGCAAAAATTCCGGTTCGTTAGGATTACGCATTTTGGCATAAGCCATAAAACTGTCTATCTTTTCTTGATGTTTATTTTTCATGGAGAGAAATTTTTGATTATTTGATTTTTAAAGGGTCAAAAATATACTTTTTTGTTAAAAAACAAGCAGAATAAGGGTAATTTTTTGCGATTTTTTTTGCAATATGTGAGGGCAATATCTTTTGATTGTCATTTTGCTTTGTTATATTCGAAATATTTTTGGTATAATTATTGCACCTTATAATAAAAAAACTATTATGAATCGACTGCTACTCAATAATATTGTTTGCTTTACAAGTAACAGGACAGTACAATAGAAATCTGGTTATAATATCCGGTAATGAAGAACCTGTTAACATTTTTATTAACGCTCAACTTGTTAATAATCAGCCGTTAAATGAAATGCGTATAACCGGTTTGACGGAAGATTATTATCAGGTCAAAGTAAAATTCAGCCGTGGACGTTCACGTGGTTTTTCTGACGAATTGTATGTACCGCCGTTGTCGGAAATTGTCTATGAAGTGCTCCCTCCTGCAAGATATGACAGGCGAGGAGAATTTATTATCAAAGCGGTATATCCCGTTTCCGATAATTTGCCCGTATATAATCCCAATGCTGTTTTTGCTTATGGTAATCTTATGAATAATGGCGAGCAGAATATTCAAAACGGACAAATTAACATTAATATTAATAATACCGCTACGGTGCCGCCGCAAGGTGGTCCTGTGGTTTATGTTCCCGGATATGAAGGGGAAATCGGTTGTGTACCGCCTGTTACACCGGAACGTTATGAAAGTATGTTGCAAGCTGTAAAAAATCAAGATTTTGATGATAATAAGCTCCGTGTTGCCAAGCAAATTATCAAACAAAATGCTTGTTTGACAGTCAATCAATTGGTAGGTATTTTAAAACTTTTTGATTTTGAAAGAAACAAATTGGAATTAGCCAAATTTGCTTATCATTATGTTTATGATATTGAAAATTACTACAAAGTAAATAATGTGTTTGACTTTGACAGCAGTATTAAAAAGCTTGATGCATACATTAAACAACAGGGATAGTATTAATTAAAAAATTCGTCTCACATCACTTAACCGGTGTGAGTAGCGTTGAAATTTGCGGCTCCAAATTCCTTTTTCGTCGATATCGTCGATATGGGCATTGCCGTGTGAATGAAAAATGGTACCGTCTCCAAGCAAAAAACCTACATGAATGACTTTGCCTTTATCATTGGTAAAAAAAGCCAAATCACCTGCTTCTGCTTCACTTAATTTGACAGGAGTACCTTGTGTGGCTTGGTCTTTGGCATTGCGAAGCAAAAAATGTCCGCAAATTTTATAAGCCATTTGGGTCAATCCGCTGCAATCCAGTCCGAAATGTGTTTTACCGCCCCACAGGTAAGGGCTGTTTTCGTAAGTAAAAGCAAAATCCAACACTTTGGTTTTGTCGTGTTTACCGGTTATAAAATCCCCGTAAAAAATTCCGGTTTCATTGCCTATTTTTAAAGTCATTGTTTTGGGATTAAAATTCGGTAAAACGCTTCCCATAGGTAACAAAAATCTGCCCGATTGCGGGAAAACCGCTTCGCTGACAATTTGAGCGGTATAATAAGGTTGTTGCTTGTTGAGTGTTTCAAATTCTTCATCAGAAATTTCTGATACGACTTTTTCGTCTATCCATCCTTCGTAGTGGTCATAAGCCGTTTTGATATAACGCCATTGCTTGAAGGTGTCCAAGATTTCAAAAGTATCACCGAAAAGCATTTGGGTCATAATTTCTGATTCATCGGCGTGAGTGGCACGGACGGGAACAATGCTCGCAAAGTTGATTGCTTTCATACGTTAGTTGAAAGTTAAAAGTTGAAAGTTGAATGTCTCGGTTTTGTTAAAAAATACAGTATAAAAATCGCTGTCATTTCGAACGCAATGAGAAATCTTATCAATTTAAGGAATTGAGAATTTGTTTAACATTAAGAAATTAAGAACATTAAGATTTCTCGTCGCTCCTAACGTTGCTCTGTCGAAATGACAGCAGAAATTTCAATTTTATTCGTTTTCTATAATTATAGCGCCGGCACCACCGCCACCGTTACAGATACCGGCAGCACCATATTGACCGTCATTACGTTTCAAGGCGTTAATCAATGCCATAATGATACGGGCACCGCTTACACCAAGTGGATGACCGAGTGATACGGCACCACCGTAAATATTACATTTCTCAGGGTCTAAGTGTAACAATTCTTCATTTACCAAGCTAACAACCGAAAAAGCTTCGTTGAGTTCAAAGAAATCCATATCTTTGATGTCCAATCCGGCTTTTTTAAGAGCTTTCGGGATAGCTTTTGCGGGTGCCGTGGTAAACCATTCGGGTTCGTGTGCGGCATCGGCATAAGAGACGATTTTGGCAAGGGGTTTGATACCCAGTTCCCCGGCTTTTTGACGGGTGGTAATAATCAAAGCCGCTCCACCGTCGTTGATAGTGGAAGCATTGGCTGCCGTTACGGTTCCATCTTTGGTAAAGACCGGTTTTAAGGCGGGTATTTTGTCAAATTTGACATTTTTATATTCTTCATCTTCGGCAAAAATAACCGGGTCGCCTTTTCGTTGCGGTATTTCAACAGGAACAACTTCGTCAGCAAAAACATTGTTTTTCCAAGCGGCAGCAGAACGTTGATACGATTTAATGGCGTAAGCATCTTGTTCTTCGCGGCTGATATCGTATTTGGCGGCACACAAATCGGCAAAGACTCCCATGTGTTTTTGTGAATACACATCCAGTAAGCCGTCAAAGATTAAACCGTCTTTGGCAGTAATATCACCGAGTTTGACAGCTTTGCGTCCGTAAAGATAATGAGGCGCTTGTGACATATTTTCCATACCGCCTGCTACGATAATTTCAGCGTCACCGGCCTTGATAGCTTGGGCGGCCATACTGACGGCTTTCATTCCCGAAGCACAGACTTTATTGACCGTAGTAGCCGGAACGGTGTTGGGAATACCGGCAAAAATACTCGCTTGACGCGCGGGTGCTTGGCCTTCGCCGGCTTGTAAAACGTTGCCCATATACACTTCATCGACCAAAGCAGGGTTCAAATTGATTTTCTTTAAAGCACCGGCAATAGCAATAGCTCCTAACCTGGGAGCGGGAATACCGGATAAAGTCCCGTTAAAACTGCCAATAGGCGTACGGGCATAAGAAATAATAACGATATCTTGGAGTGATTTCATAATTTGATTTTTTTTGATTGGCTAAAATTACAAATAATTACAGAATAAAGCTTTCAATTCTGTAAAAAATCTTATTTTTGACTGATTTAGTTGTTTTTTTAAATTATCGATGAGAAAATTTTTAAATTCTATTTACCGGAATGCTTTTTTGATTTACAAAGTTCTCATTTTGACAGGAGCTTTGGTGATGATTATTTATCTTTTTTCGCAAACAGGCTCGTTTCAATATGAATTTGTCAAAAACAAAGCCTGGCAATACCATGATTTGAAAGCACCTTTTGATTTTACCATAAAAAAACCGGATGAAGAAATTCAGAAGGAAAAAGATTCTATCAAATCCCATATACCGTTATTTTATAAAAAAGAAAACCTTGATGTTTCTAAAATTTTGAATCAAATAAATACGCTTGTTTCACAATCCAATAATCCGGATAATGTTATAGAAGCGCTTATCAATTTGAATAGCCGTTTAATCCCCGGGATTTATAAAAAAGGATATATCAAATCATTTCCTGCCGGTTATAAAAATCCGACTGTTTTTTTAATAAGCGGTAATGTATTGAAAGAAGTTCCTGTCCAGTCGGTTTATACAGAGAACAAAATCAAACGGCTTTTGGAAAAAAAACTGTCACAACAACCGGAGAATTTACAATTAATTATACAATTGTACCGGGAAAACCTGCCTGAAAACCTAAAACCGGATGAACATTTTTACAAACAATATTTGCAACAGAAATTGGCAAGTATCAGTTTAAATAAAGGATTGATACTCAAAGGTCAAACTATTATTAAAAAAGGCCAAATCGTAACGCCGGAGAAATATGAGATATTAAATTCTTTAAAAATCGCTTACGGTCAGAATACCGGAAAAATATCACAACAAATTTGGATTTATGCCGGATACAGTGTATTGGTAGCACTGGTTTTATTGATGCTGGTTTTATTTTTAAAACAATACCGTCCTGCGATTTTTGAGAATAATGTCAAAATCAGTCTTATCGTCTTTAATATGTTGTTGATGTTAGGATTGATGACTTTTACGGTTAAATATTATCCGGCTTATGTATTTGTAGTACCGTTGACTATCTTACCATTGATATTAAAAGCTTTTTTTGATGCCCGCACTGCTTTGTTCGTGCATATTTTGACGGTGTTGTTATTAGGTTTTGTCGTAACGAACAGCTTTGAATTTATTTTCTTGCAGATGATAGCCGGTATTGTCAGTATTTTGACGGTATCGGAATTGACAAAGCGTTCCAATTTATTTACTTCGGTAGGAAATATTGTGTTGGTTTACACCATAGGATATTTGGCTTTTCATTTGGTTTATGAAGGTGATTTTTCCGTTATCAATTACGGTGTTTTAATTCAATTTATTTTTAACGGTCTATTGGCTATTGCGTTATCACACCAATTGATTTTGTTGTATGAAAAATTGTTCGGCTTGGTTTCCGATGTATCATTGTTGGAATATACCAATACGAATTCCAAATTACTCAAACGTTTGGCCGACAAAGCGCCCGGGACTTTTAACCATTCCATCCAAGTGGCCAACTTGTCCGAAGCGGCGGCTAACGCTGTCAATGCCAACTCATTACTGGTAAGAGCCGGTGCTTTGTATCACGATATCGGTAAGATGCTCAATCCGTTTTATTTTACAGAAAATCAAACTTCCGGAGTTAATTATCACGATAATTTACCTCCGGAAGAAAGTGCCAGGATTATCATAAAACACGTATTGGACGGTGTGGAATTAGCCCGTAAAAATAATTTACCGGACAGAATTATTGATTTTATCCGTACCCATCACGGAACAGGTTTGGTACAGTTTTTTTATAAGAAAGCATTGGAACAAAATCCCGTTGTGGACGAAAGTAAATTCCGCTATCCCGGACCTAATCCTTTTAATAAAGAAACGGCTATACTGATGATGGCGGATTCCGTCGAAGCGGCATCGAAAAGTTTACGCGAACCGACCGCTGAAAAAATAGATAAATTTGTCGATAAAATTATTGATCATCAATTACATACCGGGTTGTTGGATAATGCTAATATTACCTTGAAAGAAATATCAATGATAAAAAAATTGTTTAAGAAAAAACTGAAAAATATTTATCATTTGAGAGTGGAATATCCGGACTAGTTGAAAGTGGACGGAGGAAGTGAGGAAATGAGGAAGTGTGGAAATAAGGAAAAAATATTTAAGTTATAAAAATCCTCAAATCCTCAAATCCTCAATTCATAAAACGAACATAAAGTATGAAATAGAAAATATTCATCAAATAATGTCATATTCAATGAAGCACAGTAAATCCTCAATTCCTCAATAAAGCCGGTCACTTCGATACTATTTTGCTCCTCACGTCGCAAAATCACTCAGTGACCTTTTAAATCGCAAATCTGAAATCGCAAATCTGCACTTCGACAGGCTCAGTGACCTTTTTGAAATCAATAAAAATCCTCAATTCCTCAAAAAAACATATAACTATGAAACATCTAATCATTTTAACAAGTATTGTTTTATTTGCCACTTGCAAATCGCACCAAAAAATATCAAAAAACGAACCTTTTGCTTACCAATTGATAGCTCAATCGACTTTGCACGGTAACGGAGCGGAAGGTTTTGAACCGGGGCTTTACAAAATAACCAATGAAAACCAATGGCGGGATTTTTTGAAAAAAATCAATACGGTCAATAACGAAAGTTCTAAATTTAAATCGGACCAAATTAATTTTGACAAATACATGATAGTGGCTATTTTTGACAAAATATTACACCAAGGTGGTGTGAAATTTTATATAAAATTTGTCGAAAATACAAAAGATACCATAAAATTCATCACGGCTCACGAAATGCCGGGGCAAATGGCGATACAAGTGATGAATCAGCCGTATATTTTGATTAAAATTAAAAAGACGGATAAGGCATTAGTTACCAGTAACATGTAGAGACGTTGCATACAACGCCGCTTGTTGAATGTTTATAATGTTCATAATGTTAAATGTTAGCAATAAAAAAATCAAAATTGTAAACCTTAATGACCTTAATTTCTTAATGTTGAAAAATATAAAATTTCTAATGAAAAAAAATTTCCAAACCCCTATTTTTTTCTTGTTATTCATCACACTTTTGTTGCAAGCTTGTGGTCCGGGCAAGTATGTTCGTCGTGAATTTACTTATGCCAAATCTGTCGATACACATTCCAAAAAAATTGATTTTCAGACCAAAAAGTTGTATCGTGCCGGAAATATATTTGCCGATAACCGTTTTGACGGAGCCCGGCTCAACGATTTCAAACAGCTCAATGATTCGACCTTTCAAGTTTTGATTACACCTGAGAATACACCGATTAATCCGAGCCCTTGGTATGCTTTTAAAATTTGGTCGTTGCGTCCCGATACTATTTATTTGCAATTGAAATACCGTCATGCCAAGCATCGTTATTGGCCTAAAATCAGTCACAATAGAAAAGACTGGGCAAAAATTGACCATTTTATTTACAATCAAGATTCTACGGCTATACGTTTTAAATTACCTGTCGGCAAGGAGGCACAATGGGTTGCGGCTCAACCGGTTATCAATTCTACCGACACTAAAAAATGGCTCGACAGTTTGACTGCCCGTCCGTTTGTATCACCGGTTCGTGTGATAGGCCACAGTGTAAAAGGCAAACCGCTTTATATGGTCAAAATCGGTCAAGGTGCTACGGGAGATAAAAAGATTATCGTTTTGTTAAGCCGTCAGCATCCGCCGGAAGTGACGGGTTTTACGGCTTTAAAATATTTTGTTAACGAACTGGTGCGAAATGATACCTTGACACGGGCTTTTTATCAAAAATACGAAGTATGGTTATTTCCCTTGCTCAATCCCGACGGTGTGGATTTAGGACATTGGCGACACAATGCTGCCGGTATCGATTTGAACCGCGATTGGGCAAATTACCGCCAGCCTGAAATTGATGCCGTCACTAAATTTATCGTCAATGAAGCAAAAAAATATCATGTGCAACCGGTGTTAGGTATTGACTTTCATTCCACTTTCCGTGATGTTTACTATATTTTTGATGATAGTTTTCACAGTGTTTTACCGGGATTTTGTGAAGTGTGGACCGCCGGTATCGACAGGATTGCCGCACCGTTCAAAACCCGTAAAAGCCCGTTCGGCATGGCACAACCTATTTCAAAAAACTGGTTTTACAAGCAGTTCAAAGCCGAAGCCATAACCTATGAAGTAGGGGACGATACACCGGATAATATCATCAAACTCAAAGCCCGTGCAGCGGCTGTAACTATGATGGATTTGTTGTTGCGGTATTAGGATTATGCTTTCCTTTTGTTTAAAATATATCTCGTTTGATTATTTTTACCAAAGATTTTCAAAATACCTTCGTCAACACCTTTTTTTAAATCCCTGCTGGCTGTTGCCGTAGATATGTTTTTAAAAATGTTCATATAATCTTTCCGGCTAAATTCGTTTAATCCGATATCTGCAATGTATTCTAACCGTTCTTTCGATGTCAGTTTTTTTACGTTAGACCGAAGTAATTCATAAAGAGAATTATCAATCACATTTAGTAAATATTCAATAAAAGGTGTAGCGTTGGCAATTTTATCAGACGATTTTAAAGCTTTATAATAATCACCTTGCGTTTGGCTGATTAAACTTTCAAACGGCAGATATTCAAATACCGGATATTGATGCATTAAAATAACGGTTTGCCATAATCTTGCCATTCTTCCGTTTCCATCCGGAAAGGGGTGTATAAAAACCATTTCGTAATGAAAAACGCAACTTTTGATTAAGAGCGGGTCCTCATCTTTTTTGAGGTAATCAAACAAATCATTTATCAGATACGGAACATTTTGTGCCGGGGGTGCAATATGAACAATTTCTTTTCTGTGAGCGATACCTACGCTTTTTTTTCTGAATTCTCCGGCATTTTCAATTAATCCGGTCATTAAAAGTTTGTGTGCTTTTTTAAACGATCTGACTGAAAAAGCGGAAAATTCCCTGATTTTATCATAAACTTCAATAGCATTATGCACTTCGAGAATATCTTCTTCCGGTCCTATGACCCTTTTATTTTCGAGTATAGCCGTAATTTGTTCTTCCGATAAGGTATTCCCTTCGATTTGTAAGGACGAATGAATGGTTTTAATCTTATTTTTCTTCCTTAAATCTGGTGAAGGTTTATCTAAAAAAAGCGCTTTGGCTTCTCCTAATTTTTCAGAAATACTTGTGGTTAATTTCAGAATTGCACCTGTTATATCATAAGGTGGTTTCATTTTTTTTGATACTATCATTTGATACTATCAAAAGTATGGAATTTATTTTATTGTTGCAAATTTTTATGTTTTTCCTATGACACTATATCCACCCGTCCCGGTCCAAGCTACGATATTGGATAGCTTCGGCGATATGGTGGCTTTGGATGTTTTCGGAGTTTTCCAGGTCGGCGATAGTGCGTGCGACTTTTAAGATACGGTCGTAGGCGCGTGCAGACAGGTTGAGTTTTTCCATAGCATTTTTAAGCAAACTTAATGACGTGTCGTCCAATTGGCAGTATTTTCTGATTTCTTTACTGTTCATTTGGGCGTTATAGTGGATTTTTTCGTTATCGGCAAAGCGTTTGGTTTGGATTTTACGGGCGGCAATAACGCGTTCTCTGATGACTTTACTGGGTTCGCCACGGCGTTCGTCGGACAGTTTGTCAAACGGCACGGGATTGACTTCCACGTGGATATCGATACGGTCGAGCAGGGGACCGGAAATTTTGTTCAGATAACGTTGCATTTCTGCCGGTGTGGAAGTCATACGGCTGTCACCGTCGTTGAAATAACCGGAAGGGCTGGGATTCATACTGGCTACCAGCATAAAACTGGCGGGATATGTCACCGAAAAGCGGGCACGGGAAATATGCACTTCACGGTCTTCCAACGGTTGACGCATAACTTCCAAAACACTGCGTTTAAATTCGGGCAATTCGTCCAAAAACAAAACGCCGTTGTGTGCCAATGAGATTTCTCCCGGTTGCGGATAACTGCCGCCGCCGACCAAGGCTACATCCGAAATGGTATGATGCGGGCTGCGGAACGGACGCTGGCTGATAATCCCCATACCGTTTTTCAATTTGCCGGCAACCGAATGGATTTTGGTCGTTTCCAAAGCTTCTTGCAATTCCATAGGCGGTAAAATCCCCGGAATACGTTTGGCCAGCATGGTTTTACCGCTTCCGGGCGGGCCTATCATAATGATATTGTGTCCACCGGCCGCCGCTATTTCCAAACATCGTTTGACGGTTTCTTGTCCTTTGACATCGGCAAAATCAAATTCGGGAAATTCCAATTGCTTGTAAAACAATTCTTCCAAATCGATATGAGCCGGTTCCAATTCTTTTTTACCTTCAAAAAAGTGGATAACATCCAAAATATTTTCAACACCGTAAACTTTCAAACCGTCCACAATAGCGGCTTCGTTGGCATTTTGAGCCGGTAAAATAATGCCTTCAAATCCCAGTTCCCTGGCTTTTAAGGCGATAGGAAGTGTACCTTTGACAGGTTGCAAACCGCCGTCCAGTGACAGTTCGCCCATAATCATATATTTTTCCAAATCTTCCGTGATAACTTGTCCGGTGGCATGCAATATCCCGACGGCAATAGGCAAATCGTAAGCCGAACCTTCTTTACGCAAGTCGGCGGGAGCCATATTGATAATGTATTTTTTACCGGGAAGACGATAGCCGACATTTTGCAAAGCGGCTGTAATACGGTAATTACTTTCATTGACGGCTTTGTCGGGCAAACCGACCAGATGATAGCCGATACCTTTGTCAACATTGACTTCGATGGTTACAGGGTGGGCGTCGATTCCGTAAATAGCGGCGGCGAAAACTTTGGTAAGCATAAAAAATAAGATTTAGCATAAAAAATTTCAACAAAGTTAGTGATATTTTTTAAATGTTTTTTTCGTTACATTTGTGGAGAAATTTTTAAAAATATGACACAAAATATTCTTTCGGATTTACGGTGGCGATATGCCGTGAAAAAATTTGATCCGCATAAAAAATTAACTAAACAACAGGTTGATTTGCTGGCAGAAGCTTTTAATTTGACCCCGACTTCTTACGGTTTACAGCCGATTCGTTTGATAATTGTAACGAACGATGCGCTTAAAAAAGCTTTGCAACGGGCATCGTATAATCAAAAACAGGTAGGCACTTGTTCCCATTTGTTGGTAATTTGTTATCAATTTAATTTCGGCGAAAAAGATATAGAGCGTTATACGGAAATCAAATTAAGTTTGATGCCCGGTAAAAGGGATGAAATTATCAAATACGGTGAAATTTTAAAAACCCGTTTTGCCGCCAAGCCACCGGAGGAAATCGATTTGTGGGCACGCGAACAAGCTTTTATCGCTTTGGGCAATTTGATGACGGTTTGTGCGGTGGAAAAAATCGATACGTGTCCCATAGGCGGTTTTATACCTGAAGAAGTCGGTAAAATTTTAAAATTGAAAGAAAAGGGATTGACACCGGCGGCATTGTTACCGGCCGGTTACCGTGCCGCTGACGATATGCACCAATTCGACCCGAAAGTCAGACGGCCGTTAGAGGAAATGGTGGAAGAGTTAAAAGTTGAAAGTTGAAAGTGGAGCGAAGCGACATCCCGTGCCTGTAAGGAGCGGGATTATATTTCGACAGGCTCAGTGACCTTGGTTAAAAGTATAATGTTGTGCTTCATAGAATATGCCGTTTATTGATGATTACTTTTTGCTTCAAATGGTAATCCTGCTTTTATTTTGAGGAAGTGAGGAATTGAGGAAGTGAGGAATTGAGGAAGTGAGGAATTGAGGAAGTGAGGAATTGAGGAAGTGAGGAATTGAGGAAGTGAGGAATTGAGGAAAATTATAAAGTTATAAAAAATATTAAGATGGATTCAAATGTTAAACAGTTTAGTTTTGAAAAATTGGATGTTTGGAAAAATTCAATTGATTTAACAATTGCTATATATAAACTGACGGATAATTTTCCTGTTCGTGAAAATTACAATTTGGTTTCACAAATTAGGCGTGCTTGTATTTCTGTTTCATCAAATATTGCAGAAGGTAATTACAGAATTTCAAATAAGGATAGGGGACATTTTTTAACTATGGCGTATGGTAGCTTAATGGAAGTAATCAATCAATCAATTGATTATAGCAAACAGGTTAAACTATGTTACAAATGAAGAATTAAATCATTTAAGAGATGATATTCATTTAATTGCTAATCAAATAAACAAATTGAGACAATATCAAATCAATAAAGAATAAAATAAAAAAATCCTCAGTTCCTCAATT
>JALWFE010000037.1 GCA_027039975.1 Flavobacteriales bacterium
GATTTATGAGGCTTTAAATCTTAAAAGCCAATCTTTAGTTTATTTGAATAATTATCTGAAGTTAAGAGATGCTTCGGACAAATTAAAACAAGCAAAAATTTATTATAACCTCCAAACCAAATACCAAACCCAACAAAAAGAAGCCAAAATCTTAAAACTATCCAACGAAAATATCAAAAAAGAAGCGGCGCTGGCAAAAACGCGTTTTACCATGTATGCCATTGGGGGTACTTCGGTATTTTTATTGGGATTGGGACTGTTGTTTTGGCAACGCCGACGTCAACAGCAGAAGCTTGAAGTATTGGCATCTGCCGTCAAGGCAAGTGAAGCCGAAAAACAACGTATCGGCAAGGAATTGCACGACGGAATTGCCGGCTCATTGATCAAACTGGTATATGAAACCGAGGGCGACAATCTCGATTTGTCTGACAAACTCCTCAAAACTTACAACGAAGTCCGCACCCTGTCGCACCAACTCAATAATACACCCATGCACGATGAGTATTTTGCCGACAGAATTGAAGAATTGCTTCCTGAAAATTTACCGGACAAACACAAACAATTCAAAATCAATATAGAACCTCGAAATCTCAAACTTCCCGAACCTTACGGCACGCATTTATACCGTATCATTCAAGAATTGATAACCAACAACCTGAAACATGCAAATGCATCCGAAACTGTCATCAATATCGTTAAAAAAGATGATACTTTGCATTTTGAATACAAGGATAACGGCATTGGAGCAAATGACATAATAAAAGGCAACGGACTTAAAAATATTACAGATAGAGTCACATTGATGAAAGGCGAATTGCACATTCAAAGTGAAACCGGTAAAGGTTTTTTGCTTAATTTTACAATTCATCACATTCCTGTAATAACACAAAAAAAACAACACAATGAAAACACAAACTACAAATATTCTTATAATTGACGATCATGAAGTCATCGTAGAAGGTTTAAAAATTCGCTTTAGAAAAGTATTGGATAATGTTCATTGCTATTATGCAAACAACGGACGTGAAGCATTAAGATTAGTGACACAATATCCTGTTGATTTGGTGATATGCGATTTGAATTTCAGAAACGATTCCACACTGGACGGTTTTGAAATAATCCAAAAAATTAAAACCTTAAAACCGAAAGTAAAATCAATAGCGCACACATCATTTGATTCTTTCAGAATTATGAAAAAAGCCTTTAAGAGCGGTTTTGACAGTTTTTTGGATAAAGGTTGTTCGTTTCTTGATTTTTCACAAACGGTCAAAGGGGTTATGGAACATGGTAAATTTACTTCCGGCACCATGGAACGTTTAAAAAACAAACGCTATGAATATATAAAATCGGTTTTTAATGATTCTTTTTTAGGGCTTTACAATTTGAGTAATCGTCAAATAGAACTTATTTTAAATTGTGAAAAAACCACTAATAAACATAAATTAGCAGAAATGATGCATGTCAGCCCTACAACGATAGATACCCATTTTAGTAGAATTCTGGACAAATTAAAACTTTCAAGCAGAAAGGAAATCGCTTTATTTGCCAAAGAATTTAATGACGAATTGGTGCGGTTGCTGGATTATTGAATTAATCAAGATATTGAAAAAAAATCCTCTGCTTGCTACCAATAATCCCGATTCATTCTTCATCGGGACGTCGCTGCGCTCCGCTTTCAACTTTTAACTTTTAACTAGCAACCTTGCAAGCAAGGTTGCTAAACCACCACCTTAAACTGTTCCAAAAACCGCATATCATTTTCGTAAAACATACGGATGTCAGGTATTTGATACAGAAGCATAGCTATACGTTCAATACCCATACCGAAGGCGAAGCCGGTATAAACTTCGGGGTCAATTTCCATATTTTTTAAAACGTTAGGGTCCACCATCCCGGCACCCATAATTTCCAGCCAACCGGTACCTTTGGTGATACGGTAATCGGTTTCGGTTTTCAAGCCCCAGTAAATATCCACTTCGGCACTGGGTTCGGTAAACGGAAAGTAAGAAGGACGTAAACGGATTTTACTCTTGCCGAACATCTCTTTGGTAAAGTAAAGTAAAGTTTGTTTCAAGTCGGCAAAGCTGACACCTTTATCGATGTATAGTCCTTCCACTTGGTGAAAAATACAATGCGAACGGGCGGAAATATCTTCATTGCGATACACCCGTCCGGGCGAAATGGTGCGGATAGGCGGCCGGTGTGCTTCCATATAGCGGGTTTGCACGGATGAGGTGTGTGTCCGCAACAGCCAATCGGGATTTTGTTGCAAAAAGAACGTATCTTGCATATCGCGCGCCGGATGATATTCGGGTAAATTAAGCGCGGTAAAATTGTGCCAATCATCCTCAATTTCAGGTCCTTCGGATACATTAAACCCGATATGTTTAAAAATCTCTATAATTTGATTTTTAACAATAGAGATAGGATGTCGGCTCCCGATTTCAACCGGATATCCGGGACGGGTTAAATCCAATTCCGAAGGATTTTCTTCAACGGCATTTTCAAGTGCTTCCTTCAAACTGTTTACTTTTTCGGTTGCCGCTTGTTTCAACCGGTTGATTTTTTGCCCGTAAGTTCTTTTTTCTTCGTTAGGGACGTTTTTAAATTCGGCAAACAATTGGTTTAAAATACCTTTCTTTCCCAAAAATTTGATGCGGAATGCATCCACTTCTTTGAGGTCCTTTGCCTTAAAATTCTTTACTTCTTCGAGATATTGGTCTATTTGTTGTATCATTGGTGATATGATTATACTGGTTATTTGGTTAATCGGTTATTTGGTTAATCGGTTATTTGGTTATCTGGTTATTTGTTGTCGGATGTCCGATGTATTATTCATTTCATTTTTTTCCACAGAGCGATGCACTGAGCCTGTCGATGTGTTTCACAGAGTTACGCACAGAGCGGTGCATTGAGCTTGCCGAAATGTTACACAGTTTTTCATTCTCTTTTTCAATTATTTGCGATCCCGTTTCCTTCGTCAACGGGACGTCACTTCGTTCCGCTTGCTACTTGTTACTAATTCGCACTTTCCACTTCGCACTAGGCACTTTCCACTAAAAAACTTTCAACTTTCAACTCAGGTTACTGAGCCTGTCGAAGTATAACTTTCAACTCAACTTATCCAATTCCAGTTTTTCATGAAAATAATCTACAAAATCTAGCATCGTGTCTGCCATTTTATCGTCATTGGTAGCCCGGCGATATACATCTGCCATCGATTTTAAAGTTTGGTAAAAAAATACTTGCATTTCTTTCAATTTCATCTCTTTGGTCCACAAATCCATACGCAAAGTTTCCTTTTTCTCATCGTTCCAAACCGAAATCATCAAAGCTTCAGCCGGTTCGTTGGTAATCCCTGCATCGCTGGCTGACCACGACATTTTTTCAGGTATCCGGTTTTCGTCCAGACCTACCTCGAATATCACTTTACTTCTGTGTTTTACCGCCATTATTTTCTAGGTTTGTATTTTGATTTCTTAAAAATTTCTTCCTCCGGCATTCTAATCATTTTTTGCAAAGATACTTTATTTTTTTTCATAAACGAACGAACAATTTGCCACCCGATATATCTTCCTATATATCCCGGACTTTGCATATCTTGTTCGGTATAAAATTTACTGTAAGGTGCCAAATTGAGAAAACGCAAATCCAACTTTTGATCATTACTGTATAACAACTCTTCATCTATAAAATATTGCCAAACACCCTCTTCATTATCAACAGCCCACTGCATTTTTTTGGAGGAATAACCTATTTTCAAACTATCAGCAGTATCCGGCATATACGCATCCATTAAATACAATTTTTTGCCGTAATTTATCATTTTTGCCAAAAAAACTTTGCTTTCAGGAGGTGCCACTTGGGTCTCGACGATGCTTTCGGCAATAGCTACCGGCAAGTTTTCCGGATTCATATTTTGTTTGATATATTGCGGAATGCCCTTGTAAATACGGTTGCCTGTCCCGAGAAAATTATCCAAAGACAACAATTGCAAACTATCGACATACACGGATTTTTTCAAATAATTCCAATCGGAATACAGAGTGATAATTTTAGGAACTCTAAACTTTGGAAAATAATATTTGACATGCTTGTAAATATCCGCAATAGCCGGCTTGTAAGGTGTCATATCCGGAAAAACACTATCCACTTGGGTTTTTAAATCCAAAAGCAATGAATCCTGCATCTTTTCAGCCCAAATACTATCCGGTACACGGGGCGGAAACATAAACGGATATTTTTGTTTGATTTCGGGCAATTTGGAAGGCGGTTGTCCGTAAAAATCCAAATCAAACCTTAAAATTTCCACTTCAACGGGAATATTGGACACATCAACATCCAACGGATTGTCATCTTGACAACCGGAAATTAACAACAAAACAATCAAACTGCTGAAAATCAAAAAATTATTAAACAGTTTCATAAAGTATCATTTACTTACAAAATTACAATTTCAATTGTGTTTTTCAAAAATTATTAAGGTATGGTTACAAAGGTGTCCCCGACGCATGTCGGGGCTCAATGGTTGTTTTTTATTGTTATCATCTGAGACGAATGCAATTCGTTTCTACATAACGGATTTTTTTTTTATTGTTTCACTTGATATCAGCCGCACGACCCGTGCGTCTCTACAACGAACATTATGAACATTTAACATTATACATTTAACTATAATAATGTCACCCCTATGGGGTTTTATTGTTTCTGTATGACATTTTATGCTACTAACAGGTCGCCCCTACGGGGCTCAATGGTCTTTTTTTATTGTTTTGTTTCAACATACGCACGGGTTGTGTGTCTCTGCAACGAACATTATAAACTTTATTAACATTTAACATTATGAACTTTTATGTTCTTTTATGTCTTTTATGGTTAAAAAAATCTGAAATCTAAAATCTAAAATCTAATAATATCACCCCTTCGTGGTTCAATGGTATGTATTTTTATGGTATCAATATAAGCTCCGTAGGAGCGCCCCGTTAGTAGTAGCAAACAGGATTTTTGAAAAAACATAAGCCCCGTAGGGGCGACCCGAATACGGAGTTATAAAGACAAGATAAAACTGTGTAGCAAGAGTAAATATTCCGTCGGGGTCAGGAGACCCACGACGAAGCATTGGCTGAGACCTGTTAGGTCTTTAAGACCTGATAGGTCAGAAATTTAATAACATACGTTCGTAAATTTCCGTCGGGGTCGGGAGACCCTCGACGGAGCGGTGGTCGCCCCTAACGGGGCTTGATAAAATCTGACACTTCGACAAGCTCAGTGACCGTTTCTGAAGTCAATAAAAATCCTCAATTCCTCATTTCCTCAATTCCTCATTTCCTCAATTCATTAAAAAACAAAATTAATCCATAAATTTGCAATAGAACAAAAAAACCGTTATATAACAATAATTTTAACATATCTATCGTTTTTATTCACCTATGAAAAAAATATTTTCGGGGTTTATCATCTTTCTTTCTTTGAATGTTTGGGCACAATCCAAACATTTTGATATAAAATGGCAACTCGAAGAGCTAAAAAAAAACAGCCCTTTCAAACCGGATGATTATGTGCTCTTTCAAACCAAAAATTACCAATATACACCCGGTAATATCATATTTTCACAAGTTTGGCTAATACCGGAAGCTATCGACGGACAATCGGTTAAATTACAACACGTAAAGTTTAGCCCTATTGATAAATTTTTAGTTAACAAACTCAAATTAAACGATTTAAAACAAGATTTTCAACCGGTATTAAAAACCTCTTACGCCCGTAATGATATTCTCGCTACTTTTGAAATTAATACTATCATATATAAGAATGGCCAATATTTCAAATTAGACGCTTTCGATTTACAATACGCTTATCAACCGCAAAGCCGGCAAGCACACACACAAAATATCTATGACAGTAGGTGGGCTACGGGAGAATGGTATAAATTTAAAATTAACAAATCGGGTGTTTACAAACTCGATAAATCATTTTTAGAAAACTTAGGTATTGACACCGGCAATTTAGACCCGCATAAAATTAAGATTTTCGGTAACGGTGGCAAAGTAATGCCTTTGCTCAACAGTACGCCTTACCCCGAAGACATCACTGAATTGGCTATCGAAGTTACTGGCGAACAAGACGGCCGTTTTGACAATGATGATTATATTTTATTCTATGCCCAAAGCGATAAGGAATGGTCAGACGAATATGATTCCAATCTCAATGTTTATACCGATAATACTTATTATTACGTTCAAATTGACGACCAAGACGGCAAACGTATCCAAGCTTATCAAGAACCGTCCGGAACACCGGTTGAAATTTTTGAAACCTATCAAGCTTACAAATTTTATGAAAAGGATAAGGTAATTTTTACCTATTTGGGACGGAAAATTTTTGACGAACCATTAGATTTGGACGGCAGTAATACAAAAACCTATTCTTTTGATTTTGATAACCGTGATACATCTCAACCGGTTTCTTATAAAATCAAAGCGGCAACCAATACCGGAAATACATCTTTTAATATAACAGTAAACGGCCAATCTCAGGGATCTACAAATTTTTATAACATCGGAAATTATTCACTGGGAACGGAAAGAGACAAAACCGGAAGCCTCCTTGTATCAAATGATCCGGTGAAAATAACATTGCGTTATGATAACGGAGGAATTTTTGATGCTCACTTGTATTTGGAATATATCAATGTGTGGGCTTATTGTCATTTGCAACAAAGCGGTAAGCAATTCCGTTTCCACCACCCCGATTCCGAAAACGGAACGGGAATTGCCGCTTACCGTTTTTCCAATGCCGGAAATATTACCCGTATTTGGGATATAACCGACATTTACAATCCGGCTTACATCAATAATACACAAAGCAATTTTGATATCAAATTTCTCAAAGAAGAAAACAAACGTTTTATAGCAATTGATAAAAATGATTATTATACCCCCGAAAAAGTTGATAATCCGTTACAAGAAAATCAAAACTTACACCGTGATTTGTTTTATCATACCGGTCAATTTCAAGATTTGGATTACATTATTGTATCGCCTGCGTTTTTATACGATAAAGCTGAACAATTTGCCGATATGCACCGTCAAACGGGATTGAATGTATATGTAGCCAAATTACAAGAAATTTACAAGGAATTCGGCAACGGCCAACAGGATATTGCCGCCATTCGCAATATGGTTAAATACGTGTATAACAATGCATCGGCACCGGATAAAAAACTCAAATTCTTAATGCTTTTCGGTGATGCTTCCAATGATTTTAAAAATGTAATACCCGAAAATCTATTGACAAACGGTAAAAACAGTAACCTCGTTCCTATTTTCGAAAGTTTAAATAGTTTTGATTTGGTAAACACAATCGGTTCCGATGATTTTTACGTTATGATGGATGATAACGAAGGACTTTTGGATACCCGGCAGGAAAAACCGGACATTGCCGTAGGACGTTTATTGGTAAGAAATGAAGCGGAAGCTGATGTTATGTTTCACAAATACCAACATTATTTATCAAAAGAAACCAAACAAAGTTGGCGCACTTTCATTACCCTTTGGTCGGATGATGCAGACCCCGGACATCCCGGTGATACGACCTTTGAAACCAATACAGAGAATATAGCTCAAAAACTCAAACAATTTCACCCCGAATACAATGTCGTAAAAATTTATCAAGATGCTTATCTCCAAGTAAATACCCCGGGAGGACCACGGTATCCCGATGCTAAACGCGACCTGTTTAACCGCTTTGAAACCGGTACTTTGATTTTAGCATACATAGGTCACGGTAATCAATCCACTTTGGCACACGAGCTAATGATAACTATGAATGATGTCAATAAATTTCACAATATTGACCGTTTGCCTTTAATGACCACTATGACGTGCGAATTTGCCCGTTTTGACGATGCAACCCGGGATACATCGGCTGAATATTTATTGCGAAATGATAAAGGCGGCGTGCTGGAAATGATATCAACCATAAGGGAAATTTGGACCTCAAATGCCAGAAGTATGAACACGGATTTTTACGACGCTTTATTCGGAATGGGAACCGGTATGAATGGGGAAATTATAAGAAATCCGGCGGAAGCTTTAAGAATGGCAAAAGTTTATACGTCATCAGGAGTTGGAAAATTTAACATTGCATTCTTAGGCGACCCCGGTTTTGAACTGGGATTTGCCAAACCTAAAATCGTATTAAATTCAATCAATAATCAACCGTCTGATACCCTCAAAGCCCTGAAACATATTATCATTAAAGGGGAAATACAAGACAATGCCGGTAACTTACTGACCGGCTTTAACGGAACTGTTTATCCGGTTGTCTTTGACAAATACCGTACAGCAGAAACCTTGGATAATGATAATAACGAATTTACCATGCAATTTGAAAAATTAGGACCGAAATTATTCCAAGGTAATGTAGATGTCATTAACGGGCAATTTACTTTTGAATTTGTAGTGCCGAAGGATATCGATTTAACTTATGGAAAAGGCCGTTTGAGTTTTTATGCCGTCAATGAAGCGGAAGAAAAAATCGGTTATAATGAAGATATTATAGTAGGTGGTGTGGATGAAAATGCGGCGGAAGACAACACACCACCCATAATAAAAGCATATTTGAATGACCGGAATTTTGTATCCGGCGGTGTCACCGATGCCAATCCGTATCTTTTATTGGATTTATCCGACGAAAACGGTATCAATACAATCGGAGGTATCGGACATGATATAACTGCATATCTCGATGATAATCAAACAGATATGTTTATTCTAAACGATTTTTATGAAACGGAAGCCAATACTTACAAACGGGGTCATGTCAAATACCGTTTATTTAACCTCAAACCCGGTTGGCACACACTGCACATCAAAGCTTGGGATGTTTATAATAATTCGGGAACAGCAGAAATCAGTTTTCAAGTTGTGGAAAATACCGAATTAAAATTGGATAGGGTATTAAATTACCCCAATCCTTTTACCGATTACACGGAATTTTGGTTTAACCACAATCATCCGTTTGAAAATCTGGATGTCATGGTGCAAGTTTACACCATAAGCGGCAAATTGGTATGGCAACACCGTCAAACGGTTATGTCAGAAGGATATTTGTCGAGAGATATAACTTGGGACGGACGGGACAATTTCGGTAATAAACTGGCAAAAGGTGTCTATATTTACAAACTGACTGTCAGAACTATGAATGGAAAAAACGCACAAAAAATTGAAAAATTAGTCATTTTATAATAAATAATTGTAAATTTGTGACCCTTTTTAAAAGATTAGATTGATTTCTTAAAAAATCAAATAAAAAAGTTAAAAATATAATTTTATGAAAAAATTGTTCATTCTTATCATTTTTTTTATTTTAATAACTTTTAAGATTACAGCACAATCAAACGATACCCGTGTAATTACCACCGCTGTACCGTTTATGTTAATATCTAGTGACGCTCGCGGGTCTGGTATGGGCGACATGGGTGTCGCCACTAATCCTGATGCTTTTTCCCAATTTTGGAATCCTTCCAAATATGTTTTGATTGACCACAAAATGGGATTTGCATTCAGTTATACGCCGTATTTGAGCCAATTGGTTAACGATATCAAAATCATTAACGGTACCTATTTTAACAAATTGAACGAACGAAGTGCTTTCGGGGTGAGTGTCAAATATTTCGGCTTAGGCGATATAGATTTAACCGATTTTGCCGGAAATTACACCGGAACCGTTTCGCCTAACGAATTTTATGTCGATGGCTCGTATGCCTTAAAACTTTCCGAAACTTTCTCAATGGGAGTAGCTATGCGTTTTATCCTTTCCGATTTAAAATTGGGAACAGGAAATGATGATGCTACCGCAGCCAAAAGTTTTGCAGTGGATATCTCCGGTTATTTTCAATCCAAACTGATAAATTTTAAAGATTTCGACGGACAATACCGTTTCGGTTTTAATATCCAAAATTTAGGACCTAAAATCAAATATTACCGTAGCGACGAAGGGGATTTTATTCCTACAAATTTAAAATTAGGTGCCGGTTTTGATTTTATAACGGATCAATATAATACTATCGGGATAAGTTTTGAAACCAATAAATTACTGGTTCCGACACCACCTGTTCGTGATGCCAATGGAAATATTATCAAAGGCAAAGATGATCACGTAAATTGGATGACCGGCATATTCCAATCTTTTAACGATGCTCCCGGTGGATTTAGCGAAGAATTGAAAGAATTTCAATGGTCTGCCGGTGCCGAATATACTTATCTGGATGCTTTTTCGTTGAGAGCCGGCTATTTTCACGAAAGTGAAATTAAAGGAAAAAGAAAATATTTTACCGTTGGCGCCGGTTTCAAATACAATTATATGGTGATAGATTTATCTTACTTATTCTCAATGGGAAAATTACGATCACCTTTGGATAATACCATGCGTTTTTCTTTAACTTTTAATATCGATGAATTTGCCAAAGCGGGACAACCGGAAAAAACAGACAAGTAATAACAGATTATATAAAAATTAAGACAAAAGGTGAAAAAAATTAAAATTTATTCCGAAATAACAGTCTATAATGATATAAACGAGTTGCCCGCAGATATACAAAAATTAATGTCTCAGGCTATTGTGTCACGTGAAATGGCTTATGCGCCTTATTCACATTTTAAAGTAGGTGCGGCTTTAAAACTTGATAACGGCATTATCGTCACCGGTAACAACCAGGAAAATGCCGCTTACCCTTCCGGTATGTGTGCCGAACGTGTCGCTATTTGGGCCGCCGGATCGCAATATCCGGAACAAAAAATTTTGCAAATGGCTATTACCGCCCGTTCCGAAAAACATCTTTTAGACCAACCCGTACCACCTTGCGGCGCCTGCCGTCAATCCATTGCAGAATACGAAATCAAACAAGACAAAAATATCGAAATCTATTTTATGGGCGAAGTTGGAAAAGTTTATAAGTCGGATTCTTTACACGATTTGCTGCCTTTGATTTTCGACAGTTCCAATTTGTAATTTTCAATAACATGGGCCTGACTCAAAAAACTAGCTTGAAAAAATTTATAAAGTGCAAAACTTCTTTTATCAATTAATCAAAATCATAAACAAGTAATCAAAATCATAAACAAGCACCGAAGGTGCGTAATCATTAACATAAGGCGAAGCCTTATGAGTTGATAAACAAATCAATAAAAAAGCACCAAAGGTGCTTGATAATAAACCAGATTCTTTTTATATAGTTTCCTGTAAAGACTAAAAAAAAAAATGGCAGGACTATAACAAAAGGAGTTTTTTATTCCAAAATCCGGAATTTATCTCTGTATATCTTTAAATCCGTTCCGCTTTCCACTTCCTTGATATTATCCAAAGAAAAATATATTCTGGCAGACAATTCGCCTTTGAGCAACCATTTACCGGCTATGGTTTGGATATAACTACCTTCACGTAAAGCCACTACCGGCACCTTATTAAAATGTAAATATTCTTTTAAGCGCGTATCTCTGGTTTCACCCATATGTTTTAATAAGTCCGGAGCCGGGTCCAAATAATGCGGATTGATATTGAACGGAAAAATTCCCAGAGTTTGATATGAAGGTACTTTTACAATAGGCATATCATTGGTCGTTTGCATCGTTTGTCCGGTAATGTTGGAGCCGGCACTGGTTCCGAGATATGGCATTCCTTCCAAAATCCGTTGACGCAATACCGGAAAAAGATTTTTTTCATAAAATTTCTTTACTAACAAAAAAGTGTTTCCGCCTCCGGTAAAAACCGCTTGTGCTTTTTCAATGGCTTTTTGAACATTATCAATTTTATGTATCCCTTTCACTGCAATGTTAAGTTTCTCAAAAAAACGCGCCGCCACTGCTGTATATGCGTCATACGTCATACCGCTTGGACGTGCATAAGGAATAAAAATAAGCTCGTCGATATCTTTAAAATGTCCTGACAAATCATCAATAAGATATGCAAGATACTGGCCACCGTAAACTGTTGAAGTACTGGCAATAATAACATTCAACTTATCAATTTCTCCGGAATTATGATATATCATATTTTTGTTAATTTTAGATAAACCTGCTGCCGGCAACTCTGAGATTATAAATTATCGAAACAAAGTTACGGGAATTGTATATTCAAATCAAAATTTTACTCGATAAATATTTATTATACCTTAAATCCGCAACAAGATACAAAATATTTTAAAATACCTTTTTACTCGTATTTATTGAGTAAAATTTATCAAAATAACAGACCAAATATTACTTTTTTGATTGATTAATCGATGGTTCTTATAAAATTTATTCAGCATTAAGTCCTCCAGTGAATTTGTTTTGCATAAAAAACATAACTTACTGATAATCAACTGTGTTAATTTGTCGTCAAAACGTATTTATCCTTATATCTATTCTTTTTAAGTTTATTTTATGCTAAATTAACCTATAATACGGTCGATCTGTATAGAGTTTTAGCACCCATTGTCGCCCTTGATACACCCATTTTCCGGCAACTGCTATAAAACGAAAAACAAACCTCTTTAATCTTGTTGTTTTTGTAATTCCTTCAAATTTATCAGCAATTAGACCCACAACATAATTGTAGAAATTTTTTATCATTGCCGTAATTATCATAAAACTATTATTTTGATTTAAAAATGAAAACGGAAGATGTTTCCAACCAAAATCATTATTCATCTCATCAAATATTTTTTCTACCGAACCACGTTGATTATAATATTCAATTACTTCTTTTTCAGTAGATTGGTGGTCGTTTGTCAGTATTGAGCGATAAATACAATTGTCATTTGTAAATAAATTTAACTGATTGTCTTTACCTTTCTCTCGCATAATGACTAAACGATAATTTCTTTCTTCAAAGAATTGTCTAAATAGTATGCTGGCAACTTGATATTGTTTGTAATTTATTTCTACATCTTGCCAATCAGTTATGGTTCTTATTTGTTCAAACAGGGCATCACTTTTGTTAGCTCGTATATAGAACAGTTTACTATGCTTATCAACCACATCAATGATTTCCTTGGAATAGGAACCGGCATCCATTCGTGAACGATTAATGTATATACCTTCGGATTCTAATAAACTGTAAACTCGTTCTAATGTCTCTGCTTGTTTAAATTTTACATTAGCATTACCGTCTCTGTTTTCTATCCCTACTATTTTATTGTCGATTATAGCTATTCCGGGTAAATAACCTGTATTCTTTTTGTAGGTTGGCTTGGCATCCCATTTATGGTTAGCATTTATTTGATTATCATAATCAAAATCATAATAATTTTCGGATTGTAATTGTTTGGTTTGTTTGAGTGATTTGATATTTAATCTGTTTAATTTCTCATTGATGTTAAAATTATAATCAATTCCTGCTTCTGATGTATAAATTGTATTTTCTGTTGTTAGTTCTTTTATACCACGCAAAACAGTATCTGCACTCGGAACATTATTATCAGGGATACTTTGTAAATGTTCCCGCAAATGGGTATTAATATCTTCTATTACATCACCGCCACTTAAAAAAACGTTACATAAATTTCTTATTATTTCACTATATTGATAACTGCCGTTTCTCCCCCTTTTACCAAGCTCATTATCAATTAGTTGACTTAAACCGGATTTGTTAAAATGAAAATTTATTAAAGAAATTCCTGCAAATGGGCTTACTGTTGTTTTAAAATTTTGTATCTTCATCGCGTAAATATTTTAATTCACCTATTATTTGTTTTCAATCACTAAAATAAGTGAAAATATTTACATATCAAAAGCTGTGTAAGTTTTTCTTACACAGCTTATTAATATTTTTTATTGATTTTTTTTGCGGATTTAAGGTTTTATTATTTATGCTTGCAACAATTACAAGCAGTATTTTTGCTCAAACAAGAATAATAATGCAAAAAGAAGGTGGTGTTTATACCGTTCCCTGTAAAGTAAATGGTTTACCTCTTAAATTTATTTTTGACACAGGAGCAAGTAACGTTACAATTTCACTAACAGAAGCAGTGTTTATGATCAAAAATGGCTATTTAGACAAAAATGACATCTATGGTTCTAGTTATTCTCAACTTGCAAACGGTGAAATAACTGAAAATACCGAAATATTGCTTAAAGAAATAGAAATTAAAGGACTAAAATTATACAATGTAAGAGCTTCAATTGTTCACGAATTAAACGCACCTTTATTATTAGGACAATCTGCTATTGAAAAATTAGGAAAAATCCAATTGAACGGTAATGAATTAATAGTGATGTCTAATGGACGTAATCATTATGATTATAGTAATAATATTCAATCTAATACAACACGATCAAAATATGATTCATCTACATTTTTTGCAGATATTTATCCCTATAATCATACTTTTTCAGGTATCCAATCTGTATATACTTATGCACCAATAATTGATAGACCAAATATGATAAATGCTAAACAAATTGGTTCTGCTGTAAATAACACCGTAACTATTTTAAAAAAAATAAATAATGGCTATTATAAAGTAAAAACTGGGAATATAACTGGTTTTATTTGGGCCGGTTGGTTTAAAAATTAATACTACACACAACACTATATATAGCGCATAGCGGGTTCTTTGCTTGCTTCAATGTTTTGGCATATTTGCACCGGAAAATTCATAGAATTTTCCAATGCAAATAAAAGATAGAAAAATTCTATGAATTTTCCTATCTTTGTGCCAAAAGGCGAAGTTAGCGAACTTTAAGCCCGCTACGACGCCAT
>JALWFE010000038.1 GCA_027039975.1 Flavobacteriales bacterium
CCTTCGGATAACACCGGACCTGAAAATGCTCACAGCGGTCAAGTTTATGCTTATACAGAAGCTTCAGGAGCAAATCCCGGCGACTCTGCTGAACTATTTAGTCCCATATTTGACTTGTCCGCTTTATCTCAACCTCAATTGTCTTTTTATTACCACATGTATGGTGATAATATGGGAATCTTAAATGTCGATTTTTTTGACGGTACAACGTGGAACGAAGCCGTTTGGTCCGTATCAGGCGGACAACAAACAAGCAGTAACGAGGCATGGATACAAAGTGTTATTTCTGTTCCAAATAATGTAATACGTATAAAATTCAGAGCTATTAGAGGTTTTGATCATACCAGTGATATGGCTATTGATGACATCAGTATTCAAGATGCAACAAGTATTAATCAATTGACTAATATTACCGGCATTTATCCCAATCCTACAACCGGACAATTTGTGATCAAATCTCACGATTTAAGTAATGCCGAAATATATGTTTATACTTTGATCGGCAAAGAAATTTATCACAATATTATTGATAGAAATGATTTTATAGTCAATTTAAAAAATGTTACAAAAGGCGTTTATCTTATAAAAATTACAGATGATAATAAATCTTTTATTAGCAAATTAATTGTAAAGTAGTTTTGAATGTTCTTTTATATTTAAAAACAAAAAGCCGTCCATAAATCAGGACGGCTTTTTGTTTGAAAAAGAAGCGCTTTAGTTTGAAATGACAATCTTTTTAATGATTGTTTTGTCATTTTTAATAAATTTTGCCATATAAATACCATTTGGCAAATTCAATTGAATATTTTCATTGGATAATAAGTTGTCTTTTTGAAACACTAAACTTCCATTTTCATTATAGATTTTCAATTGCATACCATCATCATTGTGAATATAAACTGTACCGGTTGAAGGATTAGGATACAAATTAAGATTATCAAAAACCGTTTGTTCATCAACTGCTCCTGTCATATCAACACCAAAAGATTGTTTAACTTGTGATGTAAATTGACCGTCACCTTGCAATACAACACTTCCGTCTGACTGTTCCAGTCGGTATGCTCCGTTGCCATACTCACAACACATACCATCACCATAACTATCAAATACATAAAAATTATAACATCCTTGACTAAGTGTGACGCTATGCGTATGCGTTTGTGTTCCGGAAGAAGAAAGTTGTGAGTAAGGACCGCCCGTAGTAATAATATTGCCCATATCGTCGGTTATGGCCCAACTTGTTTCATCTCCGAATTGGTCT
The DNA here is from genome assembly GCA_027039975.1 of Flavobacteriales bacterium. Lineage (GTDB taxonomy): Bacteria > Bacteroidota > Bacteroidia > Flavobacteriales > Flavobacteriaceae > WGBX01. The sequence goes on from JALWFE010000038.1 coordinate 1,262, forward strand.
TGAACAATAACTACAACATAATCGGAACCTTGTCCTTGATTGTTTGTTTTATGAAAATTTACGCTTTGTGTATCGTCAGAATTATTTTCGTCGGGGTTACCATTTACGGAAGTTATATCTACCGTTAAAGTATTGGTAGGTTCGATATTAAAATTATAACCGGGTAAGTACAAGGTTTTAGAACTCATTGTATTAATAGTGCCGGTCCAATTATATGTTTGAGTCGGTCCGTTATTGATATTGTATGCAATTGTCAAACCGGTAATTGGTTGCATACCTGTGTTTTGAATTTTCACTCTTGGTTCTAATTCATTAGCACTACAGATATAGTCATTCGTTTCTACATTATTCACAGTTGCATTTACGTTGTATTGCAAACCGGTAAAATTGATAACACCATAATTACCGGTAACAATTTCTTGATGACTTTCGGCTACAAATCCGGCGATTTTAAGATTGCCTAATTCCAAATCAACACCGTTAATATCATTAGGAAGCGTATAAGTGTATTGTCGCTGTACCAAAGTTCCTTGTGATACGGTACTAACTTGGTCACCCCACTGTCCGGTAATCAAATGCCGAAGCATGTGCATGTGATTATAGTTACCATTGGGTAAAACTTGGTCGGGATTGTAACTTGAGCCTGATTGTGGTCCTTCAATATTATCTTGAAGTAATGCTACATTGATAAAATTACTGCTCACAGGAGCATCAGCCGTGTAATAAACTTCAACATTGACGGTCATCACTCTTGTATTGACATCAATGTCGGCTTCCAAAGCAATATTACAATAAGAGTTTTGACTTAAAAGCGTATTAGTCGCATTAGTCCATTGATCTCTACCCAAGGCTGTTGCCGTAGAGGAACCGGATTGAGAATAACCGAATACATGGCGATTAACCGTCCCGGCCGGATAGCCGGCTAATTCAGATTGGTTTTCAAGAGAAAGGCCGAATAAAGTTCTGAAATCGGGTTCTCCTGTTGCGGGAACAGCATAACTCCCGGTATGAATATTGATCAAGACAACATCATCGGGATGGGCATTTTGAATCAATTGTGCTCTACGATGGCCATCGGGACAATTAGGACAATGAATTCCTGTAAACTCCTCTAAAACAACGTTTTTGTTTTCAGGGGTTTGACTTACAGGTAATTGTGCAAAAGTGTAAGTAACAGTGTAAAATATAATTACAAATAAAGTAAACTTTTTCATATTGTTTTGGTTATAAGATTTATTTTACAAAACTAACTTAAAACAATAAATATAAACTGTTACAACAAATAAAATAAAATAAAAAAAGTTATTATTTACAGAAAATATAAAAAATTAAATTTATAATATCAAAATTGCAATTTTTATTCATTTTCCAAAGCTTGTTTGTAACTTTCAAATTTGGCTTTTTCTTCATCACTGAGTTTCGGGAAATCTACATCCAATTTTTTTAATTCGTCTAATAAAATTTTTGCTACTATCAAGCGAGCTGTAGGTTTATCATCTGCCGGTATAACATACCATGGCGCATAAGATGTTGAGGTTTCGTTCAATACGTCTTCGTAAGCTTTTTGGTAATCATCCCAATAACTGCGTTCTTTTAAATCGGCGGCATTGAATTTCCACTGCTTATCTTCACGTCTAATACGACGCAAAAAACGGTATTTTTGTTCTTCTTTGGACAAATGCAAGAAAAATTTAAACATTTTCATACCGTTTTCAACTTGCAATTTTTCAAAATCACGAATTTGTCTAAAACGTTTTTTCCAAAATTTATTATCGATATCTTCCAATTTATTGATACCGTATATCTTTTGATTCAAGACCAACTGCGGATGAATACGGGCAATCAACACGTCTTCATAATGTGTGCGATTGTGAATACCAAATTTACCACGTTCGGGCAAAGTGATATAATGTCGCCAAATGTAATCATGAGCATGTTCAAGCGGCGTCGGTTTTTTAAAATCATAAACCTCAATGCCACTCGGATTGATATCTTTGAAGACTTCACGTATCAAACTGTCCTTACCGGCAGTATCCATGCCTTGAATGCCGATATAAACAGCCGGCGTACCGGAAGCATATATTTTTGTTTGAATTTCGGCTATTTTTCGACGAACTTTTCTTAATTCGTCTTCTATTTTCTTTTTGTCGGCTCCTAAATCAATTTTTGTCGGCAAATCATTGATTTTAACTTTTTTGCCGGGTTTGACCTTAAAATCTTTTGTGTGAATTTTCTTCATCGTTGGATAATTTTTTGTTTTTGTTTTACGGCTTTAAAAGTAAGAAAAATTATTTAATTTGATAAATATTTTCATTTCTAAAATTATTGTAATTTTGTTGTCTTATAAGTTTTTATAAAATTATGTCAAAGAATCAACAAAAAACATATTCTGATGATTTGTTTGCAGGCATTACAACCCCTGTAAAGTCGGATGCTAACAACATGTCTGATGAAGAAAAAATGCAATTGATACAAACTAAAATGGCTGACATTTTGGATATTTTGGGGCTGGATTTACAAGATGACAGCTTGAGCGGTACGCCTCGCCGGGTGGCAAAAATGTTTGTAAAAGAAATTTTTAGAGGTTTAAATCCTCAAAATTTACCCAAATTATCGTCTTTTGAAAATAAATATAAATATGGTGAAATGCTTGTCGAAAAAGATATTAGTGTTTTTTCTACTTGCGAGCATCATTTATTGCCAATTATTGGTAAAGCACATGTGGCATATATTTCCAGTGGGCGGGTTTTGGGTTTATCAAAAATCAATCGTATTGTCGATTATTTTGCCCGTCGCCCCCAAGTACAAGAACGATTGACAGTGCAAATTGTCAAAGCTATGCAAGAAGCATTACAAACCGAAGATGTCGCCTGCATTGTTGATGCTAAACATATGTGTCTGGTGTCACGAGGCATCAAGGATATTACCTCGTCAACTTTAACAGCGGAATATGCAGGTAAATTTAAAGATCCGGAAGTGCGTAAAGAGTTTTTGAGATATATCAACACAGATACAAAGTTTATTGTATAGTCGCGAGTATCTAGTAACATGTATCATGTAATGATAATAAATAAAACTTTCAACTTTTAACTTTCAACTTTCAACTCTTATGAAAATATATAATTCTTTAACCGGTCAAAAAGAAGAATTTAAACCTCTAGTACCCAATCATGTGGGTATGTATGTATGCGGGCCTACGGTTTACAGCAACGTGCATTTAGGAAATGTGCGTACGTTTATTTCTTTTGATGTCATCTACCGTTATCTTAAATTTTCGGGATATAAAGTGCGTTATGTTCGCAACATTACTGATGCCGGCCATTTGGAAGATGACAGTCAAGAAGATAAAATCTCCAAAAAAGCCCGTTTGGAAAAACTGGAACCAATGGAAATCGTGCAACA
>JALWFE010000039.1 GCA_027039975.1 Flavobacteriales bacterium
TTGTCATAGGATAGTCAGGTTCTACAAAAACAGGGAAATAGGAATAATTATGTTTAACTCCCGGAATATCATCTAAAAACCTGATACCTTTTACATTTTTTAAAGTCTCTCTATACCAACCGGCTACAGTTTGACGTTTGGCAATATCTCTGTCAATATTTTCCAATTGTAACAAGCCGAAAGCAGCAATTAATTCGTTCATTTTACCATTAATCCCCAGTGTAACTACGGATACTTCATTTTCAAATCCGAAATTTTTCAAGTAGTCAATTTGTTTTTTGGTTTCCAAATCGTGGCTGATAATAGCACCGCCTTCTACGGTATTGAATGTTTTGGTGGCATGAAAACTTAAAATAGACAAATCGCCGTAATTTAAAATGCTGTTACCGCTTTGTTGTACACCAAAGGCATGAGCGGCATCGTAGATGATTTTTAAGTTGTATTTTTTGGCTAAGTGTTCAAAACCTTCCACGTCAACAGGATTGCCGTAAACATGTACCGGCATAATGGCACTGGTTTTATCTGTAATATGTTTTTCTACTTCGGCAGGACTTAAATTACCGTAAACCGGATCAACATCTGCAAAAACCGGCGTATTGTTATTCCAAAGTAAACTGTGTGAAGTAGCTACAAAAGTATAAGGTGTAGTAATGACTTCTCCTTGTATGTCCAAAGCTTTTAAAGCTACCATTAAGGCAATAGTGCCGTTGTTGAATAACGATATGTAAGGTACGTCTAAATAGTTTGCTAATTTTTGTTCAAAGTCTTGATGAAACGGACCGTTATTGGTCAACCATTTGTTGTGCCATATATGCTTCAAGATATTTTTATAAGATTCCAAATCCGGTAAGGTAGGTTGTGTGACTAATATTTTTTGGGTGTTTGTGTTCATTTATTATTTTCGATGTGTCTTTACAATGTTAAGTATTTCTGTCAAAGGTGCGAATTTAAACAAATATGATAAACAAAGATACAAAATTAATGAAAAAAAACTGCCGGAAAACAATCGTATCAAATCACTTTTTGTGTATTGAGATAAAAAATTGTCAAAGAAATAAACAAATACACCAACTGTTATAGCTAGTAATAAAATAAGTGAGATATCTTTTAATTGCTCCCAAGCCGGATAATTGATAAGTCTACCGGAATAATGTGTGTTTATAAAAAAAATTAGAATTGAGACAGCTGCTCTTGACCAAAGTAAGCCGAAAATACCATAATTTATGGCAATGATAATACTAATTGTAATGAGAAGTTTTTTTGCAATTTCAAGTTTTAAAAACAAATCACTTCGCCCTTTTACATTTAATATATTCAGGTTAAAAGAGTGAAGAGGATACAACACTCCCGTAATAATAAATATTTGAAAATATGGAACTGCCGGTAACCATTTTTCGGTAAATAAAAAATTAAAAAGGGGAGATGCTAATACGCCTGCAGTTATTAGTAAGGGAGAGAGAACAAAAATGTTCATTTGTAAAATTTTTTTATAAACATTTTTTAAACGTGTGTCATTATCTTGAATTTTTGAAAACAAGGGGTAGGTTACTTTTCCCATTATAGCGGAAATTGTCCTTGACGGATACATTGTTAGCTCTTTAGACTTTTGAAAATAACCTAATTGTGCCGGTAAAAAATATTTACCTATCACAACATTGTAAGCGTTTTCAAAAACGGTATTTAATAATCCTGATAAACTTAATTTATAACCGAAGTTAAAATGTTTTTTAAATTTTTCTTTATGAAAATACCAAAGTGGTCGCCATTTGCTTTGAACCCATAGAAACAATGCATTAAAAAAGGCTTTTCCAACATAAAATGCAATTAAACTCCAAACACCGAAACCAAAATATGCCATAGTTATTCCGATAAGACCGGAAATAATTAAGGCAGGAATTGCTACAACGGCTTGTGTCTTAAAATCCATCAATTTGGTTAACCTTGTTTGTTGAATGATGGCAAAAGCATTGATGATTAAAATTAATGTTAACCATCTAACCAGTGAAGTCAATGCAGGTTGTTTATAAAATAAAGCAATATAAGGAGCTGATAAATATAAAATTAGATAAATAATTAAACTGATGATAAAATTAAAATAAAAGACTGTACTGTAATCTGTTTCGTCTAATTCTTCTTCTTTAGTTCTGATAAGAGAAGAACCAAGTCCGGCATTGAGTAAGGTGTTCCCAATGCCTATAAAAACAGTAAGCATACCAATCAATCCAAACTCTTTCGGTGTTAATAAACGAGCTAAAATAATGGATATAACAAATCCGATACCTTGCACACCCACTTGTTGGATAAACGTCCATTTGACACCGGTAAGAGCTTGTTTTTTTAACGACATAAAGACTTAATCAATCAAATTTTTAATATATGAATAATAAGAGCTTTTTTGTCCTTCAATTTGCGTTCTCAACTCATCAGTTGAAATCCAATGATTCCGCCAAGCAATTTCCTCCAAACAAGCAATTTTTAGTCCAGTTCGTTTTTCAATCACTTTGACAAATTCCGTAGCATCGGCGAGGGCTTCGTGGGTGCCGGTGTCCAGCCAAGCATAGCCGCGGCTAAGCTTTATGAGGCGTAAATTCTCTTGTTCCAAATAGGTTTGGTTGACACTGGTAATTTCCAGCTCACCACGCCAAGAGGGTTTGACGTTTTTAGCTATTTCTACAACGCTGTTCGGATAAAAATACAAACCGACAACGGCATAATTTGACTTTGGTTTTTTGGGTTTTTCTTCGATACTCAACACTTGTCCGTTGGCATCAAATTCCGCTACGCCGTAACGTTGCGGATCGTTGACATACGTACCGAAAATAACGGCTTTCCGGTCGTTTTCAACGGTATCGATAGCATCAGTCAAGAGTTTTTGCAAACCGGCACCATAAAAAATGTTGTCCCCAAGAATTAAGGTAACATCATCATCACCTATAAATTCTTCGCCTATGATAAAAGCTTGCGCCAGGCCATCGGGGCTAGGTTGTTCGGCGTAAGACAAATTGATGCCGAATTGCGAACCATCGCCTAGCAGTTTTTTAAATGCCGGCAAATCTTGAGGAGTAGAAATTATCAATATCTCGCGTATGCCCGCCAACATCAATACCGATAACGGATAATAAATCATCGGCTTGTCGTAAACCGGCAATAGTTGTTTGGATATACTGATGGTCAAAGGGTGTAAACGCGTGCCGGCACCACCGGCAAGAATAATACCTTTCATCTGTGATTTTTTAAGTGGTCAAAAATAAGATTTTTTTTTGATTTCAGAAACGGTCACTGAGCCTGTCGAAGTGCAGATTTCAGATTTGCGATTTAATAGGTCGCTGAATGATTTTGTGACGAAGGAGCAAAATAGTACCGAAGTAGGTCACTGAGTGATACCGACGGACGTCGGGATTGTACCGAAGTGCCGGGTTTTTATGAATTGAAAAATTACAAACTTTCAACTAACTAAAAACTCTCTTAAGCTTAATGTTTTGATCCCTTCAAAAGTGTTCCCTTCCCACGAATCCATTGTGATGACATATTTGGGATAATGATCTTTTATTTTGATAAGATTACCGAATTCCCGTTTCCAAGTATCTTCATTTTTGATAGATAGTGCTACCTGATAATAAGATTTTTCGCCGTTGTTCTCTGCGATAAAATCTATTTCATTAGGAGATATAATACCAACATTTACTTTATTTCCTTTGTACAACAAATGATTAAAGACCACATTTTCCATAATTTTACCCAAGTCAACCGGACGGTATCCCACAATGCTGTTTCTAATACCTAAGTTTTCAAAAAAATATTTTTCTCCGAACTCAAAAACTTTTTTTCCTACTATGTCATATCTTGGAACTTTAAATATCAAAAAAGCATTAATCAAATATTGCACATAAGTTTGTACTTGATTAGGCGCCATATTTATTTTTTGTGCTTTGAGAAAGTCACTGATTTTTTTTGCTGAAAACAAGCTGCCGATATTTCCGGCTAAAAATAAAACCAATTGTTCTAAGAAACGGGTATTTCTAATAGCATATCGACTAACAATATCTCTGTAAACAATTGAATTGTAGATACTTTTAAGATATTCATTGATGACTTCATCTTTCAAAGCCAGATTTTTTAAATAGGGCAAACCGCCATACTTTAAATACTTGTCAAGACTTGATTGATTGTCATTGAGCTTGTGAAATTGCAAAAATTCAGGATACGAAAGACTATATACTGTGATTTCTACATAACGGCCACTTAAGAACCCGGCAATATCTGAGGATAGCAATTGCGCATTGCTTCCTGTACAATACAAATCTATATTTTCCATTAGTAATAATGAACGGAGTGCTGTTGGGAAGTTATCAATTTCTTGAATCTCATCAATAAATACATAGTTCATTTTACCGGTGTTGAGATGCGCTTTGACATAATCGAATAAATCTTGTTCGTTCTTTATCCCGGTAAAACTAATGTCTTCTTTGTTGATATAGATAATATTATTATCCGGTTCTTTTTGCAATTCTTCAATAAGCCGGAACAATAAATAACTTTTTCCAACACGCCTTTGCCCGGTTAACATTTTGATAATACGCTTGTTGATAAAAGGTTTAATTTTATCAATATAATTTTGGCGTGGAATAATATCTTGTGGAATATGCATATAAGTTATAATTATAATTTTAATTTTACGCAAATATAATAAAAGTTATAAATATAATTAAAACTTTTTGCTATAATTTTGATTCCGGTCATTTACATTTCTTTTAATCTTAACACAGTATTTGGAAAAAATTGGAATCAGACTCCAAATTTTTCCACTTTTTACCGGTAAATGTCTGTTTATAGTAAATATATTTCAGGATAAGTCAATCCCTGAGCTTTCAACTTTCAACTTTCAACTTTTCACTAGGCGTAGCCGTATCTTTCAACTTCACAATCGCCATATTCAATTCATGCCCTAATAACAAAATCAAAGCATTGAGCCAAATCATCAACAAGATGATTAGAAAAGCCCCGATAGAACCGTAGAGTTGGTTGTAGCGGGCAAAGTGTGCGATATAAAACCGGAATAAATAAAAACTGACAATTCCCAAGAGCGTAGTCATAATACTGCCCGGCGAAATAAACCGCAGTTTTTTGCCTTCTTTGGTACCGTAGTAATATAAAACCGAGACGGAAATAAGCATCATCAATAAATAAAACAGATTTTTTCCCAATATGGTCCAAAAATCGTAATCCTGAATAATACCGTGTTTTTTGAGGTTGTAAACGATGATAATTTCAAAATAAATAATACCGGTTACCGTGATAAATAAGATACCGACAAGTAACAAGGACAGCCCCAGTGCCACGAGATATTGTTTAAACATATTGCGCCGGTCTATGAATTTATGCACCGATTCTTCAAAACCGGTCAGAATGGCATTGACACCGTTAGCCATAAAAAAGATGGAAAGAACAATACTGAACGACATCAAACCTTTTTTAGGCCGGGTGGCGATATCCATAATGATATTGTCGATAACATCAAGGGTTTTGGGCGGCAAAATATCATGGAAAAATGCAATAAAATCTTGTTGGAAACCATCGACCGGTACCAGCGGAATTAATGTCAATGTAAAAAGTAAAAACGGGAAAATAGCCATAAAAAAACTGTAAGCGATAGCACCGGCACGAACCGTGATAAAACCGTGGATAATACCGTCCCAATACAATTTTAGCAAATCGTATAACGACATACCTGAAAATCCCGGTACCGGAAGTTGTTTTAAATGTTTTTTTATGAAAGTTTTTATTTGTTCAATCATATATTGAAACAATTCAAAAAACCTAAATTAAGAAAAATTGTAATAACGGCCGTTTTTTAAAGCCAAATTTTTTCTGTTTTCAGTTTTTCTTATTGATAATCATAGTTTTTAAAAAAAAATAATTTTTACCACAAGATGTCTCTGTGTGGAAAACATGAAACAATCTGTTTGCATATAATAATATTGTTGTTTTATAGCCAAAAATAACAATGTTTTGACTTGTCATTTTCATTGGCAAATAAAACCGGTTTCTTTAAAATATCGTATTTTTGCTTTCTATGACGCATACGAATTTTAATAATTGGTTGGAGCAGGTTGCCGGTAAGGGAATTTTAGTCATTGCCGGACCTTGCAGTGCTGAAACCGAAGAACAGGTATTGGCTACGGCACGGGGTGTTAAGCAAGCCGGTGCGCATATTTTAAGAGCCGGAATTTGGAAACCGCGTACTCGTCCGGGAAATTTTGAAGGTGTCGGTGCGATAGGCTTGAAGTGGATGCAGCGTGCCAAACAGGAAACAGGTATGATGACGGCGGTCGAAGTGGCGAATCCTCATCACGTTGAACTGGCCTTACAACACGATATTGATGTATTATGGATTGGTGCCCGTACCAGTGTTAATCCGTTTGCAGTACAGGAAATCGCCGGGGCATTGCGGGGTTCGGATAAAATTGTATTGGTAAAAAACCCCATTAATCCGGACTTGGCTTTGTGGATAGGGGCTTTGGAACGTATTGCCAAAGCCGGTATCGAAAAGTTAGGGGCAATTCACCGTGGTTTTTCCAGTTATAAAAAAATGCCGTACCGCAATGAACCTTTGTGGCAAATTCCCATAGATTTAAAGACCCGCTTTCCGGCTATGCCCTTAATTAACGACCCTTCACACATCTCGGGCAAACGTGAGAATGTTTTTGATATCGCACAAACCGCCATTCAATTGCTATTCGACGGTGTGATGATTGAAACTCACATAGACCCTGAAAATGCTTGGAGTGACGCCCGGCAACAAGTAACACCGGATATGTTGAAGGAAATGATACCTAAATTTGTGACACCAAAAGACAAAGTATTCAATCCGGATTTACTCAAGTCTTTTAAGATATTAAGAAAAGAAATTGATGATTTGGATACCGAATTGGTGCAATTGCTCAAAAACCGCCAAGATAAAATCGAGGCGATAGGACGTTTGAAGTTTAAGGAAAATGTGGCTATTTATCAAAAAGAACGTTGGTTGGATATTTTAAATAAAGCGATTAAGAATGCAGAGGAAAACAATATCAATAGAAAATTTATCGAACAGTTGTTCAGGTTGCTGCACCAGGAAAGTTTAAAATTGCAGCATCAGGTTTTTAATGCTTTAAATACAAAAAACAAATGAAAGGTATCGTTACCAAATCAACCGGTAGCTGGTATGATGTCAAGGATGAAACCGGAACAGTGACCCGGTGTCGTATCCGGGGTAAATTCCGTATCAAAGGTATCAAAACAACCAATCCTGTTGCTGTCGGCGATTGGGTGGATTTTCATTTGGAACAAGGCAAAGATACGGGTGTCATTACGGATATTTACCCCCGTATGAATTATTTATTGCGGCGCTCGACCAATTTGTCTAAAAAATATCATATTTTGGCGGCTAATATTGACCAAGTGTTTGTAACTACAACTGTTATTCAACCCGTAACGACCACTATTTTTACAGACCGTATTCTGGTAACGGCTGAGGCTTATAATATTCCGGCGGTTATTTTGCTCAATAAAGTTGATTTGTTGGACACGGAAGATTTGCAAGAGCAAAAAGAGAACTTTAAAGATATTTATTCCAAAGCCGGTTATAAGGTAGTGGAATTATCGGCTGAAACCGGTTATAATATCGACAAATTAAAAGCTTTGATGAAAGATAAGGTTTCAATGTTTGCAGGACATTCCGGTACGGGCAAATCGTCGTTAATCAAAGCGGTGGAACCCGGCTTGGATATCAAAATAGGAGATATATCCAAAGTGCACCGGCAAGGCAAACATACGACGACTTTTGCACAGATGTATGATTTGAGTTTCGGCGGACATATTATCGATACGCCGGGTATTCGCGGGTTTGGAGTCGTAGATATGAAACCGGAAGAATTGGATAGCTATTTTCCCGAAATTTTTAAATACAAAACAGAATGTAAATTTAACAATTGCCGGCATATCAATGAACCCGGATGTGCCGTCAAACCGGCTGTTCAAACGGGTAAAATCCCGCTATCCCGCTATAAATCTTATTTGCAATTACTCGACGAGTTGGAGAATGATTTAGGACCGTACCGATAGGTTAGTTAAAAGTTAGAAGTTGAACGTAGAGACGCAGCACGCTGCGTCTTTTGTTAAACGTTTATAATGTTATTATCATAATATTCCCAACATCATCAATTCATCAATTCATCAGTTCCAAACCCGGCACTTCTGTACAATCCCGTCCCGACTTTCGTCGGGATCGGGATCACTCAGTGACCTACTTCTCTGTTCATCAGTTCATCAATTAAACCCAACGTTTCTACCGCAATCTGACTTTTTCAATTACTTCAAATGTATCGGGATTGACGACTTCCATATCGATATGTTGTCCTTCGACGGTAAACAACATCAAGGCGTGCAGGGTTGAGAATTTTTTGACATATTTTCGCCAAGGTGTATCTTCGAGTGCGTAATAAGGTGCCCCGGCACTACCGTTGGTGATTTGGATAAAAGGCCGTTTGAGTTTGATTTTATCGCCTGTCCAATCTTTGGGATAAATCTGGGCATTGTTATCTATTTTCAAACGGCTGTAATTGTGTTCGTCACCGCAGAGTAAGGCGACAAATTTATCACTTTTATTGACCAAAATATCCAAAATTTCATCGCGGCGTTCTATAATTCCTTTATCGACGGGTTTTCCGGCAATATAAGGACGGATGTCATTATTTCCGTTGTACCACATATCATCATCCAAGTGGCCTGCATTGGGAAAAGCGGGAGTATGTACAGTAACAAAAATATGGTCGATATCTTGGTCAGCTTCATATTTTTTAATGGTTTTTTTGAGCCAACGGAGTTGATTATCCATGATATAACCGTGCGGATTGCCGGATGTAACAGGAATATCAGCAGTAGATGATGCATACCAATAATTGGAATTTAAGACAATCATTGCAACATTGCCGTAAGTGTAATCGTAAACGGTTTCTTTATACGGTGGAAAATCCACGGTTTTTTTGGAAGGGTCGTATTTACTGCCGTCTTCCGATTTTAAATCACTGACCGGCAAAGTAAAATTATCGGCAAAGGTTTTTTCGGCACTGTATTTATCGAATGGAAATTTATCGACAAAAAGATGACCGAAATAGAAGGAATTTCCTTTGTAGCCGGAACGTTTAAAGATGCGTTCCACCGATTCGTGATTGCCCATGGCAACATATACCGGGCGGTAATGCCAATAATTTCCGGCGGTGTGTTTCCAGTTGAGTAATTGTAAGTTTTGTTTATCGTTACTACTGTTGTAGCCGGTTATCAAGTCGCCTGTAAATTGGAAAAAAGCGGCGTTGCGGTAACCCGCAAACATCATCATTTTCTTTAAAACATAGGCATTAACTCCAAACAAATCACGTTCACCACCACCTTGTCCGGCGCGGCTGTCGGAAGCATAAGCAAAAGTAAATTTACTCCGGCAACCTTTTTTAGGAGCCGTTGTAAATTGATAAGTCTCTTTCCAATCGTCATACAAGAGCGTGTAATTGTAAGAAGTTTGCGGTTTTAAGCCGGTAATATTGATTTCGTGATTTTTTACCGGAACTACATCCGAATACACCTGATCACCGATACGGATTTGCCCTATGACATTTTTGTTAGTCTTAAACGAAATAACCAGGTTGTTGTCAGTTACTTGATTGACAAAAGGTCCTTCAATTAAAGAAATATCTTCTTGGAACCGCCCGTTTTTGTCTTTTTTGAGATTGAGACGCCCGTCGTAAATGATTTTTCCCTTTTCATTGATATAGCGAAAACCGAGACGGACTTTGCCGGTTTGCTCCCAATTGATAAAATCGTATTTACCTTTCAAAATCGTAAAAGGTATCTCGACTTTGCCGTTTTTGACACTGACGGTTTTCTTAAAAAAGACCGGTCCGGGATATTTAACATTATCAACTTTTATCAAACCGTAGCTGATTTTTCCGTTGATTTTTTCGTTTTTAAAGTCCAATTCAATTCCTTTTTCAGTTCCTTTGACTACCGGTTCGGCAATGTTGCTATATGTATATATAGGATGCGATATCTCTTCGGGATGAAAAATTTTTTTATCAACTATACCCAAAACGCCTTTTTTGTATTTGATGTTAGAATAAGATTTCGGGACTTTTATCTTTTGAGCTTGTTGGTTAAAACCTAATAATAATAGTAGCAGAACTGTCAAATGTCTATAAGTGTTCATAGTGAATAAATTTTAAGTGATACAAAAATAAATCATTTTTATTTCATTATTTGAAAAATTTGCCTTAATTTCGTTTAATAATTAAAAAACGGAAAATTATGATTGCTTACATAATGCCTTTGGGGGTTATCGGTCCACAACAGTTGATTTTGATAGCCATAATCGTTCTGATATTGTTCGGGGGAAAGAAAATTCCCGAATTGATGGGCGGTATCGGTAAAGGAATAAAAGAATTTAAAAAAGCCACTTCGGATGATAATTCAGAGAAAGTGACAGACAAGACTGAAAAAAAAGAGCAAAATTAATTTTTTGCTCTTTAATTTTATTTATCATTTTGACAGAATACTCACAAGCAAGACGAAAAATATTATTTTTATTTGTCGCTGTCCTTTAATTTAATTGTTCTTAAAATTGCTTCCAATTGCACCATATAATCCCGTTTGTCAATAGCCGGTGCATAAATAAAACCTTCACCCACTATTATTTTGTGATGTTTTCTATCTATAATGGAATAATTCACATAAGGACCGCCCATAAAATCGTTTTTCATATTCCAAAGCCCGCGGGTTTCAATGGCTTGCTTGCCATTGATGGTGGTCATCACTTGTGTGGGTGATAAATTATGCTCCGATTTCATATAAGTGCTATCCAAAGGACCGGGAATATATTTTTTCCCGATGGAATCGCGGTAGTAAATCACCCGGTTGCCTTTTAAATCCTGTTCGTCTTTTATAGGAACACTGTATAGCAGAATATCCGCTTCACCGTTTTTGACATCCCTGCGGAACCAAAAGAAATTTTTCTGATGATCGACTAATACGAAATAATCGGGAAGTTCGATGGTAATCCCCAGTTCTTTTTCAATATCCGTATTGTCCCGTAATGCTTGACGGTGCAAATTTTGTAAATGTTCTATTTCAAATTTATTGAAGCGTTCAATTATTTCTTGTGAATGTTTGTAAAGCAATTTTTTAATTTCATCGTTGTTTTTGCCTTCCACTTCCACGATAAGTTGTGGTTTTGCAAATTTATCCCTGAAAAATCTGATTCCCGGCCGGTCGCCTTTTTTGATAATCAAGATATCGCGTATGGTTTTGAAAATATCAGTAAATAGATGCGGCGAAGCTTGGTGTAAGGTATATAGTGGCTCCGATTGAGGCAAATCGGTAAATTCGGCGGCAAAATACTTGCGGATACTGTCTCCAACGGACTTTTTCCAGTCTTTATCGTCCATTATCACCAAAATATTATGAGTTTTTCCGGTTGATTCGGGTAAAATTTTTTGCCGGTCATTTTGACACGACCAAAAAATGTAACCGGATAATATGGTTAAAAAGATAAATTTTTTCATCTGTTTGTTGTTTTTTTAATCAAGGCCGGTTTCATACAATAGAATTGTTTTTATCAAAAGTCATTACAAAAATTATTCCTTAATTGTGCGGCAATTATTTTATTTGAAATTTTATTGGAAAAAGTCAAAAACATTGGAAGAGGTGCCGGATATTATTAACAGTTGAAAAGCATATAGACAAATTGTCTCACAAATATTAGGATTTGTAGATTTTCAGGGTCATACCCGGTTTTAATTTGGAATGTTTTTTCAACCGGTTCCATTTCATAATTTCAGACAAACTGACATTATATTTTCTGGAAATATTCCAAAGCGTATCGCCTGGTTTGACTTTATATGTAATATATGTTCTTTTTCTTTTTCCGGTTTTTTTGGTTGATTTTACCGTTTTGGACTTGTTGTATGCTACGGGATATCTTGAATAAATTTTTAATTTTTGACCGACTCTTAAACGATTGGAACGCAAGCCGTTGGTTCTTTTGATTTTTTTAACGGTCGTATGAAAACGTCTGGCGATACGTCCGAGATAATCTCCCGGACGCACGCGGTAAACAATATAATTGTTGAGTTTGTAAAATTTCGGCAGAGGTTTTTCCCTTTTGTTCAATTCTTTTTCGACCAATGCATATATCAGTGCTTCATTATTGACAAATATACCGATTAAATCCACAGGCAGTTTCAGGGTGTAAAACTTGTTTTCAACATAAGGGATAATGTTTAATTTGTATTGCGGATTTAAAAATTCAAGTTCTTTTTCGTTGATTTTTAACAGTCTGGAAATTTGATTAAAGGTAATGGTATGTTTGACAACGATAGTATCGGTTGCGATGTAATGATATGCCGGGTTGTCGGGAACAATGCCGTATTCCTTGGCATATTCGCCTAAAAACAAAGTAGCTTGAAACAGCGGAACATATCCGGCGGTTTCCTGGGGCAAGTAAGGTCTGATATTCCAGTAATTGGTGTAACCGCCGGAGCGGCGAATAGCTTTGGTTACATTACCGGCACCGGAATTGTAAGCCGCTAATACCAAGTTCCAATCGTGAAATACCTTGTATAAATCTTGCATATGTTTACAAGCGGCTTCGGTGGAACGGATAGGGTCAAAGCGTTCATCGACATAAGAATTGATTTCCAATCCGTATAATTTTCCGGTCGAGTACATAAATTGCCATAATCCACCGGCACCGGCTCTAGAAATTGCCCTCGGATTTAAAGCCGATTCAACAATAGCCAAATATTTCATTTCCAACGGAATATTGTATTTGGCCAATTTTTCTTCAAATATCGGAAAATAATATTCGGCAATACCGAAAAGTTTTCCTAGACTTTTTTTACGGTGTTTCAAGAAAGCTTCAATGGTGCGGGCTAATGCCGGATGATAGACAATATCCAAGTGCGTTTTTTGGTTGAGTAAGTCCAATTGGCGTTTTAATTTCAAACTGTCCAAATGAGTGTCGGTAAATGTCAAACTGTCAATATTGATTTTCAAACTGTTGATGCTGTCAAACAATTCTGGTTGGTAGTATTCTTTATACCAAAGACTGTCCATTCGTTTGATGTCGGGCAGGTCTTTTAGTACGACATTGTCGATGTTCAGTCCGGTAGTATCGATTGTGAGTTTAAATTGTTTTTTTCGGACGGTGTCAATAATAATTTTTTTAAATTGATTTCCGCTAATATCATTATGGGGTGATTGTCGGGTAATAGTGTCCGGTTGTATGGAAACGGATTTTTGCCGGTTTGCATTTTTGTTTTGAGCAAATACCGTAATAAAATTTAATAACAATATGTATAAATAAATCTTTTTCATCTATAATCTATTCGGATAATGCGGCAATACCGGGCAGTTTTTTGCCTTCCAGCATTTCCAACAAAGCACCACCGCCTGTTGATATATAACTGATTTTGTCTGTTAATCTTAATTTTTTGACAGCGGCAACCGAGTCACCGCCACCTACCAATGAATAAGCACCGTTCCCGGAAGCTTTACCAATCGATAAACCTATTTGTTCCGTACCTTTGGCAAAATTGTCAAATTCAAAAACACCCGCAGGACCGTTCCAAATGATAGTTTTGGAGTTTTGAATGATTTTATCGATTAATTTACGGGTTTCGGGTCCGATATCCAAACCTTGCCAACCGTCCGGAATGTTTTGTGCATCCACTATTTTGGTTTGGGCATCGTTTGAAAATTTGTCGGCAATAACGACATCGACCGGTAAAATAATTTTAACCCCCTTGGCTTTTGCTTCCTCCAAAATTCTTTTGGCTAATTCCAATTTATCATCTTCAACGAGAGAATTGCCGGTTTTATTGCCGAGTGCTTTTAAAAAAGTAAAAGTCATACCACCAACGATTATCAAATTGTCCACTTTGTTAAGCAGGTTTTCAATTACTCCGATTTTACTGGACACTTTTGCACCGCCGATAATGGCAGTCACGGGTTTTTGACCTTCATCTAAGGCTTTGCGGATGCTGGTAATTTCTTTTTCGAGTAATAAACCGGGTGCTTTGTGTTCTTTGTCAAAAAAACGGGCTATAACGGCTGTGGAGGCATGTGCCCGGTGGGCTGTTCCGAAAGCATCGTTGATATAATAATCGGCACCTATATCCGCCAAAGCCTTGGCAAAATTTTCATCCCCTTGTTTTTCACCGGGATAAAAACGGAGGTTTTCGAGTAATAATACTTCTCCCGGTTTTAATCCCGCTACGGCTTTTTTGACCTTTTCGCCTGTACAGTCATCGACAAAACGGACTTTCCGGCCCAGAACTTTTTCTACTTCCGGAACAATGTGCCTTAATGAAAATTTATCATCTTTCCCTTTCGGCCGTCCTAAATGAGACATTAAAATAACACTGCCGCCGTCATTTAAAATCTTTTCAATGGTCGGTTTGGCCGCTTGGATTCTGGTATTGTCCGTAACTTGTAATGCATCATTGAGCGGCACGTTAAAATCCACACGGATTAAAGTTTTTTTATTTTTAAAATTGAGGTCTTTTAATGTTTTCATAAAGATTGGAAAATATTCGTTTCATACAAAAATACAATTTTTTTATAAAAAAAGCCCGCTATCAAAAATAGCGGACTTTTAATATACCTTTGAATTTTTATTTGTAAAATTTATTTCTGTAATCTTCAATTTCCGCTTTGTCTTTTAAAGCTTTTACAACTTCACGTTCCACACTTTTTGATTTTTCTTTCTTTATTTTTTCAACATAAGGAAGGTAGTTTTTGATGTCCGGTGCTATATCGATTTTAATTGTTTTAACCACATAAACGGCTTTGTTTCCTTCGATAGGTTGTTTTGAAAAATCTCCCGGTTTTAAAGCAAAAGCCGTGGCAACGACTACCGGTTCTTTACCGAATCCGGGAATATACGGATTTTTCATTCTGACACCTGTTGCCGTGCCTGTTCTAGCTTTGGCGTTTTTGGTCATTTCTTCAAAAGTGTTTCCTTTGAATTTAGCCTTGATGATTTCCGCTTTCTTTTGTTTTATCAAAACAGGTTTTACCAAAACGGATGCATCTTCTGGTGACATCAGTCCTTTTTTTTGAATACCGGTTACATATACAATTAAGTGCCCTTTTTCGGTATCAAATTTGGCAACATCACCTACCTTGCGATCATCTTCGTAAAGCCAACTGATAACGTTTCTGTTTTGTCCGACACCGGGAATTCGGTCCTCGTAACGTCCGATTTTTTTAACGGGTTTGGATTCATATCCTTTGGATTTGGACAAAGCGTAAAAATCTTTCGTATTGAGAGCTTCGCTGGCAAATTTAGCGGCTTTGGCAAATGTTTCATTTTCTGTTTCCGTGCTTGGAACAACATTTCTAACAATTGAAATCATCTTGACAGCTTTTTTGGGCTTGCTCAAATCATCTATTTTAACGATATGAAAACCGAAAGGCGTTTCCACCAAACCTATTTGTCCTTTTTGACCGTTAAATACAAAATCACTGAATTCTTTAACCATTTGCTCTTGTGTAAACCAGCCTAAATCTCCACCTTTTGTTTTGGTAGGACCATCGGATAATTTTTTAGCATAATCGGCAAATTTTCCGGAATTTCTTTTAACGATTTTATAAATGCTGTCGGCTTTCTTTTTAGCGGCTTCTTTGTCACGCGTAATGTCGGGATTGGCTCGCATCGCACCTTTGTAAGCTATCAATATATGTGAAGCTTTGGCAGAATCAGGTGCTACTTTGGTGTCTAAAATTTTTGATAAATAAATTTGTTTTTTCATCTCATAAGGACCGAAAATATCGCCTTTGTTTAGTTTAATAAGTGTATCGGCATATTTAACGGGCAATTTATATTTAAAATACCAACGGGCTTGTTGTTTGACATCCGAATATTTATTGGCAAATGCAACAGGATCATCGGTATTTTTAAAACCTTTTTCGATTTTTTTGTGGTCAGGTGCTTTTTCGTCATATACTTCTTTGTCTTCTATCAAATTTTTCAGTTCGTCTTTAATTTTTTGTTTGTCCTTCTCGGAAGGTTCCAAAGGAATAAAAACATATTCGATACTGCGGTTTTCTTCCGTTTGATATTTTTCAGGATGTTTTTTGATGTAAGCCAAAATGTCGTCCTTAGTGACATTAACCAATGAATCCGGTACGGTTGTATAGGGAACGGCTCCATATTTAAAGTCAACGGCATCATTTTCAAAATGATACAACCATTCGCCTTCTTTTATAGTAGGGTTGATAGACGATTTTACCAAATCCATATAGATTTTTTTCTTTTCGGCTTCAATCAGCGAATTTTCAAAATTTTTCCATTGGGCAAATACCTCGGGATTCCTGTCTTTATTTTGATAAATTTGATCGATATAATCGGCCAAACGGTTTTCATCAAAGACACCTTGTTGATTGGTAAACGCTTGCTGAATAGACGGGTTCTTCATAACCAATTCCCTGACACGGTCCTGTCCGACATCGATACCGAGTTTTTCGTATTCGTTGTTTAAAACAGCTTCATCCACCATTTGATTCCAAACCGTATTGACGGCTTGCATTTGTGAGAAATTACGGGCTTGTTTTTGCATCAATGCAACCCGCTTTTGAAATTCGTCGCGCGGTATTTCCCGTCCGTCAACTTCTCCTATCACATTGACATCGCCTTTGCCTAATGAGGATGAGTTTTTAATCAATCCTTGAATAATAAAAGCAAATAAGGCCAATGCTATAAGCCCGATTAATATCCCTGATCTCTTTTGAATTTGTCCTAATATTGCCATCTTCTACAAATTTATTTTAGTATTTTACATTAGTTTGCGAAGTTACAAACTTTTATCAAAAAAGAAAATTTTTAAGGGATAATTTTTATAGCGGGAACTTTCTAAGCATTTTAATTCTAAAAATTTGAATTTAATAAGACCATATAAGTCAATTAAACACGCAAGAGAAAAAAATTTATATGAACTTTTGTGCCTTATGTGGTTCAATAAAAAAACTGACACTTCCACAAGCTCAGTAACCTACTTCTCATTTCCTCAATTCCTCACTTCCTCAATTCCTCACTTCCTCAATTCTTCATTTCCTCATTTCCTCATTTCCTCACTTCCTCATTTCCTCACTTCCTCACTTCCTCACTTCCTCAATTCCTCACTTCCTCATTTCCTCACTTCCTCAATTCCTCAATTCCTCACTTCCTCACTTCCTCACTTCCTCACTTCCTCATTTCCTCATTCCCTCAATTCCTCATTTCCTCATTTCCTCAATTCCTCAATTTAAAAGCAGGAATATATTTTGAAGCACAAAATATCCATTAGACAACAAAATATGCTACGAAACGAAACAATTCCTCAATTCCTCAGTAATAAATACTAAATTTGCAATAGAATAAATAACACTTACTATGCGAATAGATATTTTAAGTGCCATTCCGCAACTTTTGGACAGTTTTCTGAATTACAGTATCGTTCAAAGGGCAAAAGATAAAGGTTTGGTAGAAATTTTTGTTCACGATATTCACGCTTACGGCAAGGGCAAATACAAGCAAATAGATGATTATCAATACGGTGGCGGGGCAGGTATGGTGTTGATGGTGGAGCCGCTCGACCGGTTGATATCGCAACTCAAATCGGAACGGGTTTATGACGAGATTATATTTATGACGCCTGATGCACCGGTTTTAAAACAATCAACGGTCAATGAATTGTCGTTAAAAACTAATTTGATAATTGTAGCCGGACATTATAAAGGTGTTGATCAACGCTTGCGTGATTTGCACGTTACACGCGAAATATCCATTGGCGATTATGTGTTATCAGGCGGCGAGCTGCCGGCTGCCGTTTTGACCGATGCTATTGTCAGATTAATCCCGGGCGCTATGAATGACCAAACTTCGGCTTTGTCCGATTCATTTCAAAACGGTCTGTTAGCCCCGCCGGTTTATACACGACCGCCGGAATATAAAGGAATGAAAGTCCCGGAAATTTTACTGTCTGGCAATCATCAAAAAATTGCCGAATGGCGGGAACAACAAGCAGAGGAAATTACCAAAAAAATCCGGCCTGATTTGATGCAATAAAAAAAAAAAGCCGCGATAAAGATTACACGGCTTTTGCTGTGCGCACGACAGGACTTGAACCTGCACGGCCTGTAACAGCCACTAGGCCCTCAACCTAGCGTGTCTACCAATTCCACCACGTGCGCATAATATAAAAACAAAAAAAGTTAAGCGTATTGCCTAACTTGATTTGGTTTGTGACCCGGCTGAGGCTCGAACTCAGGACCCTCTCCTTAAAAGGGAGATGCTCTACCTACTGAGCTACCGGGTCGGTAAATATTTAATTAAAATATCAAAATTTCAAAAAAAGTGACCCGGCTGAGGCTCGAACTCAGGACCCTCTCCTTAAAAGGGAGATGCTCTACCTACTGAGCTACCGGGTCTTCCTTTTGTTAGGCGTGCAAATATATAAACATTTTTATTTTTGACAAAACAAAACCCTATTTTTTACGCATTCTTGATATGAAATTTTATTCTGTCCGGTAATATATATAATGTGTTACTGTGGTCGGTAAGATAAAGTTTTAATTTTTAGGCGGAAAGTCAGCCAAAAGTTTGTAAATGGCCGTTTCAAATTTTTTATAATCGTTACCTTTTAAATTGATATAGGTGTGACCGGACCAGACGACTTTTTTATTTTTTAAATCAATAATATCGATGTAAAAAATACCTTCTTTTGTTTTTTCAATGCGGGCGTGTCGGTGGTAAGGAAAATACGGATATGGATATACATCTATTCTGTCGTGTAATTTGGTAAAAATATTGACAATGAAATCGGGATGACTGGATTTGGTAAAACCTTTTTGTAACAAAGCTTCCGAAATGGTTCGGACGATAAAGCGTTTCTTTTTGAGCGGAATTTTCAAATGATCCAAACCTTTTTTATAAAACGCATAGGTTTTGTAAGAGCCGAAATCAACCGATTTATCGTAATCGATTTTGGTTGATGAACAAGAGGTGAGTAATAAAAATGAAACAAAAAAGACTGTTAATAGTTTGATTTTCATAAGATGAATTTTGTTTGAAGTAATCAAAAACCGTTCCAAATTCCGTTTATCCGGCATGAAACAAAAATACCGCCGGACGTTTGTGCAAATCCGGGATGTTTTTTTGCCATTCTTTTACGGGCAAAGTTTTGATATATTCGGTAGGGAGTGTTAAATCACACGCTACACAGAGTAAAGTTGCGGGATGTAGAAATTTTAACAAACTTTGTAGTAATTTTTGATTACGGTAAGGTGTTTCTATGAATATTTTTGTACAATTGTTTTTAGCGGACAGTTGTTCGAGTTGTTTGATTTTGCGTTTTAAGGCTGCCGGTTCTTTGGGCAGGTAACCTTCAAAGGAAAATTTTTGTCCGTTAAGCCCTGAACTCATCAGGGCTAACATCAAAGAGGAGGGACCTGTCAGAGGTTTTACATAGATGTCGTTTTTATGAGCCAAAGTAACGACGAGATTTCCCGGGTCGGCAACGGCCGGCAATCCGGCTTCCGACAGTAAACCCATATCCGTACCTTGAAGCAAGGGCGTGATAAATTCTAGCAGGTTGGCTGATTTATGATGTTTGTTCAATTGATATACAGTCAATTCCGATTGATCTTTTTTCGGGCAAATCCGTTTGATATACCGGCGGGCTGTTTTTTCGTTTTCCACGATAAAACAGGTCAGATTTGAAATGGTTTGCTTGACGGCCTCCGGCAAAATTTCATTGAAAGAGGTATCACCAAGCGGTGCGGGAATTAAAAATAAAGTACCTTTTTTCAAGATGAAAATTTTTTTGCAATTGCCGTGGTGGCTTTGTCCAACATATTAAAAACCAGTTTGGCGGCATTTTTACCTTTACCGTATGAATCGGGAACCGGCATATTTTCACCCGGAAAAAGTTCGTTGAGAATAAAGTCCACTTTTTCCAAATCCTGCGGTTTACGGGCAAATGATTGTATCAATTCCCAATTATAATCGTCCATTATATAGATTTTGTCAAAACGGTCAAAATCAGCGGTTTCAAATGGTCTTGCACGTAATCCGGAAATATCCAAACCGTGTTCACGGGCAATTTCTTGTGAAGTCGGACAAGGTGGTTCGCCGGCATGATAATTGTCCAAACCGGCCGAATCCACTTCAACTTTACGGGAATCCACTTTCTGACGCAATAATGCTTCTGCCAACGGCGAACGGCAAATATTTCCCAAACATACCATTAAAATTTTCTTTTTGTCAGGCATAAAAATTATTTCACAAGTTAGAAAAAATTATAAGGAAAAACGGACTTCCAAATCTTTAAAATATTTATTGAATTCCCTGTCGATATCTATAAGACCGTCTATGGTTTTGCAAGCGTGTAAAACCGTTGCGTGGTTGCGGTTACCGATATGTTTGCCGATTTCGGTATAAGGTTTATTGGTGATTTTTTTGGCAAAATACATAGCAAATTGCCGGGCTTGAACGATATCGCGCTTGCGGGATTTGGATTGAATATCTTCTACTTCCACATTGAAATATTTGCTGACAATTTCCAAAATCATTTCAATGGAATAGGTTTTTTTGTTTTGTTTGACATAATTTTGAACGATTTCACGGGCTAAATCCAAATTGATTTCTTTGTGGTCAAAAGAAGCGTGTGCAATCAATGAAATGATAATACCTTCCAATTCGCGAATATTGGTTTTTATACTGCGGGCAATATATTCGATAACATCACCGGGAAGTTTGACACCGTCTGCAAACAACTTGTTGTGTATAATTTGTTTACGCATTTGATAATCCGGTTTTTGCAACTCGGCTGACAAGCCCCATTTAAAACGGGATAACAGGCGTTGCTGGATGTCTTGCATATCTACGGGTGTTTTATCGGCGGTTAAAATGATTTGTTTTTTGTTTTGATGTAAGTGGTTGAAAATGTGAAAAAAGACATCTTGTGTGCCGCCTTTTCCCGATAAAAATTGAATATCGTCTACGATTAAAACGTCAATCATTTGGTAAAAATGAATAAAATCATTGCGATTAT
The DNA here is from genome assembly GCA_027039975.1 of Flavobacteriales bacterium. Classification (GTDB taxonomy): domain Bacteria; phylum Bacteroidota; class Bacteroidia; order Flavobacteriales; family Flavobacteriaceae; genus WGBX01. Next base: position 21,120 of record JALWFE010000039.1, read on the forward strand.
TGCGCTGCGTGGCAGTAGAATATTGTTGTATAAATTTTTCGGTGGATACGTATAAGACCGTTTTTTCGGGAAAACGGCTTTTGACTTCCACACCGATTGCATTAGCCAAGTGTGTCTTGCCCAGCCCTACATCACCGTAAATCAATAAGGGATTAAACGAAGTACCTCCCGGTTTTTTTGATACGGCCAAAGCGGCATTGCGTGCCAACCGGTTGGAACTTCCTTCAACAAAATTGTCAAAAGTATAATTCGGATTTAATTGCGAATCGATATTGATTTTTTTGATTCCCGGAAATGCAAATGGATTTTTAATCTCGGGAACAAAATTTTTGGTTGTCTTACGGTTTCTGGTTTCAACTTTCGGACGGTTCGAACTCGGAAGATCCATCAGATGGGATTTCTTTTTGTCGGCATCGGCACTCATCTTGATGCTGTAAACCAATCCGACATCAGGTCCGGCATATTTGGTCAATGCAATTTTTAATAACTGCAAATAGTGGTTCTCAATCCACTCGTAGTAGTATTTGCTCGGGAGTTGAATTTTTAATTTGTTATCTTTAAAATCAATAGGAACCAATGGTTTGAACCAAGTTTCATACACGGTTTCATCAACATTATCTTTGATAAAGGACAAACATTTACTCCAAATCGTAAGGGCTTGGTTCATAGACAGTTATAAGATTAAAGGTTGTTAAAATGGACTTTTTGTCTCGTTTTAATGGTGCAAATTTGAGACAATTTTTCCGATTAAAAAAATTTTTTAGGCTTGAATTTTTAGAAATTTTTAACTATTATTTATATCGTAAAAAAAGACTGATTTTTACAAAAAATTATCATACTTTTGTCGTAAACAATTATTGATAATATAATGATAAAATGAGTGTAAAAATTCACGAATTGAAATTTAAAACCCGTTATGCCGAAACTGACCAAATGGGCTATATCCACCACAGTATTTATGCACAGTATTATGAAATGGGACGTATTGATTTAATGAATAAAATAGGTATTTCATACAAACAGATGGAAAAAGATGGCTACATATTACCGGTTTATCAATTACAAACCAAATATTTTATTCCGTTGACTTTTGATGAATTGGTGACCCTTAAAACTTATATCAAATATTTAAAAGGTGTCCGCTTGGCATTCGGTTATGAAATCTATAACGAAGCAGGTCAAAAAGCTAATGAAGGCGAAGTGGTTTTGGTCTTTGCCGGAGCTGACGGAAAACCTATACGTCCGCCTCAATATTTTGTTGAAAAAATAAAAAGTTTGTTATAATAGATGTTTTATCTCTATACTTATTACTTCAAAAATTTTATATATCCTAAATGAAACCGGCACCGGTTATTTTGTAAAAGTTATTCGGGAATGACGGGAAGGTTTATACGGGTCATTTTGCGTTAAAACGCTGATTTTATTGTTTGTAACAAAGATTTTGTGAAGAAACTTTTTGATATTTGTAAACTTTCGGGCAAGGTTGACTGGTTTTAGGAGAACAGCTTGTTAAGAACAAGAAACCTGTGAGTATGATAACAATGCTGATGATTTTTATTTTCATAATTGATAGACTTTTTTGATAATGTAAAATTAAAAAAAAATTATGAAAGTAATACATCTATAAACCAAAAACCGGTATCCCAATTTGTTTTTTTAACATTTCTATTGAAGTTATCTTTATCTTTTTGGTTGCAAGGCTTAAATGTTTTAAAAATTTTATCACCTAATGAATAAGATATAGGTTGTTTGAAGTCGGGACTGTCGTAAACAAAAGTATGAAATTCACCGTTTTCGCCGCACCAATCAACATCAGTTGGCAAATCATTGAGAAAATTTTCATCAAAACGACGTCCTACAAAATTTTTATTTAATAATTTGGCATTGACACTGATAACAACGGCTTTTATACCACTTTGAATAATTTTGACGGCTAATTCTTCGGTTGATTCGCCCCAAACCGGGAAGTCGGTTTGTATTTGAATGCTTTGCATTTGTTTGATGCGGTATGTCTTTAAGTCTTCAAGAAAGATATCTCCGAAATGAACTTTATTATAGCCCTGTATTTTTAAGTGTTTTAAATGTTCACTCATAATTTTATTATATGATGCCATATCCACATCTTTGTCGAGTGGGATTTTATAAAGTGGTAAATCTAATGCTTCCGCTTGTTTTTCCAACAATTCGATACGTAATCCGTGCATGGAAACACGGTTTAAATCTTTATTAACGGTAGTCAATAATAAATCCGGTTTTTGATTGTTTTTAATAAGTTTGTGCAGGGAATATGCAGCATCTTTACCACTGCTCCAACTGAGAATACTTTTCATAATTTATCCGGATTTATGGGAAAAACTTCGGCATTTTGATGGATTAAATAGACCTTTTGATTGGATAAACGTAAACATTTATAACGGGTTCGACGTTTTTCTTGCAATTGATAAACCACTCCATTCGGTAATGCAAAAACTTGCCCCGGATTCAATTCAAAGACATATTTGGTTTGCGAATTTGATTTCTCGTTATATTTTGAAAGTTTAAGATATAAATTGCCGTCTCCTGCTGTGCTGGCTTTCGGATTACGGGCATAAGTTTTCAAATCGGGGATAATGTCTTCGGGAAAAATACCGGGATGGATAAAATTTTGTAAAAGATTGCCAAAGGTTTGTTTCCATTCTTTACCATGCGGTTTGATGTTTTCTCCAAAATGTTTATAAGTCAAAAAATGGGCGATTTCGTGTAATAAAGTGATTAAAAATTGGTATTTGTTGAGATTATAATTTACACTTATTTGATGTTTATAAGGAGTAATTCTTTTAAAATCTCCCAATTTACTACTTCTTGATTTAGAGATTTTCAAGTGTAGCTCCTTATGAGTGAATAATAGTTTGATTACGGGTTCAACTGCCTGTTCCGGAATGTATTTTTTTAAAATATTTCTGGCTGTCTGCATTTTAATTTAGTGGAATATTAATTGTAACGGGAATGATTAAATTGTGAATGTATGAACCGTCTATAATTTCTTCTAAACCGTATAGTGCATTCAGGTCAATAGTAACGCTGTCACTAATACGGATACCAAATCCCGATAAAATTTTCGGGTCAAATTTGTTAATATTTAAATCTCCGTTTTGATCCAGCAGTAGTGAAGGTACATAACCGACAGAAATGAAAAAATGTTTAGAAAGATTGATGTTGCCCGTAATTTCAAAATTGAGGTAACTTAAAAAAATATTTAATTCATTGACGGAATAAACGTCCGGGTCCAAATTGTGGTGAATATTTGTTTTGTCATAATTGATATTTAATTTTAAAGAACCTATTATTGCATCCAGACGCACGAAGACACCACCTTTATACAAAGCAATATAATCCGCTAATTGATTATCACCTTCAACGACATTTTCACCTTTTAAAATACTGTTGATGTCTGTGTTTAATTTTAATTCGGGTAAAAGAGCCGTTGAAACATTTAATCCGGCTGTTAAACCGTAACGTAATCTGATTTGTGAAAATGAATTGAGACTAACAAAAATTAGTAATAAAAATAATATTCGTTTCATTTTTATAAATTTTATAAGTTTTGTAACAACAAAAATATAAAAAATTCTAATAACTTGGATAAGAAATTTAAAAAATCAGGACAGCTTATCTATCATGATTTTAATATTTTGATAAAACAAACTTATAAAATATTAAAAGACCTTTTATATTTTTTGGTTCTTACCGGTTGTCTTGATTGTATTTTACTATGGTCAATTCTTTCATAATATGTTGACAATTAGCCAATTTATCGACAACAAACAATACGGCGTGGTCGGTTACATGGATACTCCGGGCAATTTCGGGACGATAATACACATCTTCCATAACGCCTTCCCAAACACCGTCAAAGGCCAATCCGATATGTTCGCCCCGGGCGTTGAGGATAGGACTACCGGAATTACCACCGGTAATATGATTAGTGGCTAAGAAATCTGTGACCAAAGTACCATCCGTTTTGTTAGCATAGCGTCCGTAATCGTGTTTTTTGTATAAATCGATTAATTTTTGAGGTAAATTAAATTCAGGATCACCCGGTTTGTATTTTTCAATAGCGCCGTAAAGATGTGAAAAAGGTTTGTAAAAGACGGCGTCACGAGGTTCGTAACCTTTGATTTTACCATATGCAACCCGCATGGTAAAGTTGGCATCCGGATAGAAGAGTTTATCCGGAAATACCAACATCTGTGCTTTGATATATTTTCGCATCAAATCATTGATTTCTTCATTAATTTTAGCCACAGGTTTTCCCACTTTTTTATCAATCCATTCTTGTTGGGCATTGAACAATTTGTATGCCGGGTCATTGTTTAAAAGTTTTGAAAATTCTTTAGAATCTTTGGCGGCAAAAAGTTTGTTCAAACCTTCTTTACTACTCAACAAGGATTTATTGTAAAGTTTATCGGCCAATTGTCCGGGAGTTTGTTTTTTCAGAGCTTTTTTAAGTTCGGGACTGATAAATTGAGGTTTGACATTTTTTACATAAAAATCTATTAAAGCGGCAAAAATTTCTTTATCCGTATCTTTATCAAAATCTTTTAAAACATTATTGACGATGTATTCTTTGTATTTGTCTTTGGCAAAGGTATAATACATATTTCCTTGCTCTTTACTTTGTTCTTCTAAAATACCTGTAATCAAAGCAATAGTTGGTAAATCTATATTCCGGCTGAAAATTTCACTTGTATAATCCTGTACGACGGCATAAGGTTTCAGTTGTTCATACAATTCTTTTAAACGGGGCAGAACCCGGCCGTATTTGGCTTTTAGCTCCGGATTTTGATTGATGCGCCGGGTAAATTCCTTTTCAAATTGCTGTTTGGCTTCTACGGCTTTAAATTTTTTCAGTCCTTGATTTTCGCCTATCCAAAATTTCCAATAATTGGCCAAAGAAGCGTGTTTTGAAGCCAATTTAAGTTTTAAGGCTTTGTCTTTTGCCATACGTTTATCCATTATACCCAAAGTGATTTCACGAACAGCTACTCTGGCAGGATCACGCAAATCTTGTTTCTGTTGAACGGCATAAGATGTCAAGTATTCAGTGGTTCTACCGGGAAATCCGATAACCATGGTAAAATCATCCGGTTTTAAATCATCCAAAGAAATTTTTAAGAATTTTTTTGGTTTGTAAGGTTGATTATCAGGAGAATACATGGCTGGCTGATTGTTTTTGTCAGCATATATTCTAAAAATGGAAAAATCAATGGTATGACGCGGCCACATCCAATTGTCGGTATCGCCACCGAATTTACCTAAGCTGGCAGGAGGCGTACCAACCAAACGAATATCATAAAAAGTTGTGCGTTTAATCAAGTAATATTTATTGCCCTTAAAAAAAGGTTTTATTTTAATATTGTGAAAACGGTCTTGCGGTGTTTTTTGTTTGATAGCTGCAATATTTTTATCTATGGTTGATTGACGTTTTTTGGGGCTCATATCATCGGTTACACCTTTTAAAACATCGGTCGTGATATCAATAATATCATCTATAAATGTTACGGTTAAGCCTTTTGCGGGCAATTCTTCTTCAAACGAATTGGCCCAAAAACCGTCTTCCAAATAATTGTGTTCAATGCTCGATAATTTTTGAATGGCGTCGTAACCGCAGTGATGGTTGGTAAAAATTAACCCTTTATCCGACATGACTTCTGCCGTACACCCGTTTCCCAATTGAACCACGGCATCTTTAATAGCAGGTGCTTGATTGTTCCAAATATCGGCAGCAGTAATTTTCATACCCATATTTTGCATATCACTTTCCACTTGTCCGATGGTGTTGGGCATCCACATGCCGCCTTCTCCTTTTTGTGCATAACCGCTCAAAAAGATAAATAACAGAATTAATAAATTTAATTTTTTCATTTTATTGGTTTTATAGTTTTTTGATTGAACCAAAATTACAAATTTTTTAGTTGGGATTTTTGTTTTTAACGAATTATTAGGAAATTAAACGGCGTTAGGATTTTTTTATAAATAAAAGCTATGTTATGTCTTTCACTTTATTGGATGATTATTTGCATTCAATAATTTTTATTTCATTTTTATAATTTTTTATCTCTACAATATTTTTTTATCCGATGATTATCTGAGGGTTATTTTAAATAAAATTGTTTGGTTTTTGCGAATTTTCGACTTTTGAGGTGGAGTTGGCCGTGGCATATCAAAAAATGTATCTCCTGTATTTTTGAATGAACTATCTTAAAAAATCAATGACCAAATCTTGAAAATTGACAATGTGTCCGGCTAAAAAGCTTATGTAATGACAATATCAATAAAGTATCCCGGGTAACGTCACTAAATTGAAAAATATCTTCAAAATTCTGACGAGCAAGGTAGGGCATTTTTTTGAAGTAATTTTAAAGAAGACGTTATGATTTATTACTCATCTATGGAATAATTATTTATCTCATCCAAAATTTTTTGGACGTTTTGTTCCGTTTTGAAAAGTTTATCTTTGCAAATTTTTAATAATTCGGATGCTCTTTTGATTTTACTGTCCAAAAGGTCGATAGTGATTTCGGAATTTTCCATTTCCGCTACAATTTTTTGTAATTCTTCGAATGCTTCGGTATAAGTTAATTCTTCTGACATATTATTTAATTTTTTGATTGGGTTTGTTCGACACGACTTTCTATCAATCCGTTATAAAGCTCTGTTTTAATAATGTTCCCACTACTGATTTTATTTATGTCTTTCAAAATTTTGCCGTTAATACGGGTGATGCTGTATCCCCTTTTTAGAATATTTGTTGGTGATAGAATTTGTAATTTGTTTTCGACAAATTTAATGTCTTTATTAGCGTGTTTCAGTGAATATTTTGTGTTATGATTGAGACGGTATACAAGTTCTTTAAGGTAATGTTGTTCGTTTTCCAATATTCTATCACTCGAATTTTTAATCCGGTCGATATTTGTTTTTAATGCATGATTTTGATTGAGAATGAAATTTTGACTGGTATATTGTAAAACACCGGCACTTCTTTTGATATCGTTTTTGGTGGTTTGGAGCAAATGAGTGGTATATTGGCGAATAATCTTGATGCTTTGATTTATAATCATCTTATTCTTAATGAACAAGTTATCGACCAATGTGCCGAATAGTTTTGAGGTTGCAATGAGCTTGTTTTTTTCTTCCTTTATCAATCTTTGGTAATAATGCTTGATAGTTGTAATACTCTCATTTAATGGAACCGAAAAATTATGGTATTGTTGTAATAAAAATTCGCCTATTTTGGTCGGTGTGATAAAACTTCTGTAACTTACCATTTCCGTGACTGTTTCGTTGGTTGAATGCCCGATGCCGGTTAAAACGGGAATAGGATAGGTCGCAACGGCACGGGCTAATCTGTAATCATCAAAACTACTCAACCCGACTTCGCCGCCCCCTCCTCTGATAATGGCTACGGTATCAAATACATGGCTGTATTTAGAAATCTTATTTAATTGATAGATAATGGTTTCAACGGCTCTTTCACCTTGCAAAACGGCAGGGAAAAGCAAGTATTGAAATTTATATTGCCAAGGATTATTATCAATCACGTTGATAAAATCTTGATATCCCTTGCTGGTACTGACCGAGATAACAGCGATAATTTTAGGTAACAACGGCAATTTTTTATGTTTGTTAAGATCAAAAATATTTTCTTCTTTTAAACGTTTTATGGTTTCGGACTTTTGCCTGGCCAATTCTCCAAGCGTAAAGGCCGGATCGATATCGACAATGTTTAACGACAAACCGTAAACTGAATGATATTGCACTTTGGCATAAAAGATTACCGTCATATTGTCTCCCAATGCTTCGTTTAAAATGGCTTTAAATTTGTTATTAATTTTTTCAAAATTAGTTTTCCAAATATTTCCTCTGATTTCCGCTATAATTTCATCATCTTTCTTTTCGACCAAAACGGGATAACAATGTCCGGATTGTTTGTAATAATTGAGTTTGACAATCTCCGCTTTCACCCAAAAGTAGTTTCCGGCATGTTCGGAAATAAGTCTTTCAATGGCTTTGGTTACCTTTGATAAAGGATAAATTTTTTTATCTGTCATGCCGTTTTTCTTTACAAGCTTATTCAAAAATAATAAAAATCCGGCAAAAACAACGTTCCACCGGATTTATACTATTAATACAAAAAAATGATTATTTGCTCTGTGCCAATAAGAATTCTTTATTGAGAATGGCAATATTAGTCAGAGAAATACCTTTGGGACATTGGACTTCACAGGCTCCGGTATTGGTACAACTACCGAAACCTTCGGCATCCATGGCGGCAACCATATCCTGTACGCGTTTGGCGGCTTCAATACGGCCTTGCGGCAATAAAGCATATTGTGCTACTTTGGCCGATACGAACAACATGGCCGAAGCGTTTTTACAAGTGGCTACACAAGCGCCGCAACCAATACAAGTTGCGGCATCAAAAGCCATATCAGCGTTCTTTTTGGGTATAGGAATGGTATTAGCGTCGACCGGTCGCCCCGAGGTATTGACGGAAATATATCCGCCGGCTTGTTGGATACGATCCAAAGCCGAACGATCCACAACCAAGTCTTTGATAACCGGAAAAGCATTGGCACGCCAGGGTTCGATAACAATGGTATCGCCATCTTTGAACTTACGCATATGCAATTGACAAGTCGTTGTCAAGCGGTCGGGACCGTGGGCTTCACCGTTGATAAACAAAGAACACATACCGCAGATACCTTCACGGCAATCGTGGTCAAAAGCCACGGGTTCTTCGCCTTTGGCTATTAAATTTTCGTTGAGTAAATCCAACATTTCCAAAAAGGACATATCGGATTCAACACCATCTATTTGATAATTGACCATACGCCCTTTGGCGTTTGGTCCCGGTTGTCTCCAAATTTTAAGATTCAGTTTCATAATTATTTATAACTTCTGGTTGTAGGTTTAACAAATTCAAATATAAGCGGCTCTTTATGTAAGATAGCATCACTCATATTAACATGCTTGGTATATCTCTCATAAGGTTTGGCCGGATATTCCCAAGCGGCAACGTAAGCGTAATTTTTATCGTCACGAAGGGCTTCGCCGTCTTCCGTTTGGTATTCTTCGCGGAAGTGACCACCGCAAGATTCGTTTCTGTTAAGGGCATCGAGTGCCAAAAGTTCGCCTAGTTCCAAGAAATCTGCCACATAACCGGCTTTTTCCAATTCGGGATTTAGTTCGTCGGCTCTTCCTGGTACACGCACATCTTTCCAAAATTGGGTACGTAATTCTTGAATTTCCTTGATAGCTTTTTGTAAACCTTCTGCATTACGGGATAATCCCACTTTGTCCCACATGATTTTTCCAAGTTTTTTGTGGAAATAATCAACAGAATGTTTACCGTTGTTGTTGATAAAGAAGTCGATTTCTTCTTTGACTTTGGCTTCGGCTTCATCAAATTCCGGTGTATCGGTAGGCACTTTGCCTTCACGAATATAGTCTGCCAGATAATCCCCGATAGTGTAGGGGAGAACGAAATATCCGTCTGCCAATCCTTGCATCAATGCTGATGCCCCCAAGCGGTTGGCACCGTGGTCGGAGAAATTGGCTTCACCGATGACAAACAAGCCGGGCAGGTTGGATTGTAAATCGTAATCCACCCAAAGACCACCCATCGTATAATGGTTGGCCGGATATATCATCATCGGGGTTTTATACGGATTGTCGTCGGTAATCTTTTCATACATCTGGAACAGGTTACCGTATTTTTGTTCGATAACTTTTTCACCGAGTTCCGTAATGAGTTTTTTAGAAGGATTTTTAATACCTTTTAAGTGCGCTTGTTCTTTACCGTATCTTTCAATAGCCGTGGCAAAATCTAAAAAGACCGCTTCACCGGTTTTATTGACGCCGAATCCGGCATCGCAACGTTCTTTGGCAGCCCGTGAAGCGACATCACGGGGAACCAAATTACCGAAAGCCGGGTAACGTCTTTCCAAATAATAATCACGGTCCTCTTCGGGAATATCAGTCGGTTTAAGTCTGCCTTCGCGAAGGGCCTTGGCATCTTCCAATTTTTTAGGCACCCAAATACGACCGTCATTACGCAGCGATTCGGACATCAAAGTTAATTTGGATTGATGTTCACTGCTTCGCGGGATACAAGTGGGGTGAATTTGCACAAAAGCGGGATTGGCAAAATAAGCACCTTTGCGATGAGCCCGCCAAGCTGCCGTAGCGTTGGATCCCATAGCATTGGTGGATAAGAAATAGGCATTGCTGTATCCTCCGGAAGCCAACACTACGGCATGTGCCGAATGTCTTTCGATTTCGCCGGTAACCAAATTACGGGCAATGATACCGCGAGCATGTCCGTTGATAACAACCAAATCTATCATTTCATGACGGTTGTACATTTCCACTTTACCGCGGGCTATCTGTCTGTTAAGCGCCGAATAAGCCCCTAAGAGCAATTGCTGTCCGGTCTGTCCTTTGGCATAAAAAGTCCGTGATACCAACACACCACCAAACGAACGGTTGTCGAGTAAACCGCCGTAATCACGAGCAAAGGGAACGCCTTGCATCACGGCTTGGTCGATGATATTACCCGAAACTTCTGCCAAACGGTATGTATTGGCTTCACGGCCGCGATAGTCACCGCCTTTTATCGTATCGTAAAACAGACGCCAATCGCTGTCACCGTCGTTTTGATAATTTTTAGAAGCGTTGATACCGCCTTGTGCGGCAATGGAATGTGCCCGGCGAGGCGAATCTTGAAACGCAAAGGCTTTGACATTATAACCCAATTCGGCTAACGAAGCCGCTGCCGAAGCACCTGCCAAGCCCGTTCCGACAACAATGATATCCAATTTTCTTTTGTTTGCCGGACTTACCAAACGGATTTTGTCCTTGTATGTCGTCCATTTTTTAGCCAAATCTCCTTCCGGAATTTTGGCTTTTAACGGGGTTCCTTCTTTAATATTTATTGTTGACATATGACGTTAAATTTTTTAATTGAAATAAAAGTAAACGGCTATGGCCGAAAAACCGATAGCTACTACAAATGCGAATATGTTGCCACAGCAAACCAAAAATTTATGACACTTTTCCCTCGGCGTTCCCAAAGATTGAAAAGCCGACTGAAATCCGTGGCTCAAATGAATCCCTAATAATACAAATGCAATAATATATAATAATGTATAAACCGGGTCTTTAAACAAGCCGGTGACTAATGCATAATGGTCGGGATTAGCTTGTGTTTTGAACGGTATGAAATAGTTATATAAATGCACCGCTAAAAAGAATAAGACGAATAATCCGGTCCAAATCATATTTCGTGATGCCCACGACGAGGAAACATTCGCTTTGTTTTTGACATATTTAATCGAACGTTTACCACGGTTTTGCCATTCCAAATAGATACCCATGGCAATGTGAAAGATAAATCCCAATGCCAAAATGGGTTGCATAATTTGGATAAACGGATTGGTCGCCATAAATTCTACCGAAGCTTCAAAAGTTTCTTTGCCCGGATAGATTAAGCTCATATTTATAGCAAGGTGCAGCAGTAAAAACAATACCAGAAAAAGCCCTGATATCGCCATAGCCACTTTCTTTGCTACGGAAGTTTTTAATATTGTCATAGTTTGAAATTTTATTTTTGCCAAATATACGAATTAAGATTGGTAAAAAATTGATAAATGTCAGGTTGTTTTGAAAGTGATGAATTGAGGAATTGAGGAAATGAGGAAATGAGGAGTTGAGGAAATGAGGATTTGAAAGGTAGGTTGCTGAGTAATTTTGCGAAGTATGAGCAAAATTGTATCGAAGTGACCGGGTTGATGAATTGATGAACTGAGGAAATTGTTTGTGGTGTCATTTCGACAGAACGACGAAGGAGTGACAGCCTGTCCCGACTTTCGTCGGGGAGAAATCTTTATTATTTTTGAGGAAATGAGGAAGTGAGGAAATGAGGAAGTGAGGAAATGAGGAAGTGAGGATTACTATTGATTTCAGATTTTTAATAACCATAAAAGACATAAAAGGACATAAAAGACAATAAAAAATTTGAACCACCGCTCCGTCGTAGGTCTCCCGACCCTGACAACATTTTCCAGATATAAACGATAAAGAAAATCCATTGAGCCCCGTAGGGGCGCACTGTTAGTAGATGAAACAATAAAAAACAACCATTAAGCTCCGCTAGGGGCGACCTGTTAGTTGAAATACCAAATAACTCAGAAGGGGTGGTATAATAGTAAAAAGTTGAAAGTTGAAAGTGGAGCGTTAGCGACATCTCGTGCCGCCGATTACTATCGGGGGAGCGGGATTGAAAGTTACAGTTCATAGCTTATCGCATTCTTTGATGATTGTTTATTATTTTATACAGTATTTTCGTCTTTTAAATTGAGGAATTGAGAATTTAATTAGTTGAAAGTTGCACTTCGACAGGCCATTGCTCGCACTTTGACAATATCAACGACTATGGTTAAAAGTTGATGTCAAGTGACCGGAAAATTGTGCCTCGTCCTGAGTATTATTGACTTTTTGTGTCAACTTATTTCAGGGTAAGTCAATTATTCAAATAACTGGATATTTTATCAAGATAATAGGTGCGAGAATATCCGGTAGAAGGCATTTTACCTTACCAGAAATTACAATGAGATATTTTATCAAATATTTCTTTAATTTTTTCAAATGTGTTTGAATTTTTTAAACATAGGTTATATACATCGTATTGATGATATGATTTGGTTGAAGCGTAATAAGTTTGGAATGGTTATAATCAAAATAAATTTAAAAACAAAAATCCCACCCAAATCACCTCAAAATCCCGATCATTTTCTTATTTTAGCCGGCGGATAAAAATAAGTGAATGAAAACAACCGCTCTTAATAAAATACATAAACAACTCGGGGCTAAAATGATGCCTTTTGCGGGTTTTGAAATGCCCATCCAATATGAAGGTGTCAATGCCGAACACGAAACCGTCCGTAAGGCTGTTGGAGTTTTTGATGTATCTCATATGGGTAATTTTTTTGTGTCCGGTAAGGATGCTTTGGCGTTTTTGCAGTATATAACTTGTAACGACGTGGCCAAGCTCAAGCCCGGAAAAGTGCAATATTCCTGTTTTCCGAATGAAAAAAACGGGATTGTTGATGATTTGTTGGTTTATCAACTGGATGATGACAGATATATGTTGGTGGTCAACGGGGCGAATATAGAAAAAGATTGGGCTTGGGTCAATATGCACGCCATCGGTCGTAATGTTAAGCTTGAAAATTTGTCTGGTGAATACAGTATTTTGGCAGTTCAAGGACCTCAGGCGCCGGCTGTTATGCAAAAATTAGCCGGAGACAGTGCCGATTTGGAACATTTGAAATTTTATACTTGGACAAAAGCGGATTTATCCGGACATAAGGATATTTTAGTATCCGCTACCGGCTATACGGGTGAAAAGGGATACGAGATTTATGTCAAAAACGAATGGGCGGAAGATATTTGGAATGCTTTGTTTGAAGTGGGAGAAGAGTATGGTATCAAACCAGCAGGTTTGGGAGCACGTGATACGTTGCGATTGGAAAAAGGTTATTGTTTGTACGGCAATGATATAGACGATACGACGTCGCCAATTGAAGCGGGGCTCGGGTGGATTACTAAATTTACCAAAGATTTTATCAACAGTGAAAACCTCAAAAAACAAAAAGAGCAGGGGCTAAGTCGTAAATTGGTAGGTTTTAAAATGAAAGGCAAAGGTATTGCCCGTCATGGCTATGATATTGTCGATGAAAACAGTAATAAAATAGGCTATGTGACCAGCGGTACCATGTCGCCGACGCTCAAAGAAGCTATCGGAATGGGCTATGTACCAGTAGAAAAAGCCAAGCCCGGTAGTGAGATTTTTATTCAAATAAGAAAAAAACAAGTGCCGGCGGAAGTAGTGAAAATGCCGTTTATTTAGTTGAAAGTTGCACTTCGACAGGCTCAGTGACCTGAGTTAAAAGTTGAAAGTTGAAAGTGGAAAGTGGAAAGTGCGGGTTTTTAGTGGAAAGTGCCAAGCGACAAAGCTGTAAAGTGCGGGTTTTTTAGTGGAAAGTGCCGAGTGCGAAGTGGAAAGTGCCTAGTGCCAAGTGGAAGGTGCGAATGAGTTGAAAGTGGAAAGTGAAAAGTGGAAAGTGCGACCTGTCATTCCGACAGAGCGCAGCGACGAGGAATCTGAGATTTCTTCCCGCTCCCTACGGGTACGGGACAGGCTCTCACTCCTATGTCGCTCGTTCGAAATGACACCGGATATCCAACATCCGACACCGGGCATCCGACATCCGGCATCTAACACAAGACATCAGGAATCGGACATCTAACGAAAACAATCATTATTAACAAAACACGCTATGAACCTAAAACGCACTTGGTACTTTACACTAGGCACTTGGCAATCAAATAACCAATTAACCAATTAATCAAATAAACAGATAACCAAATAACCAAAAAACAGAAATATATGAAAAAAAGATCATGGGCAGAGCCTTATAAAATCAAGATGGTAGAACCGTTGCGAATGCTTTCGAAGAAAGAAAGGGAGAAAGCTATCGCAGAAGCAGGTTACAATACATTTTTACTACGTTCGGAAGATGTATATATCGATTTGTTAACCGACAGTGGCACTTCGGCTATGAGTGACCGCCAGTGGGCAGGATTGATGCTTGGAGATGAAGCTTACGCCGGGAGTCGTAATTTTTACCATTTGGAAGAAACCGTAAGAGAAGTTTACGGATACAAGTATCTGGTGCCGACGCATCAAGGCCGTGCGGCGGAACATATGATTTCACGTATATTGATTAAACCCGGTGATTATGTAGCCGGTAATATGTATTTTACGACGACCAAATTGCATCAGGAATTGGCCGGTGCTACTTTTGTCGATGTGATTGTGGATGAAGCACACGACCCTAATAGCGAATATCCGTTTAAAGGTGATATCGATTTGAACAAATTGCAGGCTTTAATCGATAAGGTTGGCGCTGAAAAAATTCCATATGTAGCGATGGCAACGACGGTTAATATGGCCGGCGGACAACCTATTTCTCTTAAAAATTTAAAAGCGGTGAGGAAATTGACTCAAAAATACGGTATTGAAATTGTCCACGATATGACCCGTGTTGCCGAAAATGCTTATATGATTCAACAACATGAAGAAGGTTATCAAGATAAAACAGTTGCCGAAATTGTCAAGGAAATCAATAGCCTCACCGACCATGCGACTATGAGTGCCAAAAAGGATGCCCTCGTTAATATCGGAGGTTTCTTAGCTACCAATGATCCGCGTGTGTTTGAAGAAGCCCGCAATATGGTGGTTGTATATGAAGGTTTGCACACTTATGGTGGTTTAGCCGGACGTGATATGGAAGCTATGGCTATCGGTATCAAAGAATCGGTAATGGACGAACATCAAAAAGCCAGGGTAGGACAGGTGCATTATTTAGGTAATTTATTGTTACAAGCCGGTATTCCGATAGTAAAACCGGTTGGTACGCATGGTGTATTCTTAGATGCCAAAGCTTTTTATCCACATCTGACCCAAGATGAATTTCCGGCGCAAACTTTAGCAGCCGAATTATATGTCGATTCTGGCGTCAGGTCTATGGAACGCGGTGTGGTATCAGCCGGACGAAATAAAAAAACCGGTGAACACAATTATCCTAAATTAGAATTGGTCCGTTTGACCATTCCACGACGGGTTTACACACAAGCCCATATGGATGTGGTAGCCGAATCGGTAATTGAAGTCTATGAAAATGCAGAAAAAACCCGCGGCTTAAAAATGGTTTATGAACCGAAATATTTACGCTTTTTCCAAGCACGGTTTGAGAAGTTGTAAATAATTTTCATAAAAAAAACCGGCAAAATCGTGCCGGTTTTTTTGTTAAAATATAAAACGGTATTCCGTTATTAATTTTTCACTAATTTGAATACAGCTGTATTGCCTTGATTATATTCAATATGCAACAAATACAGACCTGAACTTAATTTAGATACGTTTATTTGCGGAAAATAATCACTTTTATAAACGGTTTGTCCTTGCATGTTTTGGACACTGATAGTTTTGATATTAACATTACCGGTCAATTCAATATTAAGCAAATCATTAAACGGGTTGGGATAGACATTTATGTTTTCATTAAAAGTCTCGTCAATGCCAAGGGCATCACATTCCGCTTGAGTTTCGACGAAATGGGAATTTGAATCAATTTGTGTCCAATTATTAGCACAATAATTTTCATCATCAACAAATATACAAGTTAAGTTTGGATTTCCTGTTGCTCTAAACCTTTCTTGACCATAACTTGTTCCGGTTAAAAGTGAGTTGTGACCATTTTGAACGTTTAATTGGGATAAGTTGTTATCATATACCCATAGTAGTGATACATTTTGATTTTGACTAACATCTAAATCAGTTAATTCATTATTGTATAAAAATAGGGTTTCAATATTAGGATTTTGACTTAAATCTAAGTTATTTAAATGATTTTCTGCGATATGCAAAAGTTTTAATTCAGACAATTGATTAAGTGATATATTAGATAAATTAAGTGTATAAAGGTATAACCATTTTAAATGCGTATTATGTGATAAATCAACATTTGATATATTATTCTCACCTAAATCCAAATATTCTAAATTTATATTATTAGATAAATCAACATTATTTAATTGATTTACACAAAGGGAGAGGAGAGTTAAATTAGTGTTTTGGCTGACATCAATATTTGTAAGTTGATTAAAGCAAAGATCTAAGTTTGTTAATTGCGGGTAAGATGAGACATCTATACTGTTAAACTGATTATGGCTTAAATTGAGATTCAATAAATAGTTATTTTGAGAGAGATTAATAGTGTTTAAATTGTTTCTACTAGCATTTAAAAGTTGTAAATCTGTAAAATCTTCAATACCTGTTAAATCAGAGATATTTTTATTCCTAACATTTAGTGATATAACATTACTTATTCTTGATGTCAGGACAAGATCATCATTTGCAATACCATTTCCCATACTACTGGCATCACCTAGCGGAACCGTATTGCCATTGGCATCGTGTGTTTCCAGATAATTTTCAAAGTTATCATCAGGGACATAAGTGGTTTGATACATGATTGCATTACATTCCGTTTGGGTTTCGACGAAATGGGTATTACTATCGATATACCAATTTGATAAATAAGAAGCATTTTTATCATCAACGAAAATACAAGAGAGATTGGGATTGATAGAAGCGTCAAAATATGAAATAGCACTATTATTTCCATTACGAATATCAATAGATGAAATTTGCATATTATAACACCAAACTCCATATAAATTGTGATTATTTGAAAAATATAAATTTCCTGTTAAATTGTTGTCTGAAAGATTTATTTTATATAAATTAGACATGTTATCAAACAGTCCTGCCGGAATATCACCAGTAAGTTGATTGTTTTCTATGTAGAAGAAAACCAAATTATTTAAATTGCTCAAATTAGCGGGAATATTACCGGTTAAGTGATTATAATCCATTGCTAAATATTCTAAATTAGATAAATTACCTAATTGTGATGGTATGTTACCGGTTAATTGATTATTCCATACATTTAAATATTTTAAGTCGGACAAATTACCTATTTCAACAGGAATATTTCCGGTTAGTTGGTTAGCACGTAGATTAAGAGTCGTTAGGTTAGACAAGTTACCTATTTCAGGTGGTATATTTCCTGAAATATTATTATAATCAATCCAAAGAGATTTAAGGTCTGATAAATTTCCTATTTCGCCGGGAATATATCCGTTTAATTGGTTGTTAGACAAATCAATTTCAAAGACACGATTACCCCTAACGGTAACGCCGTACCAGTCTCTAACATTTGCATTGGTATTCCAGTTATCATTATGTGTCCAGTTATCTCCGTCAGTTGCATTGTATAATGATAAAAGAGCATCTTTATCAGATTGTAATACCGGTCCATATAAATGAACGGTATTTCTATCAATAGTTAAATCAGGTATAACAGGGCTACCCGCTTTGCAAGTATAATCTCCCAAATCATTATCTTGTGCATTAGTAATAGAATAGGTTTGACCGTTGGCACCGGGAATTGCCGTGTCATTATGATACCATTGATAAGTAACACCGGTACCGTTAATCGTTGGCATAGTAAAAGTGTAATTATTACCGGTGACCATGTCAATGGATAATTCAGTTTCCAATTTATTCATGGGAGAATAAATAAAATAACCGTTGTTTGCTTCAAGATGTGTTTTAATAGCATTAAAATGCGGTTCTAAATCGGCAAAATGAAAATCATTATTATAAATGTAAAGATATTGTATATCGGGAATGGAACTAAAATCTGGAATAACACCTGATAGATGATTGTTACTAAAGAAAAGGTATATAGCACTGGTAAATGATGAAAAGTTTGCGGGAATGCTTCCTGTTAAGTTGTTAAAGGCAAGACTTAAATAATTTAAGTTTGTTAAGTTTCCAATTTCCGAAGGGATAGAACCTGATAAATCATTAAATGAAAGTCGTAAAAATGTTAAGTTGGTCATATTACCAATTTCTGTTGGTATGGTTCCTGTTAATTGGTTGTTCCCTAAATTTAATTCCATTAGATTAGACAAGTTTCCAATTTCAACAGGAATATTACCAGAAAGATTGTTATTTCTGACATTTAATACTATTAATTGAGATAAATTTACAATATCAGCAGGAATATTACCTGTTAAATTATTGTATTGTAATTCAATTTTTGTAACATGGTCTTGTCCGTTGATATTTTCAACGGTTAAACCATACCAGGAACTAACGGGATTTGAGGTATTCCAGTTATCTTGGTATGTCCAATTTTGTCCATCGGTTGCGTTGTAGAGGGCTATCAAAGCGTCACGTTCGCTTTGAGGTACTTGGGCTTGCAATAGATTTATTGCGAAAATCAATGATAATAAAATAATTTTTTTCATGTTTTTTAGAAAATTTAATTAATGCTTATTTCGTTATATTTATTGTCGGCTTTTCGGCTTGTTACCGGCTTGTTAATTTTTTAATCGTATAAACGGTTAAAACGTTTTTCAAAGTTTACTTTATAAGTATTGCTTATTGCTACCGGTTACAACTTTGCAGTAGTTGAGAATTAATAAAAAATTATTTACGCCTTTTAAGTAAATAAACATAACGAATTTTACCGGCAATAACATCCGAAGCATAGTTGACAAATTCCCAACCATTGTCATACAGAAAATTTAAAGCATCAATCATAGTATTAAATTTCATAACTTTACCCGAAGCATCTTTTATTTTATAGGCTTTCATAAATTTTACCTTTTGTCCGTAATCCACATATATTTGATATTTGGACCCGAACATTGAGGTGTTCATACCTACTAATTGAATGTACTCCCCGGCTTTTTCGTTAATGTTAACATCATTCACAAATACTTGTGAAAATAATGTATTAGAAATTAAAATAAAGAAAATTAAAAATGCTACTTTTTTCATAATCGTATTTTTTTAAGTTATACCTACTCCCGAATTTTATAGCCGGCTTTTCGGCTTGTTCCCGGCTTGTTAATTTTTTAATCGTATAAACGGTTAAAACGTTTTTCAAAATTTTCTTTGTAAGTCCGGCTTATTGTAAGTTTTTTTCTATTGACGACTATGTTACTGCCGTTTATCCTGCCTTCTAAAAAAGGTTGTAACAAGTTTACGATGTAACTGTCATTGACACGTGCAAAATGTTGTGGCAAACGTTGATAAAGGCCGGCAAGGGATTCTTTGAGATAATAAATATTGCCCTTTACGTCTTGAAACCAAATATAATTGGTATGTTCCAAATGTTTTTTATCGTTTGAAAACCAAACGATATCTTCATACTTAACGATTTTACGGGAAATTTCGTTAAGTCCCAAATCTTTAATTTTGTGCAAATAGGTAGTCAATCCGGTTAAACCGATTTTTTTGGTGGCGATGTTAAAATTTTGAAGTGTTGTCATAGGATTTTGTTTGTGTGTTTAATAACAAATTTTTTCACTACAATAATAAAAAGGATTTATAACATTTTTACTGCTTTTTCAAGTGTTTTGGCCGGAAAAGACGTTTTTTACCCTCACGGGTAAGGCCTTTTTTTCCTTAAATGAAGAAAATGAAAAAAACCGTGGTTTTTAATGAAAAAAAAATAAAATAAAAACCGGCTTTCTTATCTTTTGCGGAGAAAGGTTTTGATAGTTAATATAAAATAATAAAAATTTTATTACAAAACTAATCAAATAAACTTGTTTTTAAATAAAAATTCCAACAACATCTGATAATACAATCCGGTTGCTTTGTAATCGGTATATCGTTCGGAAGTTCCTTCGTAAGCTTTCAATGTTTGGTAAAGTTCTTTACGCCACGCTTTGACCGTATTTTCGCTGTAATCAAATCTATCGGCAAATTCCTTACGGCTGACACCGTTGGCAATACTTTCCCATACCTCGATTAAGATGGGCTTGTTGATATTAAATGTTTCCTGTAAATAGTGATGAAATTCTTTTAATTTTTCGGATTTTTCTTGGAAATAGGTCGATTTATCCGTTCTAAATTCTGCATTATTATTAAAGTAAGCCGGATTTAGACCGGATTTTTGTTCGATAATCTTCGGTTCATTAGTTTCCAATTGACGGGTTAGTTCTTTTACTTTTTGGACTAATTCATTGAGTTTTCGTTTTTCAATCAAATGTTTTTTGTAAATTCTGGCAGTAACTATACTTATCAAAATCAATAAAACTACCAGTGAAGACAAACCGAATAATAATCGTTGTCTGACAATTTTTTGTTTGAGTAATTCTTTTTCTTTTTGAGCCAATTCTTTTTCTTTGGCTTCGGTTTGGTATTTGGTTTCGAGTTCGGCGATTTTTATATCCCGTTCTTTGTTGGATAAACTATCGTTTAAGTTGTGGTATTTTTCAAAAAATTCCAAAGCTTTTTTATATTTTTTTTGATGTTTGTAAATCAGGAAATTATATTTCCAGAAATCAGCCAATAAAGATTTATTGAAATTTTGATGATCAACAGTGTCTTTTGCTATTTGTTTTAAAATTTTTTCTGCTTTTTGATATTTTTTCAGGTGGATTAATGATTTTACAAATGATAATTTGCCGCCTATTTGAATGAGTTTATGTTTAAGAGAATCAGCCAATTTGACAGCTTTCAAATGATAAGGAAGCGCTTTGTCATAGCGGTTCATCCTTTGATACACAACGGCCATATTGTTTAAAACATCAAAAACGTATAATGAATAGCCGTTTTTTTTGAAGTAATCTAAAGCTAAGGAATCATAATGCAGGGCTTGGTCGAATTTTTTCCAACGTGAGTATAATATTCCTAATGAATGATAGTTTATCTTAACATAATCTTTATTACTTATTTTTAATGAATCGGACATAGCTTTGAAAAAGTATTTTTCCGCTATAGGATATTGTTCCATTTCCATATACAAGTAACCGATATTATAAAAAGCTTTGCTTTTTTCGTTATAATTGCCGGCTTTTTCAGATAATTCGGCTTGTTTTAAAAAAGCGTTTATTTCTTTTTCGTTTTGATTAATTTTTCCGTAAGCTATACCGATATTCCCATAAATAATCGCTAAAACACTTAATATGTCAGTATTTGATTGATTACCGGTTTTTCTGATGGCTTCTTGATATATTTCAAGCGCTTTTCGTGGCTTTTGCAAGTCGATATATATACGTCCCAATTGATTGATATCCAACAAATAACATTTTAAACAATTGTGTTTTTTATCTATTTCAATTGCTTTTTCTATTTGGTCAATGGCGGCAGTATAATCTGCTTTGTTTAGATAAATCATTGAAAAAGCCCGGTATGTTTTGGCTTCATTTTTATAATCCTTTTTTTGATGTGCCAGTTTTTTAAGTTCATTCAGATAAACCGCAGATTTTTCGGGCGTTTCAAAATTGATTAACAATGGTGCCAGTTTGTTAAGCAGTTCGTAGCGTTTTTCGGTACCGGTAGTGTGGCTTAAAAGATTTTCCAAACTGTCTTTTTTTTGCACTTGCGACCATAAAACAACGGGATACAGGAGCAAAACCGCTATCCCAATGCGTAAAAAATTCATTGTGGTTTATTTTGTGTTGTTCGCAAATTTAACAAAATTTTAACAATTAATACCAATTTTCAATATATAATAGTTTATAAAAACACCCAAATTCCGTGTTGGTAAACAGTTTTTTTGAGACAGTTCCAATGAATATGCAAGGAACATAACAAGACAAGTATTGGAGGCTAATTTTAAAGCCGGTAAAAAAAAGGTTTTTAAACATCAAAAATGATATTTCGGTAGTCGTTGGATATCTTCCAAGGCATTGTAATAATCTTGTACGATTTCCTTGACGATGTCACCGGCCGGTTTAATATCGTTGATAAGACTTGCCACTTGTCCTATTTCAAGTTCACCTTCCTCCAAATCACCTTCAAACATCCCTTTTTTAGCCCTGGCACGTCCTAGCAGTTGTTTTAGTTGTTCTTCGGTAGGGCAGGTTTTGTAAAGTTCGGACAAACGGCGGTAAAATTCATTTTTTATCAAGCGTACGGGTGCCAGTTCTTTTAAAGTCAAAACAGTATCACCGTCACCTGTTTGGAGGACAGCCTCTTTAAAATTTTGATGTGCCGATGATTCTTCCGAAGCTACAAAACGGCTGCCTATTTGCACACCGTCGGCTCCGATAACCATGGCCGCCAGCATTTGCCTGCCGGTTGCGATACCACCTGCGGCAATAACAGGTATCTTAACCGCTTGGCGGACAGCCGGAACAAGAACCATAGTTGTAGTTTCTTCACGTCCGTTATGGCCACCGGCTTCAAAACCTTCGGCTGCAACGGCATCAACACCGGCGGCTTCCGCTTTTAAAGCAAATTTAACACTACTCACGACATGCGCCACCGTGATACCGTGTTCTTTTAACAAACCGGTCCATTTTTTGGGATTTCCGGCAGAGGTAAAAACAATTTTTACACCCTCATCTATGATAATTTTGATGATTTCTTCAATATCGGCATAGAGTAGGGGGACATTAACGCCAAAAGGTTTATCCGTATGCTGTTTGGCTTTCCGTATATGTTCACGAAGCACATCCGGATACATACTTCCGGCACCTATTAATCCCAATCCGCCGGCATTGCTGACAGCCGTCGCCAGCCGCCAGCCGCTGACCCATATCATACCACCTTGAATGATTGGATATTTAATGTTGAATAATTTGGTTATAGTCATTTTGGTTGTCTGGTTATTTGGTTATCTGGTTATTTGGTTATCTGGTTATTTGGTTATCTGGTTATCTGGTTATCTGGTTATCTGGTTATCTGGTTAATCGGTTATTTGATGTCCGATGACCGATGTCGGGTGTCGGATGTCCGGTGTCGGGTGTCGGATGTCGGTGTATTATTCATTTCAGATTTCAGATTTGTTATCCCGCTCCCTACGGGCCGGGACGTCGCTTTGCTCCGTTTGCGATTTTTCAGACGTTGCAGTGCAACGTCTCTACAACTTTCAACTTAGGTTACTGAGCTTGTCGAAGTATAACTTTCAACTTTCAACTCATTCGCACTTTCCACTAGGCACTAGGCGCTTTCCACTAAAAAACCCGCACTTTCCACTCAGGTCACTGAGCCTGTCGAAGTGCCACTTCGCACTTTCAACTTACAACAAACTCATTCAAATCTAATAATTTTTTCCAATTTATATTTATCGAGATAATCTTGAATAATTTTATGCAAATACGGATGATCCG
The DNA here is from genome assembly GCA_027039975.1 of Flavobacteriales bacterium. GTDB lineage: Bacteria > Bacteroidota > Bacteroidia > Flavobacteriales > Flavobacteriaceae > WGBX01. The sequence continues at coordinate 44,931 of JALWFE010000039.1, forward strand.
TTACCGGTGTCAAGCGTTTTTTGATGACATCCAAGTCTTCATTTTGCCATTCCAAATCAAAAAAGCCGTATCCTTTAACTTTTTGATTTTCAATATAGATTATGGATTTTTCCCCAGTATAATGACCTTTGTCAATCAGTATCATTTGATCATTTGAAAACTTGTGTTTGTATTTGAAATTCTTTTTGGTGCAAGGCGAAAAAACAGGATTTTCTTTAAAACGGTAATGCCACGTGATGATGCGTTTTATCAAATTGCCTTGCAATACTTCGGGTTCAATACGGTTAATTTGTTGTTGCATATCCCGGGCTTTCGGATTGTCAATGACATAAATCCGGTTGATTTTTTTCTTGATATTATTGGTATGATAGACGCCAATCAGCCGGTCGTATTTGTTATATAAATAGACAATTCCTTTTTCGTCGGGCAGGTTGTCAATGGCTTGAATGATATCTCTTCTGACTTTTTGAACGGGTTTGATTCCGGGGGTATCGATACGGTCGAGTAAGTTGCGTTGTTTGTTTAAAATCATTTTAAACAATTCGACCGTAGCCAAAGCATCTCCGGAAGCCCGGTGACGATCTGCCATAGGAATATGAAGTGTTTTGCACAATTTTCCCAAGCTGTAAGAATCCAATTTAGGAAATACTTCTTTGCTCAATTTGACCGTACATAATGTGGGCCGTTCGAAATTATAGCCCAGCCGTTCAAATTCTTTTTTCAGTACGCGATAATCAAAAGCGGCATTGTGCGCTACGATAACGGCATCCTGCGTCATTTCGATAACCCGTTTGGCTATTTCGTAAAATTTAGGCGCCCGGCGTAACATTCTGTTATTGATACCGGTCAGTTTTTGTACATACCAATGAATAGGCCGTTCAGGATTAACCAAACTGATGAAACGATCCGTAATATCATTACCGTCGAAAATATAAATGGCTATTTCGGTAATGGCTTCGTCTGCAGGTTTGCCACCGGTGGTCTCCAAATCTATAACAGCGTATTTCATACTTTCGTATTAAAATTTGATACCGTATTTTTTTAACCGTTCTTGTTCGTTTTTTTCGGCTAGCCGTTTTGGGATCACCGGTGTGATAAGAGTTTGCCCGCTTCGTTTTTTCATAAACGGATAAAAATCTATTTCCGGCTTAGGTTCATTGGAATTCGGATATTTGTTCGTGCCTACCAAAACCAGTTTACCTTCGTCGAATAATGCCTGTTCTTTTGCGGCACTTCCGGCTATTTTTTCTTGGATTTTACCTTTATACAATTGTGCTAAAAGACCGCCGGCTTTTTCTACTTGTTTAAAAATTTCAAGTGTTTTTCCGGCTAATTTGTAAGTAGTTTCTTCCATATAATAATCACCTTCCGTACTATTGAGAGCTTGCTCAAATCCGGCTTCTTTTTGTAAGATGAGCAGTTGATTGCGGGCAATACGTTCACTGAATTCGTTACTCTTATGATATACGGCATCAAAAGGCATATTTGCCACGTAATCACTGCCGCCTAAGACGGCACTCATCATTTCCATACCGGTACGGAGCATATTGACATAAGGGTCAAAAATGGTTTTGTTGCGTATGGACGGACGGGTATAAATTTCCGTTGAGACATTGACGTTATATTCATTCCCTATCAACTGCCAAAGATAGCGAAGGGCTTTGAGTTTGACTATCTCAAAAAAGTAATGTGAACTGTTGGCTACGGTAAACAGGATTTGATTCAAGCTCTTTTTACCTAATTTTTCGGCATATTCAACGGCGTGGGATAATGCATAAGCCAATTCTTGCGTGATGGTAGCACCGGCATCTTTGTAATGGTCACTGCGGATTTCCAAAAAACGAAAATTTCCGGGAAAAAATTTTTGCAATTCTTTGAGTTTTTCAAAATCCTTTTGTTCGTTTTCATACCAATTACCGTAACGCACCAAATGTCCTACGGGGTCTATTAGAATTTGGCTTTTACCATGGGTTTGTTCGTATAATTTTTTGATAAAATCCGTATCGAGCAAACCGGCTTTAAATATAAGCCGTGCGTGGTCTAATTTGGATATAAGTTGTTGAATGTCAAATTGTTTATCAAAATAAAATGTAAAATGCTGTGCCCCTTTTTCAAGGGCATTGCGGGCGATTGAACCGGCGGTTTCGGGATGGTTGATATACAGTTCTTGACAGATTTTAAAGTTTTGTGGTGCCGGTTGTTCCATGGCGATAAAATCGTCATAGTGATAAAAAGGTTTGATATCAATATGTTCGGGTGTCCGGGTTATCAAAGTTTGATAATCCGCACCTTTTAAATCCATTTGGATTTTTTGTTTCCACTCTTTGGAACTGATTTTGTTGAATTCGTTAAATAAAGTCATTGGAGATTTGTTTTATAGAATCTGATAGTTTATTGTTCATTAGTTCGGTTAGTGTATGGTTAGTGGCGGATTTTATGGCTCTTAATTTACATTTTAGCACTATTTTTTTTATGTGTAAAATGTTGAATATAAGCGTAAAACCCGCCATTAACTATACACTGTGTTGGTAGTAGTTATTTGTTTTTTCTATAAGCGGGATCATTATCCGGTGTATGTTTACCGGTGGCAGAAACAGGTGGACCATAATTATATTGACCGGTTTTAATATTATATTCCCTTTTTTTCTTTATGTCCCAATATATATATTTAAAAACATAACGACTATCCGAACGATGATCACCGACATTATTTTTATAATAAACTTTTCCATCAATAATTACTTTTAATTTAGGGTCTTTTCTAATTGGTTTATTCTCTTTTATAGAATCAACTTTTATAGTATCCTTTACAAGTTTGTTGGTTGCAGTATCATTTTTAATAACTATTATTGTGTCTTTTATAGTTTTATTTTTGTCAATTATTTTGTTTGATAATTGATTACTTTTATTGTTATTG
>JALWFE010000040.1 GCA_027039975.1 Flavobacteriales bacterium
ATGCCAAATATTCAGGTGCTGTTGTTCCGGCACTACCGGCATTTACCGAAACAAAATTACTTCCATCATAAGTTGCCGTTGCAAAGTCGTTAGGTGTAAAATTATAAGCGCCCGGTCCGGGATTATTTGACGATATCGACGAGTCGTGTGTCCAATAGTAAAAAGTACCTTCTAATATCGGTGTTGTAGCGTTGTTAATATTGTAGAGCTTTTTTATATCAATAGCACTTGGATAGGGATTACCTATCAAATTGGAATTGGTATGTGCATCATCAGCACTTGATAACCCTTCAGTATGGTATTTATCTTTGTAAACAGATATTTCTATCACACCGTTATTCGGTTTTCCGGTAAACACAACACTTTGGGTATGCGTTTGTGTTACGGCGTTCGTATCAAATGGAAAAGGAGAGCCTTCTCCCATAGCAATATAGCCCACGCCGGGTATCATCTCATCAGTTGGTGCTACGGCTTGCCAATCGTCACCGTTATCATCAAATCCGTCAGGACTACCGCTTGTTTGTGGTATGCCTGTATCGAACATATCCAAAAAGTTTTGTGTCTTGTAAGTGTATATGTGATTTTGTGGACTGTTTACAAGCGGTCCGCTTATGGTTTCACTAGCGGTTGGTGATGCCCAAAATGTATAATCATAACTTACATAAGGTCTTGTAGTTTTATGAATATAATAATCGCCGTTACCGGTGATAATACCATCATCTTCAACCATAACAAGTGCTGCTTGATTTTTTACTTCTAAGGTGCCGTTGTTGGTCAAATCGGTTTTAATTTTTGCAAAATGATCAGTGTCAACAGTTACAGTTACACCCGGATTTATGGTCATCGCACAAGCTGTCAAATCATTGTTGTTTACAATGTATGAAGTACTGAAAACTGCCGGTTTGGTATCGTTTGGAGCACCATTGGTCCAGCTTGCTGTGCCGTTTGTCATTTTCCATTCTGTCAGATTATTGTTATCACATTTAGCACCCCGTTCTATAGCGCCTATATCAGGCGAGGCGTCTCTTTGAGTTTTGTAGTAATCATCAGCAGGCACGAAATTGCCGGTATTCCCCTGATCAATAGCGGGAGAAATTGAATATATTTTGAAATCAAATGCATAATTTTCATCATTATAAGTAGCGGGTGCATCTACAAAAAGCGGATCTTGTTCTATGCCGTTTTGATTATTAACGTCATTGTCATGTGCCAAAGTACCGTTTATGCCGTAAATCAAATTATTTTTTACTACCAAATTACTGCTATTACTACTAGCCGACAAAGCAAAACCACCCCAATCCGTATCAACTACGGAAATATTATTAATCATTCTGACATCATTACCGTTTTGACAACTGATACCGATATTTTTACCTGATTGAGTGCCATTGGCATAAGTTACAGTGTTGGTGTAAGAATTCATAAAACAGGTATTGTTGATAAAATCAATTCGGTAACCGTCGTTGGAATGTATGCCGCTATAGCCGTTCCAATAACAAATATTATTAGCTACCAATATTCGGCCTTGTCCGTTTATCCAATTATTATTATTATTCCTTTGCAACGAAATACCTTTTCCTTCATCAATTCGCGGGGTTATAATTGTCTTTTTCGGAGACCAAGAAAATATTTCATTATAATTGTGATGCACCAAATTTCTTTCTATTGTAACACAATTGTTATTATTGTTAATAGGTTTTGTTTTGGTAACAACTAAAGCATGTGTCCCGGAATAAGAGCGAGCCGAACAGTGATAAATTTCATTTGCTGAAATAGTAACAAATTTGCTATCGGATACCCTTAAACCGCCACCGGGTGTATGATGAATAGTATTGTTGATAATTTCAATATTTTCACAATTGGTTACATATAAACCTCGCGTGTCTGTATATGATGGTCTTTTAACATTTAAATTACTTATATTGGTATAGGTATCAGTATCTTCAACAATACCGTCATTGTCGTTTGTTTCATCCAAATTCCGGTGGTGAATATCACTTGCATCAGGATTGGTGGCTGTTCCGGTCATATTGCCGTCATCAATAATATAAACAAACTGCATGGCTTCAGCTGTACTCAAAGGAATACGTTCAACTTCTCCTTCAATATTAAGTCCTTCAATGCGTATATATGAGCTTGCTTTTATTCTAACAATATTTGAACCGTCACCTAATATTTTAGTATTGTCATCATAAGCTTTAATAGTAATATATTCATTTGAATTGCCGTGCAAATTATTGATAAATATAGAGTTTTCCGCATGCCATAAATAAGCATCTGCAGGGTTATTATTGTAGTTGTAATTCGGATTATAACTCGTATTGTGATACGTTCCGACTATTGCTATTGTATCTCCCGGTTGTACGGCATTTTTTGCAACATCAAAGTTTTGAAAAGCTGTGGCTACACTTGTGCCGAAATTAGTGTCAGAGCCGTTTTGTTGGTCAACGTAGTAAGTAGTGTAATTTGAATTTAACTGTGCAAAGAAACTATAAACTACATCGGTATTAGGTCCGGTACCAAAATCGGATCTAAAGCACATAATATCACCATTCGGTGAAGCACACGCCATTGGAGATTGGTCGTAGCTGGTATTACTGCTAAAATGATGCCCGAAATATTCAACCGTACCCGTATTGTCTAATTTTACCGCTAACAATTGCCCTGATTGCGAGGCATCTGCATGTGTAACATAAGCCCAACCGGGTCGGTTAAGATTACGACATGATACATGCCCGTCAACCCCAAAATCAGCGTGTTGAATAATGGCTGTTGAACCGCCACCGTTGAGTTTGTACATGTATAAACCATTACCTTGCGTGCCGTAAAATTGCACCAATACTTCATCGCCGTCAACAGCATATCCTAAATCACCGTGATTACCGTAACCAACCAAACGCCGTTGGTACTGCATATTTTGTCTGTCATACACTTCCACACCATAATGCGATTGTCCGTTTTCTACATAAGGATTGCTTTGTGAAGTCTTATCATGATCCCACATAATCACCACATAATCACCTGATTGTGAAACGGAAACCCAATCTACATAATACGGAAAACTACTGCCCCCGTTTTGCCAACACCCCACAAATTTTTTTCTTGTAACAATTTGAGAGTTTAGCAAATCATAAACAATAACGTCCATATCCAACCCGTCTTTACCAACCAAAGCCACGTAATGATCATTTTTATCAATATTTCCTTCTCCCGGTCCCAATTTGACGTAGTCATAGCTGTTACCGTTAGCGTTGGTTATGTTATCTACAAATTGCGTTGTATTGGTCGAAACGAAATGTTTTTTAATATCACCGTTTTCTTTAAAACTCCAAATCAAATCCGGATCAGTATTAGACCAATAACAAGGATATAATGATGAATTGCCTATATTCTGCACCTCTTGATGCGTAGTAGCATCATAAACTTTCCAAGAACGGATTTTATACATAGTTTGGTCGGCATTCCACACTTGTGTTTTAGAATATTCATGCGTAGGATACCAAACTTGCGGATTACCGTTATTGTCATTATAGTTATACGCAGCTGTGACGCGGGTAATTTTAATAGGTTTAGGAACCGAATTGTCAACCACGCTTTCCAAATAACTCGGCATTGCCGGTGTGGAAGGAACCGCAATACTTTCATAAGGTGAATAGTCAGAGGGATATAGTTGTCCTTTAGCAGAATAAATTGAGAATAAAATAGCTAATAAAAAGAAGCTTTTATAAATTTTCATCTTAAGGTTAATTTGTGTTGTTGTTTATTAATTTTTAATCAACCTTATGCTATCAAATATTGTTGATTTTGTAAATTTAGTAAATTTTGTGAAAATTACTGAAAAACAAATAAACCGCAATATTGTTTATTACGAAAACTATTAACAGTTTCTATATTTGTGCGTTTGTTGCAATAAAATTAATATTTTATTGAAATTTATTTAAAATAAACATGATTTATCCAGCATACTCCTGTTTTTGCCTCTTTTAATTTTCAAAAAAACTAAACGTCCGGCAATAAGTGTTTTAGAAAATGATTTTCTTGTTCTTGGGTGTTCAGGGATGTTTCTATTAGAGATATTTGATAAAATATTTGTTTATCTTATTAAACAGATTTTTCTTAAGGATGGAAAATAGCGGTCATTACCCTCTGCCATACGAAGGTTTTCCGTAAATTTCAAGTTTTTCGGACGTTAAAAACAATCTGCTGTTTGAGCAAAACGAAGGTGTCTTATGAAAACAGAAATTAACAATGAAACGAAAGCAAGATTTAAAAACGAAAAGCCCTTGCGAGTTCAGATTGTTTAGGGAGAAAAACGTAAGAAATTAGGAAAAGTTTCGTAAGGCTAGACTTTTTTGTTACTTTTTTGGTCAATGCAAAAAAGTAATGATAAAAAACTTTTATTGTTGGGTGTCCCAATGGCGAAACAGGAAAAACAAATAAACCGCAATATTGTTTATTACGAAAACTATTAACAGTTTCTATATTTGTGCGTTTGTTGCAATAAAATTAATTATCTGTTGAAATTTATTGAAATAGTTATTTATTTCGCCAATACACTCATAGCTCGTTCTATGC
>JALWFE010000041.1 GCA_027039975.1 Flavobacteriales bacterium
AAACACGTACATGACCGGAATCCGTGCCATTACCATCATTTCCGTAAGCTCCAATAGCAATTATAGAACCATCGGCACTCAAACTTATACTTTGAAAATTGCCAGAATAATCATAAGCTGCTTCTCCATCAATATCTTGTCCAATTTGAACCCATGTTCCATTCTGATTTTGATAAACACGTACATGACCGGAATCCGTGCCATTACCATCATTCCAAGGTGCTCCTATAGCAACTATTGAACCATCGGAACTCAAATTAACTGACCAGCCGAAATTGTCATCTTGTGCTTCTCCAACAAGATCTTGACCTATTTGAACCCAACTGCCATTTAGGTTTTGATAAATCCGGACTTTTCCTGCATTAGGTCCATTTCCATCATTGTTTGGCATACCAACAGCTACAATAGACCCATCAGAATTTAAACTTACGGATCTACCTGCTTGGTCACCCGCAAATTCCCCGTTAATATTTTGCCCAATTTTTGTCCAAGTCCCATTATTATTTTGATATACTCGAACTTGACCGGCATTACTACCGTTATCGTCATTGAAAGGAACTCCGATTGCCACTGTTGAAGCATCAGAACTCAAACTAACTGACCAGCCTAAATCATCATAAGCTGACAAACCATCAATATCTTGTCCTATTTGTGTCCAATTTTGAGATTGGACAGCTGATATAGATACAAGAATGCTAAATAAAAAAAATAGAATTTGTTTTCTCATGTTAATTGTTTTGGTTAATAAATGTTGGACAAATGTAACCTTAATATTTTATATAAACAATTTTTTTTTACAATTTTTTGTAAAAATTTTATTATTTTTAATGAAAACTAATAATTATTATACTTTTAAAAATAAAACTGTTATTTATAAAGATAAATTCATTTTTTTAACATTTTGTATATTCTACAAAATAAATAATAAACAAAAAGAAAAATGCATAAATTCAATTTGTTATATGACACATATAGCCATTCTAACTTACAATTTTTCATAACAAAAAAAAAAAAAGACGCCTAAAAAAGACGTCTTTAATGCTATAATTGAATTCCTTATTTATTCCAAATCGATTACCGGTTGTTTTTTAGGTTTAATATCACTTAAATCATAACCGGAAAATTTTCGCAAATAATGTTCTATTTTCGTTCCGTAAGCGTCCTCTTTTGTTTGTTTGCCGTAGGACCACAAAAATTTTTGAACGGCGCCTGCTCCTGCCAAATGAGCGGCAGCTAAAATTCCGGATTCAGTGATTTTGATACCATTAATCCATTTACCACTGAATTTTTTGATTTCTTTGCGTAAAATCCATTTGTTTTTTTCAAGATTGGCCAAAAAGGCTTTTTCTTGCAACAAAGGATTTCTCAAAAATTCTTTGGGATTGATGTGCAATTCTCTCAAAGTTGATTTTCCAAATTGATATTTACCCATATATCCCAAAGAATTAACCCTGTCATATTTTCCTTGCGATTCCTTGAACGCAAGAGCTTCTTTAAATCCTACAAAGTCCTTTTCTACAAAAGGTACTTTGGCGATTTCTTTAAGGTTGTTTTGAGCCAATCCGGCTTGGTCAGGCACATATTGAAAATGATGTGTAACCGGTTTAATTGATACCGGTTCAATAGTATGTCTTTCAAACATATCGTTGGCAAAACTCACCAAACCATATACCAAACCGGCAAAAAACAACCATTTAATATTTCTAAATATAATTTGTTTCATAGGCCAAATTTGTTGCATTTATGTATTAGTGTTAAACCGATACAAAAAATGCAAAAATTCGCCTGCAAATATAATACCAATTTTTTAAATTCCTAATTTTTGAGGAAAATTTTGAAAATTTGTCAGAAAACTGCTTAAATTTCAGTGATAGATACCCTTTTTATTTAAACTTTGGTGGTATTGTCCGGCGCGTTGATTGTGTTCACGTAAGTTTTTACTGAAAAGATGATAACCCGGCTTGTTAAAATCCGCAACAAAGTAGTAATATTGATGTTTTTCGGGATTTAAAACTGCTTCAATCGATTGAATATCCGGCATACATATCGGACCGGGGGGCAAACCGGCGTATTTGTAAGTATTGTATGGCGAATCAACTGCTTTATGCTTGTTCAATACACGTTTGATAACCAAATCATTACCGTATTTTTGACGATAAGCATATACTACGGTCGGGTCGGCTTGCAATAACATACCTTTTTTTAACCGGTTTAAATAAACACCTGCAATACGCGGCAATTCGGATTGTTTGGTCGTTTCTTTTTGGATGATAGAAGCCAAAATACCTACTTGAATTGGTGTCAAACCGATTTCTTCGGCCTTACGCCAGCGTGTTTCATTCCAAAATTTTTGGTATGACCGCCACATTTTTTCTCTAAACTGTTCCGGCGACGTATCGTAATATAAACGGTATGTATCCGGAATATACATTAATAAAATATTGTCAGACGTAAAACCTTTTTCTTTGAAAAACTGCCTGTCATTCATCGCCTTTGACAATGATACAGAATCAGGTTCGATATAGTGACTGATAGCACCTGCTAATTCGGGAATGGAATTTTTATTGTTAAAAGTCACTTTGACCTCAATCTTTTGCCCGATTCTCAACAGGTTTATCAAATTATTATTATTCATCAAATTTTTTATCTCATACCTGCCCCCATGCGGTTTTTTAAACCGTTTTATTTTGGCTGCCAATTTAAAAGTCGCCGGGCTTTTGATATAAGGTTTTAATATGTTTGTCAAGCTGTCCACATCGATATTCTTTGGAACATCAATATAGACTTTGTCCTTTTCCAACTTAACATTCGGAATAAACAAAATACTGTTCAAAGCAAAAAATACCACCAAAATAACAGCCAAACCGGCTATAATGAATTTATATTTTTTCATTAAAATCGTTTAAAATTTTTTCGGACAGGTAAAGATAATTAAAAATCAATAAATCTTTTGCCGGTAAGACTTAACCTAACAAATTTTTTATTACTTATAATTCAAAATTTCCAGTGTCTTTTTTATCCATTCATAGGGTTTTATTGTTCTGTCAAAATAAAAATCGGGCTGAATACCAATATCATCGATAGCCATACCGGGAATACGGAAACTTTTGGTAAGACCATACCATAACTGATATTCGCCGCAGGGTGAAACCGTCATATTCAAATTGGATATATCCAAAGCGCCCGTAGTCGTTGTACCGAATAATTTAACTTTTTTACTTTGTTTGGCCGCCAATAAAAATTGTTCGGTCGTACTCCCGCAATTTTTATTGATTAAAATACCGATATTTTGCGGATATGGAAAAATCGTATCTTTTGTAATCACACTTACAATTTCATCATCAAGATTGACAAATTCGCCTAAATGCTTGCTCAATTTTTCATAAGATTCTTTGGCCCATTTTTTATCTTCTTCACTAAAATCCGGGTTGTTGATAAAATTTAACATTCTTTGATTATTCAATTCGGTTGATAAATATTCAAGTCCTACTACACGTATAGGATTGGTATAAAGAAATGGAATGAGTTTTTCATAACTTTGGTCCGAACCGCCACCGTTATTTCGCAAATCGATTATCAAATTTGGCGTTTTGGTAATCAAATCTTTGTTTGCATCCAACAAACTATCTATCGCTTTTTTTTGATCAAACATAAAAGAAGGAATTCTCAACAACACGGTATTCCCCGATATTTTTTCTATAAAAGGAGTTTTTGCCGACATCGATTTATAAAACAAATCCAATTGTTTATCCGGTTCCAATTCAGGTTCCAATCTTTTTAAAATGATAAAACCGGCCAAAAGATAATTATTTCCTAAAAGTTCCACATTTTTTATATCGACAGGCGTATGGTTCCCCATATAATATGTCATATCGTAATGGCCGTCTTCGGTTTTATAAATTTTCAATTTTATTTGCCGGGGAGACCAAGCCGGATTACCCGATTTGATGATAAATCCGACATAGCTTCCACCCGGATTATCTTTATCTTTTATGATACCAACGGTGTAAGGGGCTGAATACCAAATACCTTCAAAACCGTTTTTGACCTTCAAATGTGAAACATAGTTTTTAAATTGTTTTAAATCAATATCATAAACAGGCGCATATTCAAATAATTTCGGTTTTTTCGCTTTTGATTGTAACCCTATATCTTTTAAGCCGTTTCCTTGATTGAAAACGACTTGCAAATGTCCTTTTCTAAAAAATTCCGTCCAATCATTAAGAAGTTTCAAACAGTCTGTTTTATCTTTTATATTTTTTGCTTTTTCCAAAAAAACTTTATTGTGCGACACATAAGCATTCCGGTCTTTTTTATCTATAACATATTGAAAACCGGCATCATTTTTTTCAAAAGTTTCAATCAACCATTTGAGATTGGACAAACAATTGCATTTTTGACCTGTTGCGGTTAAAATTGTCACCGTCATAACGAAAAGTATAATTATTTTTTTCATCACCTTGCGTGTTTTTTGGTTAAAAAATTCTTGTTCGTTCATCACAGTCTTAATTCTGTAAATATGACGAAATGACAAGTAAAAGGTTACAAAAAAATTGAAAATTTTTAAATGGATTGCTTAGGTAGGTCACGAACTAAACCGGATTTTATTGTTTACATTTTTCGAATCAATTGAAAAATTAATCCGTCTTTATAATCCGTTCCGTTAAAATACCAATCTTTTAATGTCCCTGCTTTTTCAAATCCAAAAGATTCAAATAACCGGATACTGGCAGTATTATCAGGCATAATTTCGGCATATAATTGATGTAAATACAAAATTTCAAAAGCATAGCGAATCAATTGCCTTAAAGCTTCCTTGCCGTAAGAACGGTTTCTATATTGCCGGTGAATAATAATTCCAACGCCGGCTCTCCTGTTTTTCGGGTCAAAATCATACAAATCGATAAATCCTATAAGTTTTTGATTTTCAATTAATTCAATAGCAAATCTAAATTGCTTTGCCTCATAAATATCCCTGTCGGCGTTTCTAATATATTGCAACAAAACACGGGATGAAAAGGGTTGTTGAGTCTGTCCCAAATACCACAAATCCCAATCATTTTCTATTTCATCCAAAAAACCGATATCTTTCTGCTCCAAAGCTCTTAATTTTATTTCTGACATTATTAATGTATATTTACTTGTTTCCTTGCAAAGTTAGGGATTATTTTAATGAGGAATTGAGGAAATGAGGAAATGAGGAAATGAGGAAGTGAGGAAGTGAGGAGTTGAAAGGTAGGTAACTGAGTGACTCCGTCGCGGGTCTCTCGACCTCGAAGGAAATTTACGACGGAATGTTATTAAATTTCAGACCTATCAGGTCTTAAAGACCTAACAGGTCTCAGTAAATGCTACCGACGGCACATTTTCCGGATATAAACGATAAAGAAAATCCATTGAGCCCAGTAGGAGCGCCCTGTTAGTAGCATAAAATATCATACCGGAACAATAAAAACCCCGAAGGGGTGAAATGATTGTAGCATAAATGATAAGATGTATCGACAAAAACCCCGTAGGGGTGACATTATTATAGTTGAAAGTTGAAAGTTGAAAGTTAAAAAGTTGAAAGTTAAAAAGTTGAATTTTGTAGTTCGTAGAGACGCTGCACGCAACGTCTTAATTGAAAAAGGATAATTATTGACGAAAAAAGGAGTGAGAAATGAAAAATGAGGAGTGGTATTACGGATTACGTTAAATTTCCGTTAAAAATATAAATATTTTACCGGTTTGGAATAATTTTGGTATAATATTTTTTAAATAATAAAATGAGGAAGATGAAAAAATATGTCAGTTTTGTCATTATAGCGGTTTTGAGTTCGTTATTGACATTGACCGGTTATACCTATTTATATAAAACACAAAAACAAACTTCAAACAAGGATTTGACGATACATAGAGAACAAAAAGATACGACCGGACAATTTATGCACGAAGCAACTTATACACCGGCACACGATAATCCGTACAATATTCCCGATTTCAGGGATATTGTTAAAAAAACCAAAGATGCTGTTGTGCACGTCAGAAATACCCGGTATATACAACAATACCAACCTTTTTTCTTCGGTTACCGTGAAGGACCGGTTTATAAACAGGAAGGCACCGGCTCTGGTGTGATTATTTCACCCGACGGTTATATCGTTACCAACAATCACGTTATCAAAGATGCCAGTGAAATAGAAGTAACACTCGAAAATAAACAAACTTACAAAGCCGAACTGGTCGGAACCGACCCTAATACGGATGTCGCCATCCTCAAAATAAATGCTGACAATTTGCCATATCTGACATTCGGCGATTCGGATAATCTCGAATTGGGTGAATGGGTTTTGGCCATTGGTAATCCTTATAATCTCGGCACTACTGTTACTTCCGGTATTGTCAGTGCCAAAGGACGTGATTTGAAAGGCAATAAACGTATAGATAACTTCATCCAAACCGATGCCGTCGTCAATCCGGGCAACAGTGGCGGTGCCTTAATCAATACCAAAGGACAACTTATCGGTATCAATACGATGATTTTCTCTATGAATGGCTCTTATATCGGTTATTCGTTTGCCATACCTTCCAATATCGTCAGAAAAATAGCCGATGACATTTTGGAATACGGTAGCATTCAAAAAGGTGTTTTAGGTGTTAAAGCGGCGGAACTTAACGGTGAAATCGCTAAGAAATTAGGCATCAATCAAACCGAAGGTGTCTATATATATGAAATAGAACCTGACAGCGGTGCCGATAAAGCCGGTTTGGAAAGTGGGGATATCATTATCAAAATAAACAACATAAAAATTGCCACTATGGCTGATTTATTAGGCTATCTGAAAACCAAACGACCCGGTGACGAAATTGAAGTAACGATTATTAGAAACGGTGATACTAAACACTTTACTGTCGCCTTATCTAAAAATAATGCCGCTTATTTGAAATCACTGGGTCTTTCGGTAAAAAACGTTAATAAAAATATTCTGGATCGTTATGGTGTTTCCCACGGTGTTTACATTGATAGAGTAAATAACCGGTTACTGTATCAAAACGGCATTAGACCCGGGTATATTATCACAAAAATTAACGGTCAAAAGATTTACTCCGTTGATGATATTACCAATATTTTATCCGACTTGTTTGACAAACAATTTACCATAGAAATTGTTGCACCCGACGGGCGAATTGAAAAATATATCTTCCAATGATTTTATGACGCACTTTTAGTCCTACTTTTTAAAATTTCTCAATAACAAATTAGAGGCTGCATCGAGGACAGCCTCTTTTTTTATCTCAAATTTTTCCAATACCATTTAACGGCTTCTTTTAAACCGGCTTTGATATCATACTGCGGTTCATATCCCAGCAATTTTTTTGCTTTATCAACCGATGCCAACGAATGCGGTATATCTCCCGCCCTAACCGGTCCGTGTTTGACAGGAATGTCTTTAATTTCAGGGTCAAATTCACTTAAATAATCTTTAAGTAATTGTGATAATTCATTGAGATTAGTGCGGTCACCGTAAGCCGTATTGTAAACTTGATTGAGTGCCGCTTTATTTTGCGTCGTTAAAGCCAGTTTATTCATCAATATTACATTATCAATATATGTAAAATCACGGGAATAAGTTCCGTCACCATTGATTACCGGGCTTTCGTGACGCATCAGTTGAATAACAAATTTCGGAATTACCGCTGCATAAGCACCGTTAGGGTCCTGACGTCTTCCAAATACATTGAAATATCGCAAACCAATCGTATCCAAACCGTATGTTTTGTGAAATACATCGGCATACAATTCATTGACATATTTGGTTATGGCATAAGGAGACAGAGGTTTGCCAATGATATCTTCCACTTTGGGTAAATTTTCGGAGTCACCGTAAGTTGAAGAACTGGCCGCATAAATAAAACGCTTGATCCCGGCATCCCTTGAAGCCACCAACATATTGAGAAATCCGTCAATATTGACTTGATTGGTGGTAATAGGGTCATTGATACTACGCGGCACGGAACCGAGAGCGGCTTCGTGCAATACATATTCCATCCCTTTAACGGCTTTTTGACAAACAGATAAATCACGAATATCCCCAACCTGTAATTCAAAACGGGGATTGGACATTAAATCTTGTATATTTCGAAAATGTCCCGTTGCAAAATTATCCAGGCAACGGACTTCGTGTCCGTCAGCCAACAGGCTTTCACATAAATTGGAACCTATGAATCCTGCACCTCCGGTTACTAATATTTTCATTTTGTTAATTGATTATCTGGTTATTTGGTTATTTGGTTAATTGGTTATTTGGTTAATCGTTTATTTGATGATTTGGTTATTTGGTTATTTGAGTGCCAAGTGCGTTTTAGGTTCATAGCATATATTTTGTTAATAATGATTGTTTTCGTTAGATGTCCGGTTCCTGATGTCTTGTGTAAGATGCCGGATGTCGGATGACCGATGTCGGATGTCGGGTGTCAGATGTCAGATGTCCGATGTCCGATGTCGGGTGTCAGGTGTCGGTGTCATTTCGAACGCAGTGAGAAATCTGGTCACTGAGCTTGTCGAAGTGTCCATTTTCAATTCTCCATTTAAAAGGTCACTGAGCTTGTCGAAGTGTCCATTTTCAATTATCTCTCATCCCTTATCTCTTATCCCTTATCCCTTATCCAACTTACTACTTCCTACTAATCCGTACTTGTCACTTCGCACTTTCCACTTGACCCTAGGCACTTTCCACTAAATTATCCCTTATCTCTTATCCCTTATCCAATTCGCACTTTCCACTTGGCACTTTCTACTAAATCCTCCCTTACCCAACTTGATACTTGTCACTTGTTACTAACATTATAAACTTTACAAACATTATAAACTTTCAACTATATTTCTCCCCCCATTTCTTTTTCAAATCTTTTTTATAAATTCTTTCCTTGATATTATCCCCGGGTTGATACAAAACCGTATTTTTAAGTCTTTCGGGCATAAAATTCATTTTTACAAAATTCCCTTCAAAACTATGAGCATACTTATAATCTTTACCGTATCCCAAATTTTTCATCAGTTTGGTCGGGGCATTACGCAAAGCCAAAGGCACTTCAAGATTACCGGTTTCTTTGACCAACTGCTGTGCTTTGTTAATCGCCATATACGCCGAATTACTTTTAGGCGATACGGCTAAATAAATAGTGGCTTCCGCCAGTGTAATTCTTGCTTCGGGCCAACCTATTTTATGGACGGCATCAAAAGCGGCATTGGCTATCAACAAAGCGTTTGGATTAGCCAAACCTATATCTTCGGATGCCAAAATAATCAATCGGCGGGCTATAAAAAGCGGATCTTCACCTCCTTCAATCATCCTGGCCAACCAGTAAACCGCTGCATTAGGGTCACTTCCTCTTACCGATTTGATAAAAGCCGAAATGATATTGTAATGCATTTCGCCTTTCTTATCGTATAAAAAAGCATTGTTTTTAACACTTTCTTTAACCGCTTTATCAGTTATTACAACCGGTTTTTTGTCAGAAAGTTGTAAAACCGTTTGTTCGAGCAAATTTAACAATTTTCTGGCATCTCCATCTGAATAATGTATCAAAGCATCCGTTTCTTTTAACTCAATATCCAGTTTTTTCAACCATTTGTCCGTTTCCAATGCCCTTTTTAAAATCTTTTGCAGAGCCTGTACATCCAATGGTTTTAATACAAAAACTTGACAACGTGACAACAAAGCATTGTTTACTTCAAAACTCGGATTTTCGGTTGTAGCACCTATCAAAGTTATCCAAGCTTTTTCGACAGCTTCAAGCAAGCTGTCTTGTTGTGATTTATTAAAGCGGTGTATTTCATCAATAAACAATATTGGCGTGTTTTGATTGAATAAACCGGCTTGATTTTTTACTTTATCCAAAATATTTCTGACATCTTTGACGCCGGAATTTATGGCACTTAATTTATAAAAAGGACGTTTTGTTTCTTTTGCAATAATTTGAGCCAAAGTAGTTTTACCCGTGCCGGGTGGTCCCCAAAGAATTATGGACGGCAACAAATTTGCTTCAATTTGTTTACGTAAAACGGTATTTTTACCAATAAGATGCTCCTGTCCGGTAAAACCTGATAAGTCTTCCGGACGAACCCGTTCTGCCAATGGTGTTTGAGGTGCTAACATCATATTAAATATGCACAAAGATAGTTATATGAGTTGAAAGTTGAAAGTTGAAAGTTAAAAGTTTTTTTTAAAAACTTTCAAAAACATAATAAATCAAAAATTTTTTTTAAATTAGCAGTATCAATCAGATAAAGTTTCAACTATGGCACGACCAGAACACAATCCAGCAAAAATTATTCAAGAATTACAATTTTTCGGAGAGTTTGGCGGAGTTAACCCGTCCATTTCCGATTCTGCCACATATACCTTCTTAAAAGCCAAAACTATGCTGGAAACTTTCGAAGGTAATACGGAAGGTTGTTATCTCTATTCACGGCATACCAGCCCGAGTAATCATTATTTGAGTTTGGCTTTGGCAAAAATGGAAAATACAGAATCGGCTAATGTCGCCGCCAGCGGTATGGGGGCTATCACAGCGGCTATTTTACAATTGGTCAATGCCGGAGAACATATTGTATCAAGTAGAACTATTTATGGCGGAACTTATGCATTTTTAAAAAATTGGCTTCCTAAATTTAATATTGAAACTTCTTTTGTCGATATTACGGATTTATCCAAAGTGGAAGCGGCTATCAAACCTAATACCAAAATTATCTATACCGAAACATTGAGTAATCCTTTATTGGAAGTATCGGATATTGAAGCTTTATCAAAGATAGCAAAAAAATACGGCATAAAACTCATCGTGGACAATACTTTTACACCTTTGATTTTTACTCCTGCCAATATGGGAGCAGATGTTGTTGTTCATAGTTTAACCAAATTTATTAACGGAGCAAATGATACCGTAGGCGGTGTGGTATGCAGTAGTAACGATTTTATCAATCAACTCAAAGATGTCAATGATGGTAGTAGCATGTTACTCGGTCCGGTTATGGATAGCTTGCGGGCGGCTCAAATATTAAAAAATTTACGCACATTGCCTGTCAGAATGATTCAACACAGTAAAAATGCCAAATATTTAGCAGAACATTTGGAAAATGATGGTGTCAAAGTCAGTTATCCGGGTTTGAAGTCGCATCCGCAACACGAATTGTTTAGCAAAATGATGCATCCTGAATTCGGTTACGGCGGTATGATGACAATAGATTTAAAAACCGTTGAAATGGCTAATGAATTTATGGAACGCCTCCAAGATAAAAATGTAGGTTATTTGGCGGTAAGTCTCGGTTTTTACAGAACCTTGTTTAACGCTCCCGGAAAAGGTACTTCCAGTGAAATTCCCGAAGAAGAACGCAAAGCAATGGGCTTATCGAACGGATTGGTCAGAATGTCAGTCGGATTGGATTTTGACATTGAAGATGTCTATCGCAAAATGAAAAAAACACTTGAAGAGATAGGATATTTTAAAACCGATTTGCAAACCCAATAATATATATGATTGATTTTATACAAATTTGGGACCAGAATTTAGAACAATATATCTATCTGCACCGCTACAAAGGTGCAGATAGTTTTTTAACTTGTGCCACCGTCAATGCTACCTATATCAGTTTCGGGCTTTTATTTTTACTGGTTCTTATCTATTTTTATAACAAAAAGCAAATTTATCTGTATGCGGCTCTCAATGCTATTATCGTTAATGGTATTACATTTCTTATAACCAGCACCTTAAAAATTCTTATCCAACGTCCCCGTCCTTATGAAGTAAACAAATTGATAGATATATCACCTCACATCAACGGTGGAGGTTTTAGCTTTCCTTCCGGACACACAACGGAGGTTTTTGCCATTTTTTTTAGCATTGCTTTTTTATTAAAAAACAAATTTTTTACCGGCTTATTCCTACTTTGGGCATTACTTATAGCATATTCCCGTATGGCTTTTGGTGTTCATTATCCCATTGACATTTTAGGAGGTATTGCAGTAAGTGGTTTGACAACGGCTGTCTGGTTAAAATACCAACCTTTAAAAAAACTGTTTAATAAACTCAACGGGTAAAAACCAAAGTATATTCAGAAGATAAATCGTCGTCATAACGGTAACCGTCCATATCAAAAAGCTTGAGTTCGTCAGGCGTGTTAATATTATTTAAAATAATGAAACGCGTCATCAATCCGCGGGCTATTTTGGCATACAAACTGATAGTTTTAAGCATACCGTTTTTAAAATCCTTAAAGACGACATCATAAACCGGATGTTTAAAAGATTTTTTATCGATAACTTTAAAATATTCTTGGCTGGCCAAGTTTACCAAAAAATCCCCTTCCTGCATCTCACTACCGAGATAAGCCGTTACTTTTTGCCGCCAAAATTCATAAAGATTTTTATAAGTACCGAATTTTAATTTGATACCCATTTCCAACCGGTAAGGATAGATCAAATCAAAAGGGCGTAATATACCGTATAATCCTGATAAAATTCTGACTTTATCGTTTAAAACCGTTAGTTTTTCTTCCGGCAAATTTTTGACATTCAAACCGTCATACACATTTCCGTTAAAAGTAAAAATTGCAGGCCTGGCTGTTTCGTCAATCTCCTTATGCCAAGCTTGATACCGTTCCCAATTCAAATTAGCCAAATTATCCGACAATTTCATTATTTTTTTAATATCACCAGGCGTTTTTTGCCGCATAACCTGAATAAGCTGTTCCGCTTTATCCAAAAAAACCGGAGCGGTATATGACATTTCCGGAACGGGTGATTTTAAATCGAGTTTTTTAGCGGGAGATAAAACTATTTTCATAAATTTTGTTTTTATTTTGAAGTTTAGGATTATTCATCTTATTAAACTTTACAACTTGTTTTTACCTTGCAAAATCAAACTTTGAGTTGGAAATTGCAAGGTTGAAATGTCTGTTTATAATTCTTTTAATTTCAAAAAAACGGATAACGGATAGACCCAAACATTTTCTTTGAATGGATATGCTTGCTCGACAGGCGCAATAACATAAGCTTTATCAACTTGCAAATCATTAAGGGCATTCCAAAATCCACGGGAAACTTTCGGGCTTTTTGATACTTTAAATTCTATTGCAATTTTCCGGGTTGATTTGACCAAAAGCAAATCAATTTCGGCACCTGCCGATGTTCTATAAAAATATGGCTCCCATTTATTATAAATATTCAAAATATTTTCAATGCACATTGCTTCCCAAGAGGCTCCTAAAACAGGATGCGCCAACAAATCATTAAACTCACGAATAACAAGTAAAGCGTGTAATATACCGGTATCCCGGAAATAAATTTTAGGACGTTTAACCAGCCGTTTTTTAACATTGGTAAAATAAGGATAAAGAACCCGTACCATATATGTATTTGTCAGAATATCAACATATTTTCGAACACTTGTATCACTGTGAGCAATTGAATTTGCGAGAATGGAATAGTTTATTATTTGTCCGTTGATATGTGCAAGCATTTGCCAAAACCGTCTCAATGTGGCAGGGGCGATATTAAAACCGAAATTCCGTAAATCCCTTTCCAAAAAAGTAATCATAAAATTTTCACGCCATTGATAACTTATTTCGTCATTTTTTGCTAATAAACTTTTCGGAAAACCACCACGCAACCAATATTCATTCAAGTTAACGTAAGGCTCAACCTCGGTAAAAAGAAATCCTGACAAAAACAAAAATGCTATCCTGCCTGCAAGCGTTTCCGACGATTGACGTAATAAACCGGGGGATGCCGAACCTGTTATCAAAAATTTAAGATTCAATGTCTTGTCATCTACCATACTACGAATAACAGCAAAGAGCTCAGGCATTAACTGAATTTCGTCTAAGCATATCAAGTGATTACTATTAGCAGCGAAAAAAAGTTCGGAATCTGCTAATTTATTCCTGTCCGAAGGCCTTTCCAAGTCTAAATAAATTGCATTATCAATCTGGCTTATAATCTTTTTTACAAGTGTCGTTTTCCCGGTTTGTCTTGCTCCCAATACAGCCGTAACCGGAAAATTCTCAATACTTTGTTCCAAGTTATTTTCTATATACCGATTTATATACATTTAATAAATTTTCTCCAAAAATACAAAAAATAACCTTGCAAAATCAAACTTTGAATTGGAAATTGCAAGGTAAAAGTGTGTAGAAAAAGTTTTAAAAATTTAATGTGTTGTTATTCTCGTTTTTGTCGATTTTTTTCTTGTGGCATTCTAATTTTAAAATCTTTTTTCATTTTTTCGGATTTAACCCTGTTTAAAATGTCCCTTCGTTTTTCTTCCTTTAACATTGAATCTTTTTTCACTTGCATCAAACTGTCTTTAACCAGTATATTTTCAAATTCATCAATACTTTGATTGTATAATTCAATTTTTTCAATTACCGTGTTAATATTCCGGGTTATTTCGTCCAAAGTTTTGCGTATGGTATCGGGTTCTTTATGTTTTTTGTGAATCAAAAAATCAAGACGTTTAAAATTTACTTCCGTCAAAACCAAACGGCTTTGCACCGGTGGTGTGTCTATTTTTTTACTGAAATGTTTAATTTTTATCTTTTTTAAAAGTTTTATGTCATTATCCGTCAAATCAATCAGTTCATCAATACTATACGAATCAGGTTTTAAGCTTTCGTATAATTTTATAAATTCTTTATTATTTTTCAATAATTCTTTTATATCTGCAAGCGGTTTCAAACTCACGGTGCGTTTGATGACACTGATTTTTTCCGGTTGTTTTTTGGGAACAATAACCGGTTTTTTTGCCGTTTCGTGACAACTTAAACTTATCAATATAAAAATCACCGGAAGTAAATTGCGTAATCTTTTCATAACCGCAAAATAATGAAAAAACTTATTTTTTACAGAAATTTTATGATTTATTTTTTATTTAATTCTTAACAAAAACCTTATATTTGCTCATAACAATATATCTATCGCATATTTTTCCAAGTCATTTGTGCGGTAGATAAAAGTATTTAATAACAATCAAGAAAACAACACATGCAAAAAATACTTATTATTGGAGCTAATGGACAGATAGGTTCTGAGCTTGTAAGTGAATTACGCCGTGAAAACGGAGATCATAATGTAATTGCTTCCGATATAAAATCTTCCGGTAATTTTGATAAATATTTTGTTTTTCTCGATGCAACCGACAAAGAAGCCGTCCGGCAAACGCTTATTAAATATGAGATAAGTGAAGTTTACTTGTTAGCGGCCATTCTTTCGGCTAATGCTGAAAAAATGCCCGGTAATGCTTGGCATATCAATATGAGTATTTTATTTAATGCTTTGGAATTGGCAAAAGAAGGGCTTATCAAAAAATTATTTTGGCCGAGTTCCATAGCTGTTTTCGGACCTCATACACCGCGCATCAAAACGCCTCAAATTACCATTATGGACCCCAACACCGTTTACGGTATCAGTAAATTAGCCGGTGAACGATGGATAGAATATTACCGGGATCATTATGATGTAGATGTTCGCAGTGTCCGTTATCCCGGTATTATCAGTTGGAAAACCAAGCCGGGTGGTGGTACAACCGATTATGCCGTTGAAATTTTTCACGAAGCCCTTACTAAAGGACATTATACTTCATTTTTAGATGCAAATACAAGACTGCCAATGATGTATATGCCGGATGCTATTAAAGCGACCATACAAATTATGAAGGCTGATAAAGATGCACTCCAAATTCACAACTCATACAATATTGCCGCTGTCAGTTTTACTCCTGAGGAATTGGCACAAAGTATTCAAAAATTTTTACCGGACTTCCGTATCGATTACAAACCTGATTTCCGTCAAACTATTGCCGAATCCTGGCCGGAATCAATAGATGACAGTCAAGCTTATAAAGATTGGCAATGGCAACATCAATATGATTTGGAAATGATGGTCAGGGATATGCTTTTACACTTGTCAAAAAAATATCACAAAGAAGCGGATTTGGTTTTGTAAATTGATAAAGTAACAAATTGATAAAATTATCAGGGGCTGCCTTTTATAACAGCCCCTTAATTATTAATTTCCGTAAATCATACCGATGTAGTAAATACTTCCGACTTTTCCGGTTCCGGGAGCCGGTAAATATTCTTTCCCCAAAATATTGGAAACACCCAATCTGATTTTGGTTTTATACTTTTTAAAATTATAAGTGACTTGTGCATCCAAAACACTCCTTGCCGGAACCATACCGTCGGCAAAAGTAGCTTGCCATAAAAATTCCGATTGATATTTGTAATCGATTTTAAAGCCTAAATTTTTATAAAGGTTATCATTTGCCAGAGATACTTTTACACGGTGTTCCGGTGTATTAAATCCTGCTCTGAAATCTTCTTCACCTTCTGCCGGTGTGTAATCAAATTTGGCATAATCATAAATCAATCCGATGAGGTAATCACCTGCTTTGTAGTTAAATCCGAAGTCAGCACCGTAAGAAGTTACTTTTGACTTAGCATTGGTATACAATTGAAAAGGTTTATAAGCTTTTGCGGCGATAGCCGGCAAGGCATTGTTAAAATTATCAACTGTGCCTACCTCACTCGACAAAGCCATAGCACGGGTACCTGCACCGAAATTATTATAACTATTATAATAAACTGCCATATCCAGACTCAAATTTTTTATCAGACTGCCACGGTATCCGAATTCAATAGTGCTGACTTGTTCCGGTTTAGGTTTCCCGATTTTAACCACTTCCAAATCCGCCGGGTTTCCGGTTTGGGCAAATTTCATAAATGACGTCAACGTGTAAGAATTGGTATAAGCATCCCTACCGGTGATAGTTGCTTGAAATTCGGAATGTGTTACCGGATCCTCAGCTATCACATCTTCTTTATAACGGTCCCAGTTATCCGGTGCACCACCTACCAGGGTAATAGGTCCTAAATTCAATCCGATATACAACTCTTGTGTCGTAGGATTTCTAAATCCGGTTTGGTAAGATATTCTGAAATTATGTTCTTTATTTTCCCCGGCGGAATAAACGGCTGAAAATCGCGGTGAAAAATTACCGTCAAAATTTCTTTGTTTATCATAACGTAAAGAAGTAGCCAATTTTAATTTATTATCCAAGATTTTTTTAGTGATTTGAACATAAGCCGCAGATTCATCGATATTGATAGGGCTTAATCCGGGATAATCGGTAAAAATGGTTCCTTCGGAATGTAATGAAAAACGTCGTAGAGAGCCACCGACTTGAATTTCGGCAAAATCAACTAAATCTTTAAAATTATAGTTGGCTTCAATGTGTTTTAAATTGGTATTATCGATAAATTTACCCCCGGTTCTAAAATCGGGATCGTTTGTAACATCTTCAAAAGCTTGGTCAAACTCTTTTGTTCCGGGTATTAAACGGGTTGGTTTGGGTTGTCCCATAGCCATATTGCCATAGTCGGCAAACTCACGGGCTATTTGGTGTGCTTCGGCTTCGGAATAAGGTCCGTGAGGGTCTATTACCGGAACACCGTTAACGATAACAGGATAACCCGATGCATCGTCAAACATAATACCGGAACGGGCAAGAGAATAACGGGCTAAATAAAACGTAAACCAGTCTTTGTCAGACAACCACCTTCTGTTGATATTCCAAGCCGTAAATTTCGTATCATAAGAATGTCCGGCATCTTCACCGGTGTAATAAGCCCTTACAAACCAATTTTTATTTTTGACTTCCAATTTATGTTGGTGGATAAAAATGCCATCCAAAACATAACGGTTGGTACCTTGATAAATTGTTTTTCCGGTTCCGAATCGGGAATTCCAAATAAATTCCAATTTACCGGGTTGACCGCTCGGACGGTAATGAAAACCAAAATCAAATTTCAAACTTTTGGCTTTATAATCAGTCAAATCTTTTTCTGCATAACCTGTACGGGAAACTCTGACAACTTCATTTCTGTTTAACATAGCAAGTGGTGTACCGTCAAAAATATGATTCATATCAAATGTAGAAGCAATCTCATCACCGTAAATGTTCATACCGTCATAAGAAGGATTGCTGGTTCTGCTTCCTTTGACCGATGCATTAAAAGGGTTCATATCTATATCCGTTTCATCCACAGCATACCAGTCGGTGCCTTCCAAAAGGGAAAAGTTAATTTTGGCAGCAGCATAATCACCACCCCAAGCGTAACGGATACCGGCATCGGAATAAGTATTGGTTCCGGCAGCCGATTGACTCGTAACACCATATTTTACATAATCACTGAAACCTTTATAATTGAAAGGATTTTTACTTCGCATATTCAATACCCCGTTAAAAGCATTGGCACCGTAAAGAGCTGATGCGGCTCCGGGCAAAATTTCAACGCTTTGAACATCCAACTCATTGATACCTATCAAGTTACCTAACGGAAAGTTTAATGCGGGAGAGGTATTATCCATACCGTCAATTAATTGTAAAAAACGGTTATTGGAAAAAGTGGCAAAACCACGCGTATTAACCGATTGAAAAGTTAAGGAATTGGTATTTAAATCAACACCTTTCAGGTTGTTTAAAGCATCATAAAAAGACGGAGCGGCATTACGACGGATTTCTTTCAGACTCATCCGCTCGATACTAACCGGTGATTCTTTGATTTTTTCCCTCCCACGTGAAGCCGTAACGACGACATCATCTAGAAATTCATTGTTTTCTTCCAAAACTATTTTCAAAGTTTGAGGACCGTTTAATGTCTTTGTATAAATTTTATAACCTATATAAGACACTTCAATTGTTGCAGGAAATTCTTTAATATCAATAACAAACTTACCATCAAAGTCAGTTGTGGTTCCTTGTTGTGTTTCCTTTACAAAAACATTGGCACCCGGTATCGGATCGTTATTCTTATCGACAACCGTGCCTTCCAGTTGTTGAGCAAAAGCATTAAAGCCAAACCCTAGAAACAAAGTTAATAAAATAATTTTTCTCATAGTTCATTTTTTTTGTTAACCGCTGCAAGATAAAAAAAAATGCCTTGCCCGATGAAAAGTTCACTTTTTCTTATCAATATTTGCAGTCTTATTAAAGATTTTTCAATATTTTTTAGTAGTATCAATAATTTTTGCACCGGTTAATTTGTAGAAAAAATCGTATTTTTGACAAAATGCATTTATGAAATTATCACTGACTTCTTTACGTTCCAAGATATTTTTTTCGATGATAGGATTGGTATTTTTGGCTTCTATCATGATATTGATTGTCACTATTTTGCAATATAAAGAAGAAGCCGAAGATTACCACAAAAAACGTTTATTGCGTAAAGAAACTGCCGTCAAGGTACATATTAACAGCATTTTGGAGAACACCAGTTTTGAAGTTAAAACCTCTAAACTCAAATATATTTTCAAATCGAACGGCAATACCCGTGGTCTGTCAAGTATCAGCGAGCTTTCCCGTATTCATAAAATGCCTATAAATATTTTCGATTTAAACGGTAATCTTATTGTTAGCTCCTTATGGCAATTCAAAGGCAAGATGGATACTATAAAACATTTACCCCGGGACATTATCAAAAAAATAGATGATAGCCCAGATAAAAGATACGTTATAAAACACGAAAGCGCTAACGGGGAATATCAATCATCATTTAGCTATATATATGACCGGCAATTCAAACCCATTGCCATTTTAAACCTTCCTTATCTGGCTGACAGTACTTTTTATAAAAAAGAGTTGGAAGAATTTCTTAGAAATCTCGGATTGATTTATCTGTTAATGCTGTTGATAGCCATAGTTTTATCTTATTTTCTATCGCGATATATTACCAAATCATTGAATACGGTCAATGATATATTGAAAAAGATTTCATTTTCAAAAGAAAACAAAAAAATCATTGTTAAAAATCCTAACGAAGAAATCAGTCAACTGATTGAAACTTACAATAATATGGTTGACAAACTGGAAGAAAGTGCTAAAAAACTGGCTCAATCAGAACGAGAAGAAGCTTGGCGTAATATGGCAAGACAAGTGGCACACGAAATCAAAAATCCTCTAACCCCTATGCGCTTGAGTATCCAAAGTTTTCAAATGACTTTTGACCCTGATGACCCCGATATCAAACAAAAATTTGATGAATTTGCCCAAATGCTTATTGAGCAAATCGATATAATGAGCAGAATTGCATCGGCTTTTTCGGATTTTGCCAAAATGCCGCAAGCCAATTTGGAAAAAGGTAATTTGGTACCTGTTATCGAAAATGCACTGAAATTATATGATCCGGAACAAGTGCGATTTGTCAGCAGTGATAAAGAAATTTTATTTAATTTTGACAAAAATCAAATTCAACGTGTCATAGGTAATTTGGTAAAAAATGCTTTACAATCCGTCCCCGACGGTCGTAAACCCGATATTTTGGTTTCCGTAAGAGAAACCGGTGATAAAATTTATATTTCGGTAACCGATAATGGTAGTGGTATTGCACCTGAACATCAATCACGAATTTTTGAACCTAAGTTTACGACTAAAAACAGTGGTATGGGGCTTGGATTGGCTATTGTCAAAAAAATCGTAGAGAATCATAAAGGCAAAATTTATTTTGATTCTGACCCTGAAAACGGCACAACGTTTACTATTGAATTTGATAAGGAATAATTTAGTTGAAAGTTGAAAGTGGAAAGTGGAAAGTGCCAAGCGACAAAGCGGTAAAGTGCGAGTTTTTAGTGGAAAGTTGAAAGTGGAAAGTGCGAATTGGATAAGGGATAAGGGATAATTTAGTGGAAAGTGCCTAGGGTCAAGTGGAAAGTGCGAAGTGACAAGTGCGGATTAGTAGGAAGTAGTAAGTTGGATAAGGGATAAGGGATAAGAGATAAGGGATGAGAGATAATTGAAAATGGACACTTCGACAAGCTCAGTGACCAGATTTCTCACTGCGTTCGAAATGACACCGACACCTGACACCCGACACCTGACACCCGACATCTGACATCCGACATCGGACATCTGACACCCGACATCTGACATCTGACATCGGTCATCCGATATTTGACACCTGACACCCGACATCGGACATCCGACATCCGACACCTGACACCCGACATCGGACATCTGACATCAAATAACCAAATAACCAAATAACCAATTAACCAAATAACCAGATAACCAAATAACCGATTAACCAGATAACCAAATAACCGATTAACCAGATAACCAAATAACCAGATATGAAAAACTATAACAACATTTTAACCGAAACGCAAGATGCATTAGGCATCATAACCATCAACCGCCCTAAACAACTCAATGCTTTAAATAAAGAAACCATTGCCGAGTTACACGAGGCTTTCGATGATTTTAACAAAGATGACAATATACGTGTCATCATCGTTACGGGGAGCGGTGAAAAAGCTTTTGTTGCCGGTGCGGATATTAAGGAATTTATGAATTTTAATGCTGAACAAGGTCGCGAATTGGCAGCCAATGGACAAGAACTGCTTTTTGATTTTGTTGAAAATTTGGATACCCCGGTGATTGCCGCTATCAACGGCTTTGCTTTGGGTGGTGGCTTGGAACTGGCTTTGGCCTCACATATCCGTATCGCATCGGATAATGCTAAGATAGGGTTACCGGAAGTTTCATTAGGTGTTATCCCCGGCTATGGTGGGACACAACGGTTGGCACAAATTATCGGTAAAGGGCGGGCTATGGAAATGATTTTATCCGCAACGATGATTGATGCTAACACAGCTTTAAACTATGGTCTTGTATCGGAAGTAGTTTCACAGCCGGAATTATTGGATGCCGCCAAACGTAAAGCCGGACAATTACTTAAAAATTCACCGAAAGCACAATCTTTTGCCATCAAAGCGATTAATGCCGCCTACACCCGAAAAGGCTTTGAAATGGAAAAAGATTTATTCGGTCAAGCTTTTGCAACGGAAGATTTTAAAGAAGGTACCACGGCATTTGTCGAACGCCGTAAACCTGAATTTACAGGAAAATAAATCATTAACGATACTTGGCAAACAATCTGGCACCGGCCAATACCGCTATAATACTCAACAAATAATTTTGTGGTGCCGGACGAGGAGGTATTATCAGTAAAGCGGTTACAATAAATATCACTAAAATAACCAATGCCGTTTGCCACAATATTTTTTTTGTTTTAGGGCTCATTGTTTTTCGGACAAATTTAAAGCTTTTATCCGTTGCAACAAAGTTGGATGTGAAAAATACGCCGCAACATACCAAGTATGTGGCGTTAAATTACTCAAACTCTTACGGCTTAATTTTTTCAATCCAGAAATCAAACTGGCGGCATTATAGTGTTGTTTGGCAAATGCATCGGCCTGATATTCAAATTTGCGGGATAACCAATTGGTTAACAATCCCGTCAAAAATGATACCGGCGTAAACAATAAGGCAAAAGCTATCATATTGATATGAAATTTAGGTTGTGATACCCCCAAAGCTTCCGCTAATAATTGATTATCAATAACCAGTGATAACAAATATAACATTATACCGGCTGTCATAATCGATAAAATCAGATTGAACAATAAATGCTTGCGTTTAAAATGCCCAATTTCGTGTGCCAAAACCGCCGTAATTTCATCAGGTGTCAAATCTTGCAATAATGTATCGTATAAAACAACTTTCTTTTTAGGTCCGAAACCTGAAAAAAATGCATTGGCCTTGGTACTCCGCTTACTACCGTCCATTACAAAAATCTTATCGATATTGTAAGAGGTTTTTTGTGCCAGAGCTTTTAATTTTTCTTTTAGTTCACCGTCTTCCAATGGTGTCAATTTATTAAACAAAGGCACAATAAAACTCGTATAAAAAATATTGATAAACATCATAAAAACAGCAAAGAAAATCCAAGCATAAATCCAAAAATCACGTCCGAACTCTCGATAAAACCAAATAAATACACCCAATAATAACGACGCAAAAAATAGATTCATCAACAAAGATTTGATTTTATCCGTAAAAAATAATATCTTGGTCGATTTATTAAAACCGAATTGTTCTTCTATAACAAAGGTTTTGTAATAAGAAAAAGGCAAATTGATAACGGTTACAGCTACAATCAATATATCAAAATATAAAACGGATTGCCAAAAAGTGGAATCAGTAATACGAGCAACCTGTTGGTCAAGTCGGGCAAATCCGTCTATAAGCATAAAAAACAACAGTAGTGTAAATGAAATTATAGAAGTCATCAAGTTAAATCTGTAATTGAGCAACTTGTAATTTTGAGATTTTTGATAAGCATCAGGGGCATATACATCCGACAATTCGTAAGGCAACTCTTCTCTAAAATGTTGAACATTAAGATATTCGAGAAATTTTTCAATCAAAAACTCAATTACTATAAAACCAATAAAAAGATAAAAAAGATTTTGAGCTTGCATTTTAAATTTAGGATTAAAAGCAAAGTTAACAATTTTTTCTTAACAATAAAATATCTTTTGTCAGCTTTTTTATATTGTATAAATTGATACCTTTGCCTGTATACATAATAATAAGATGAAAAACTTAAAATATCAAATACAAAACGGAACCGGGTTATTGAAATTTAACCGCCCCGAAAAATACAATGCCTTTAATAAAGAACTATTGACAGAACTCCGTGATTTATTACAAAAAGAACGTTCAAATTCCGGTCTGAAAGTCTTAATCATAACCGGCGAAGGCAAAGCATTTTCTTCTGGTGTGGATTTAAAAACCTTAACCGGATTGACAAGCGTGGAACAAGCCCGAAAATTTGCTTTGTTGCTAGAAAACACTTCTGAATTGATATACAATTTTAACAAACCCACCATAGCGCTTATAAACGGTATTGCTCTCGGCGGTGGTTTCGGTTATGCCACGGCAGCCGATATCCGTATTATGTCAGAAACGGCAAAAATAGGTTATCCGGCCGTTAAATTAGGTGCCATTTTACCTGCAACTTGTACTATGTATCTCAAAGCTTTGGTTGGAGAAGGACGTACCAAAGACCTGTTACTTACCGGTAGAATGATTGAATCCCGTGAAGCTTTGGAAATGGGCTTGGTTAATTATGCGGTACCGGAGGACCAACAGGAAAACTTTGCTTTCAAACTCGCCGGTCAAATCATGGAAGCACCGGCATTGGCACTGGAATATACCAAAAAAACCGTCAATTTTACCACCAAACGTGAAATTGAAGCCGCCAAACTCTATGCCGCTGATAATTTTGCATTTTTATCCCAAACCGAAGAATGGCAAAAACGTATTGTTAAAAAAATTACTCATAAGTCATAACTATGCCTGCAAAAAACTGTCGTATCCTGTAATAATGTTAAAATTTTTTGATAATAAATCAAATACAAAAAAAGTATGAGAATAATGATATTTTCGTACGTTAAAAAAAAAAATTTTACAATGAAACATTCATACTTTTTACTTTTATTGTTCATATTAAATTCAATATATTCTTCCAAGCTACAAGGTCAAGTTGGAATAGGAACAATACCCGATACATTCACCGTCTTTGATATAGTCAGTACAGACAGAGGTATAATGTTTTTCAACCCTAAAAATGCCGCTTTTAGAGCAGGATAAGTAACAGGAACACAATGGGATAGTGGTAATTTGAGAGACTATTAATTTGCCATTGGCAACGGCACCATCGATACGGTCATTATCCCTGTCGGTTCGTTGGCAAATACAACATTCGGCATACGGGAACCGGTATTTTAGCCAATAATTTCAGAAATTGGACTTACAACACTGCCTCTCCGCCAAACGCTACACCATTCCACCTTTATCTATATGGTAAAATGGATGCTGCCGGAGATGAAATTAAGATGAAATTAAAATAAAGAATTGCTATATTTTTATTAAGGATAATAATTGATTAGAAAGCTGCTGATAGTTAAGGTTTATAGAATAAAATAATACGTTTATTGATGATTACCCTGTCATTATAAACCATATTACCCGTTTCATAAATTGAGAATTATATTAGTTGAAAGTTATACATCGACAAGCTAAGTAACCTGAGTTGAAAGTTAAAAGTTGTGGTTCATAGAGTATAACTTTCTTTGATGATTATTTATCATTTGATACCTTATTTTGTTTTTTAATTTGATGAAATGATAATTTCTTTATAACTTGAAAACTTTTCATCAATTCATCAATTCATCATTAATTTTCAATTTGTAAGCCGTATGGATAAAATCCACAAACAATGGATGCGGATTTAAGACCGTGCTTTTATATTCGGGATGAAATTGGGTGGCGATGTACCAGGGGTGGTCTTTGAGTTCGAGTATTTCGACCAGATTGGTTTTCTCATCACGACCGGCTATTTTCATACCGTTTTTTTCAAATGCTTCTATATATTTATTGTTAAATTCATATCTATGACGATGCCGCTCTTGAATAGTGTCTGCTTGATAGATTTTTTTTGATTTTGAACCGTCTTCCAACCGGCAGGTTTGTAATCCTAATCGCATGGTACCGCCGAGCAAATCGAGTTTTTGGTCTTCCAGCAGGTTTATTACAGGTTCGGGGGTATCGGGATTGAGTTCGGTGGAATCAGCTTCTTTCAATCCAAGCACATTCCGGGCAAATTCGATAGCGGCAATTTGCATTCCGAAACAAATTCCAAACAAGGGTAAACCGTTTTCCCTGGCATATTTTAAAGCGGTTATTTTTCCCGGCACACCGCGGGCACCGAAACCCGGTGCTATGATAACCCCATCCACTTTTTTAAGTTCTTCAATAATTTCGTCAGCAGACAATTTTTCGGAATGTATCCAGTGCATTTCAAGTTTCAACCTGTTGGCAGTTGCCCCGTGAATCAACGACTCTTGAATAGACTTATACGCATCGTGCAATTCGACATATTTGCCAACCAAACCGATACGAACGGTATCAACCGGATTTTTAAATCGCTTCAAAAAAACTTTCCATTCCTTTAATTCCGGTTCCTTGCCACCAGACAATTGTAATTTTTCCAATACCACTTTGTCCAATTGTTCAGCTTGCATCATCAAAGGCACATCATAAATAGTTTCGGCATCCCGCGACTCGATGACATTGCCTAACTTGACATTGGTAAACAAGGCTATTTTCCGTCTTACACTTTCTGAAAGCGGCCGGTCGGTACGGCATACCAAAATATCGGGTTGAACCCCACTCTGCATCAAAAATTTAACCGAATGCTGTGTTGGTTTGGTTTTGAGTTCGCCGGCAGCAGCCAGATATGGTACCAAAGTCAAATGGATAATAGCGACATTTTCATCTCCTAATTCCCAATGTAATTGCCGCACTGCCTCAATATACGGCAAAGATTCTATATCACCGACCGTACCACCTATTTCGGTAATCACAATATCATAAATACCTTTTTCACCCAACCGGCGTATCCGGTATTTGATTTCATCGGTAATATGGGGAATCACCTGAACGGTTTTGCCCAAATAATCGCCACGGCGTTCTTTGTCAATGACACTTTGATAAATTCTTCCGGTAGTAACATTATTGTCTTGTGAAGTGCGAATATTCAAAAAACGCTCGTAATGCCCCAAATCCAAATCGGTTTCGGCACCGTCATCGGTTACAAAACATTCACCGTGCTCATAAGGATTAAGCGTACCGGGATCAATATTAATGTATGGGTCTAATTTTTGAATGGTTACCGAAAAACCGCGTTCTTGCAACAATTTTCCCAGAGATGCCGATACAATCCCTTTTCCAAGGGAAGAAGTCACACCGCCTGTAACGAATATGTATTTTGTGTCAGCCATAGAATTATGAAAAAGCAAAAGTATGAATTTTTAATGATGATAACAAAGGAAAAATTCAAATCACTTTCAGGTAAATTTTACGCTCAAACAAAATTCCTGCTAATTGGGTTTTCGCCACAATGCAATGGTAGAAGCAATAAAAAACACAATCAATAACAGGTTCAGATAACCACCGCAAATTATAGTCTTAACACTCCCCGTAAGATGTTGACAAATAACGAATTGTCCTAAAAAAGGAAGTAATGGATAGAAAAACACAATCCAACGTGGATATAAAGTCTTTCTTTTCAAAATTTGCGAAATAAAAAGAACGGATAAGAGTGCAAAAATTGGATAGACAGTAAAACGTAAAGTTTGATTAACTTGAATAGCTAAATCTACAGACTGTTTCAGTTCAAGATTGTGAGTTACAGCCAATTTCGCCGATGCTGCAATAGCCACATAAGCACCGTGAACAATCCCGTAAGCTGTAAAAATTGCCGTAAAACAGGCTAAAATGAGATTTCTATAAAACGGCTTTACCGGTTGTATGGCAAAGTATATTTGAATTAATCCTGATAAATATAACCAAGTGGCAATCAATGCTGTAACAGCGCTTACAATAATTCTGCTTTCAGATACATTACCCATATTCACTATGAGATTGGTATTTTCTGTATCATAGTAAAAAAGCATATCGCCGGCAAATAAAACCATACCTCCCAGTATACCAAATAGTCCTGAAAACCTTATCCAAAATTGCTTATTTTTCATGGCTTTTATACCTATCCATTATATATATTTTTCCATGGACAAACGAAAAAAACGGCATACGCACTTCTATCTCACTTGTCCACATATTTTTTAGCCGTTCATAGAGCTGTTTTTCCAAGGAAATTTTATGTTTGCTATTATAAATTTTAACTGCCGACTAAGTCCCGATACAAGAAATCATTCCGGTAAGTTCCCAATTGAGTTTGAAATCTAATGTGGTGTCTCAACAGGTTGAAATGGAAATACAATTTCTTTAAAATCGTTGATAAACAGCAGATTCCATTCTGATCAATACGGTTCTACCTGAGCATAAAGATACTTATCCATTGTTTGATCAATAGTCTTATTTACTTTGAAGAAACCATAACCGAATACAGCCAAAATACCGTTATTTTTTAACACTTTGTCCGCTTCCTTAAAAAAATTGTCTATATCAAACCAATGTAAGACTTGTTCTACACAAATTAAATCGAAAAAATTATTCGGAAAAGACGTTGTTTCAGCAGTTGATACTGCATACGTAATTTTCGGGTGCATAAAAGCATTTAAAATTTGATTTCACTAATATCAGTCGCATAAATTTCCTCAAAATATTCTGTCAAATCTATTGCACTCTGACCGTTACCGCAAGTACAATCCCAAGCCTTGTCAGTAGCAGCCTTCTTGCTAACCAATAATTCATAAAAATTTTTGGGATAAGTCTATCTGAATTTGGCATAAGCATGAGATTTGACACTAAAAGTATATTTGTTTTCTGACATCTCTCTGTTTAATTTCCCTGTCTATTTAACTTTCAACCAAAGATATAAAAATTTAGTTAATTCTTATTGTTAAAGTCTTGTCTTTGTTGTATTTGCTTTAAAAAAAAATAATGTACAGAAGTTTCGCACTTGCATAAGCTTATGAATTGATACTAAAAAGTATAGTTTTTTCAGCATTGTGATTTTAGATACAATAAAAACAACAACATTATATATCCTATTCATTTAAGAAAACAATAAAATCCTTGATTTCAGCCTTATCAGGTATCAACGTTGCATCAATTTTGATGGCCGGATTATGTTGTGCATTGAACGGTAAAGCATCTTTTGATATACTGATTGTTGCATTTAAATCATCGATAAATACCACAATATATTTGAAAGTTTGATCAATATGACCGATTTTATGATGCTTTTTAAAGTCACCGAAACTCGATGCCAATCCCACACCTTTTTCTGTTTTAAATAAGGGAGATTTAATTTCAATGCGTTTTAACAAAGATTGTTCTTCATTCATTTTTTTAGGAATGATAACTAATAATTCTTTTTTACTTTTCTTATCGACAATATGAAATTCATCAAAGGGTTCGAAAGCAGTTTTTCCGGGTGTTTTTTTATAAATGGAATCATTTTTATACAATTGTTTCATTTGAACAACGGTTGTTGTATCTGTCAATTTGCCCACTTGCTTATTCTTGATAAAAAAATCATTGGTTTTTGTTTGACAAGATACGAACATTAATATCGCTACTGTTAATATGACTAACGGATTGAATTGATATTTGGACAAACTCAGTAAGTTGCAATTAATAATTGAAAGCTCAATTTTATTTTTCATAAAATGTTTAATTTATTTGGTTAATCGGTTATTTGATGATATTGGTTATCTGGTTATTTGGTTAATCGGTTATTTGGTTAATCGGTTATTTGGTTAATCGGTTATTTGGTTAATCGGTTATTTGATGCCGGGTGCCGGATGTCCGTTACCATCATTTATCTCCGTCGCCTGCGATAGGTAGGACGTAATCCTAAAACTCCTAACAATGAACGTGTTACTTCTCTGATAATTATTTTTCCAACAGAGCTTTTCATCACCTTTTCAAGCATTCCAGGTTCTTCTTTTTCTTTCTTTTTTGCCTGTTTTTCTTCTTTTTCTTCAATCGCTTTTTCAATTTTCTTTTTTAAAATTTCATAAGCTGTATCTCTGTCAATAGCTTTGGCATATTTTTTTCTCAATTTTGATGATTTGATTATCTCTTTCAATTCTTCATCCATCAAAACATCCATACGGCTCATCGGTGCCCGCATCAAAGTTGCTACCAAAGGAGCCGGACGGCCTTTGTGTCCTAATACACTGACCAAAGCTTCTCCAATTCCCAAAGAAGTCAATACTTCATCGGTATCATAAAACTCCGTAACAGGGAAATTTTCGGACGCCAATTTGATAGCTTTCCTGTCCTTAGCGGTAAAAGCCCGTAAAGCGTGTTGAATTTTTAAACCTAATTGCGCTAAAACTTCATCGGGAATATCACGAGGATTTTGCGTTACAAAATAAATACCGACACCCTTAGAACGGATTAATTTGACGATACTCTCTATCTGCTCCAACAGGGCTTTGGATGCATTGTCAAAAATCAAATGAGCTTCATCGATAAAAAAGACCAATTCGGGACGGTCGGCATCTCCTTGTTCTGGCATTTTAGCATAAATTTCAGCCAACAGTTGCAACATAAAAGTTGAAAACAATTTCGGCTTGTCTTGTATATCCGTCAAACGTATAATATTGATAATGCCACGGCCGTCATCATCAATACGCATTAAATCCTCAATCTCAAATGAAGGTTCACCGAAAAACATATCAGCTCCTTGCTGTTCCAATTCGACAATTTTTCTCAATATAGAACCGGTTGAAGCTATTGAAATCCGGCCATATTCGGATTGAAATTCTTTTTTACCTTCACCGGTTGCCCATTTTATCAACTCTTTCAAATCTTTCAAATCTATCAATGGTAATTGTCTGTCATCAGCATATTTGAACAATACGGCAATTATTCCGCCTTGTGTATCGTTCAAATCCAAAATCCTGGACAGCAAAACCGGTCCGAATTCCGATATGGTTGCCCGCAACTGAGTTCCTTCTCGTCCGGTCAACGAAAATATTTCCACCGGAAAACCTTTCGGAGTAAATTCCAAGCCGATTTTTGCCATACGCTCATTTATCTTAGGATGTCCGGGACTTGGTTTGGCTAAACCACTCAAATCTCCTTTCAAATCCATCAATAAAACCGGAATCCCTTTTTCTGACAATTGTTCAGCCATCACTTGTAATGACTTGGTTTTACCCGTACCCGTAGCACCGGCAATCAATCCGTGACGGTTTAAAGTCTCCAACGGTACACGTATGTATGTGCCGGGAATAGCTTCGCCGTCCAACATAGCACCACCTATTATAAACGAATCACCTTTAAATGTATAACCTTCGGTTATCTCTTTGATAAATTTTTCTTTTCTATCCATAATATTCAGGAAATTAGGCGTAAAAATAATGATTTTTTTCCGGATGACAGCTTATCCGGTCAATAATCTTGAAATCTTTCTGTCATTCTCAAATAGCATTTTTTTATGATTTAATCTGTTGATTAAAATTACCGTCAGACAGATTTGTATAACAAACATCAAATCGTATCTTTGTAATTTATAATCCATTTTTATGAGAATAGCTTTATACGGTTTTATGGGAGCGGGAAAATCGAGTTTGGGACAAAAATTGGCTCAAAAAACCGGCTATGATTTTATCGATTTGGATACCGGAATAGAAAATTATACCGGACAATCAATCAATGATATTTTTGCCTTACAAGGCGAAATCGCTTTTAGACAAATAGAACATAATGTGTTAAAAAATACTGTCAAACAAAACAAAGATAATGTGATTTTAGCATTAGGTGGCGGTAGCATTATACATCCGGCAAACCGTAAATTATTGGAAATGAAAAATTTTTATAAAATATATATCAATGTGGATATTTCGGTTTTAATCGAGCGTTTAAAAAAAGATAAAAATAAACGTCCGCTTCTGAAAGATTTGAAGGAAGATGAATTTGAAGATTATATCAGAGCTTTGTTCGAAAGCCGTAGAAATATTTATGAAAAATTTGCAGATTTGAATTTTAAAGTAGGTCTTGAGAGTTTTGAAACAACGTTGGGGAGATTGCATAGCTATTTGAGTTTTAATTAGTGGAAAGTTCCTAGTGCCTAGTGGAAAGCGGTAATGTGCGGCTAAATAAAATAACTCAATTCTTCAAATACTTAGCAGAATTATGATATGAAGCAGTAAGTAATCATCAAAAAACAAAGTATTCTATGAACTATAAAAATCTGAAATCGAAAATCAAAAATCGAAAATCTGAAATAAAAAACAAGTCCTCATTTCCTCAACTATTAATATTATTAAGTTTTACTGCACTACTTTTGACGCATTGTAAATCTAAAAAAACATTAGTCAGTCATCACAATACCGTTAAACAAAAGCTGGAAAAAGAATTTAAGAAGTATAAAGGTGTCAAATACAGATACGGCGGTACTACATCACTCGGATTTGATTGTTCGGGTTATGTGCAAAGGGTTTATAAAGAGGCTTTTAATATCAATTTGCCCCGAACAACCAAAGCTATGATGAAAACCGGTAAAAAAGTATCAAAAAAGAATTTAAAGCCGGGTGATCTTGTATTTTTTCATCCTACCCGTAAATATTATCATGTCGGTATTTATATGGGAAACGGTGTTTTTATGCACGCTTCATCGTCCAAAGGTGTTATGAAATCCCGTATGGATTTGCCTTATTGGAAACGTTCTTATGTCACGGCACGACGGATATTGAAATAATTGAGAATAAGATTTCTCCTCACTCCTACGTCGTTCGTTCGAAATGACAATCAAAAAACAAAACATTCTATATAGAAAGAACTTTTATCTTTCATCTTTACACTTTCAAATAGAAACGTTTTACCAAAACGTTTCTACTTATCGTAATTAGGTGCATTTTTGGCAATCAATACATCGTGCGGGTGGCTTTCGGTCAATCCGGCACTGGAAATTTTAACCAAACGGGCATCATACCGCAAAGCTTCGATATTTTTAGTGCCGCAATAACCCATTCCGGCCCGCAAACCACCTAACAATTGGAAAATAATCTTGTGCACACTGCCTTTGTAATCGACGATAGCTTCAATACCTTCGGGAACTAATTTTTTATCGGATTTATCTTGTTGAAAATACCGGTCTTTACTACCGCGTTGCATAGCCGCCATGGATCCCATTCCGACATAAGATTTGAATTTTTTGCCGTTACGCCAAACGATATCACCCGGGGCTTCATCGGTTCCGGCAAGCAAACGTCCCAACATAACCGTATGTGCCCCCACGGCAATAGCTTTGGCAATATCACCGGAAAATTTGACACCACCATCGGCAATGATGCCGGTATTTTGATTTTTAAGTTGTTCAAATACATCATTAACCGCCGTTAATTGCGGTACACCGACACCCGCTACGACACGCGTGGTACAAATAGCCCCCGGACCGACACCGATTTTTACCGCATCGGTACCGGCATCAACCAAATCTTGTGCCGCTTGCGCCGTTACAATATTGCCGGCAATGACATCCAAATCCGGAAACATGTCTTTGACTTTCTTTAAAGCATCGATTATCCCTTTGGAATGTCCGTGTGCCGAATCCAATGTCACGACATCCACACCGGCTCGATACAAAGCAGTTACCCTGTCTATCAAATCGGCACTGACACCAATAGCCGCTCCGGTTAACAAATTGCCATCTTTACCAAATACGGCATTAGGATATTGTTCCAAATCAACTTTATGATTTTTTACTTTTTTGACTTCTCCGGCTTGTGATTGGATATCCAAATTTTTATGGATAATTCCCAAACCGCCTTCCAATGCCATAGCCGTAGCCATCTCACTTTCGGTTACAGTATCCATTGCCGCCGAAATTAACGGTATGTTCAAGGAAATATTCCGGGTCAATTTGGTTTTTAAATCAACCTGGTGTGGTAACACTTCCGAA
This sequence comes from Flavobacteriales bacterium, assembly GCA_027039975.1. Taxonomy (GTDB): domain Bacteria; phylum Bacteroidota; class Bacteroidia; order Flavobacteriales; family Flavobacteriaceae; genus WGBX01. Next base: position 33,329 of record JALWFE010000041.1, read on the forward strand.
TAGTCCGGGACCAATAAAACATCGTCAAATGTATAGGCTTCTTTGATGATTTTTCCGTTTAGCATATTATTTTTATTTAATTTTTTTACAAAGATGTCACTCCTTCGGAGTTTCAATTGAGACGCAAGGGTCGTGCGTCTCTACAAAGTTAAAAACGTTACGAACATTACGAACGTTATGAACATTACGAACATTCAACAAGAAACGAATGTAATTCGTTTCTATTCCCACTCAATAGTTGCCGGCGGTTTGCTACTGATATCGTAAACCACACGGTTAATCCCCCTGACTTCATTGATAATTCGCGATGACACTTTTTCCAAAAAATCATAAGGCAAACGTGACCAAGTTGCCGTCATAAAATCCGTTGTATCAGCCGAACGGACAACGGCCGTATATTCATACGTCCGCTCATCCCCCATCACGCCTACGGATTTTACCGGCAATAAAACAACAAATGCCTGACTGACTTTGTCATACAAATCATTTTTTCTTAACTCTTCAATAAAAATAGCATCGGCTTGTTGTAAAATTTTAACTTTTTCAGGTGTTACTTCTCCTAAAATCCGGATACCGAGACCAGGTCCGGGAAAGGGGTGCCTCATAATCATTTCACGTGGAATACCCAGTTCCAAACCGATTTTTCGCACTTCATCTTTAAACAATTCTTTGAGAGGTTCCAACAATTTCAAGTGCATTTTTTCAGGCAACCCCCCTACATTGTGATGTGATTTTATAGTTGCTGACGGACCGCCTTTGGCCGATTGCGATTCGATAATATCAGGATAAATGGTGCCTTGCGCCAAAAATCCGGCATCTTTGATTTTCGAAGCTTCTCTGTTAAAAACTTCTACAAATTCATGTCCGATGATTTTCCTTTTTTCTTCGGGGTCTGAAACACCTTTTAAAGCCATTAAAAATTGTTCACCGGCATCGATGAGTTTGATATTCATATCGTAATGCTTGCCGTAAGTTTCCATCACCGCTTTCGCTTCATCCAAACGCAGTAAGCCGGTATCGACAAAAATACAGGTCAATTGTTTTCCGATAGCTTTGTGTATCAACATAGCGGCTACCGACGAATCGACACCGCCGGAAAGACCTAATATTACTTTTTCGTCGCCTACCGTTTCTTTTATAGCGGATACGGTTTGGGTGATATAGTCGTGCAGATCCCAGTTGGGCGTTGCCTGACAGATATCCAACACGAAATTTTTCAAAATTTGCCGTCCATATTCGGTATGTTCCACTTCGGGGTGGAATTGAACGGCATAAAGTTTTTGTGCATCATTATAAATTCCTGCCATACAGGTATCGGTGTGTCCCAAAATGCCAAAACCTACGGGGACTTGTGTGACCTCGTCAAAATGACTCATCCAAACTTGAAATTTGTCTGCCGTATCTTTTAGCAACGGATGATTCACGTCTTTATAAAAAAAAGCTTTACCGTATTCACCGATTTCCCCTTTATCGACCTTGCCTCCCAAGAGATAAGTCATCAATTGCATACCGTAGCAGATACCCAAAACCGGAATGTTCATTTTGAAAATATCCGGTGAAATTAAATGCGCATCGTCACCATAAACCGATGAAGGACCACCCGACAAGATAAGACCTGAAGGTTTTCGTTTGTTTATTTCATCTATTGGGACGTTGTAAGGTAAGATTTCGGCATAAACACCGTTTTCGCGGATTCGCCGTGCTATAAGTTGATTGTATTGCGATCCGAAATCCAGAATCACAATACCATGTAAATGCAAAAGATTATTTTTTCCGACCATTTGCAAAAATACATCTATTTTGAATTTTTGCAAAAAATTAAAAAATTTTTTTGAGGGGAGAGCGAATTGAACCGGAAAATATATTTTACAAAATCATACTTGATTAAAAAGGGAAACTTTACGGCTTCATTTTACACGGATTTTATATCGTTTTTGTGATTTAACGGGCTTTTTTGGATTTTTCATAAAAAACAATTCCTACTCTATTGATATGATCAATTAAATCTTTACTCTTGATCTTATGAAATATTGACATGTCGATTTTATACGGTAAAAGAAGCTCGTCAAGTTCATTTTCTATTTTCAAAAGCGTATCCAAATCAATTTTTTCACCAACTAATGTTAAATCGATATCCGAATTATTTCTATAATTTCCTTTCGCGCGCGAACCATACAATATAACTATTGAGACATTGTCGTGTTTTTTAAAAACAGATTTAATCGAATTTATATCACTATTTTTTAAACCGAACATTACTTCTTAAAATTTAACGCACCCGGTTTTTCTCCATAACTTGTTTAAAATCAACAAATAAAGGATAATATTCATTAACAATTTTCTGATATATTTCTTTCGCCACTTCTTCATTATAAGTATAAGAAGTCTTAATCCGGCTTTTAATCATCTCCATCCATAAATCACCATTGGTAATCAAATTAGATGAAAATGCAAATCTTATGGCATCACGGGAACCGCTTATATCCAAATTTCCTTGATAGAATGCATAATCTTTCATAACATTCCAAGCCAATTCATAAGTATATTCAAATCGTTGAATAAGCCCTTCTTTTATAATTTCACTTAAAATTTCATTTTCATCAATATCATTCAGATTTTTTCCGGCATATTCAATAGCTTGTGCAAGCCTCTTTAAAGCATTTTTATAATTGGAAAATCTTTGCTCCAATCTGATGTCTTTTTCTTTTGTCATTAAATTTTATTTTGGTTTCACTAATAACAGATAAATATTTTTTTATAAAATTCATGTTAATCAGTTAATTTTCAATAAATTGAAAAACTTCAATGCGCTATTGACCGGAAAGATTTTGCTATTACAAATGTTAATTTCATTTCCCCGCATTCATAATAATCGGCAAACCGTCTTTACCACCCACGATAATTACTTTTGTGTTAGGCGATTCGGATAATTTCAAAGTGGCTTCTATACCTTTCCAACGTAACAATTTGTCGGAAATACCCATTGAGACAATATCTTGAAAATCTTTAATACCTTTGGCTTCGATACGTTTTCGTTCTGCTTCTTTTTTCTCTTTTTGGAGGCGGTATTCGTATTCGAGGGCTTCCTGTTGTTGTTTGAGTTTGCGTTCGATAGCATTTTTGATAGTTGCCGGCAAGGTCACATCGCGCACCAAAACATTTTTCAAATGCACGAAATTTTGTTTGAGAATTTGATCGGTTTCATCAAAAATTTCTTGTGTAATCGCCTCTCTTTTAGTAGAATATATTTCTTCGGGTGTATAACGGCCTACAACATTTCTTGTTGCGGAACGTACAGCCGGTTTGATAACGTCTTCAATGTAATTCAGTCCCCGCAATTTGACCAATTTGGCTAAATCTCTGTGCCGCGGCTGAAACCAAACCGTGGCATCCAATTGAATATCCAAACCGTTTGAGGACAAGACCTTCATACTTTCAAACAATTGTTGTTGTTTGACATTAACTTTATAGACTTTGTTCCAAGGTGCCACGAGATGAAAACCTTCATCAAGAGGTATTTGAGTGGTATCAACTCCGCCACCAAATGTTTTGTACAATACACCTTTGTAACCGGTTTCTATTGTTGTCATTGATGAAAAAATTAATATCACCGCAATAAACAAAATGATACCGGTAGTAATTCCAAATTTTATTTTCTTGTCAATTTTTTGGTATGTTTCCATATCTATTTTTTTTACAAATATACAAAAAAGCTTATATAACCAAGATAAATGTAATTATTTGATACTTAACAAATTATATAATTTTTTCCCAAATTGGAAAAAAAATTGTAGTTTTGCTTAATATTTTAATAACGTGTAAAAATAGTTTATAATAAAAAACTGTCTTGACAATATAAATTTAACATGAAGCCATTACAAAAGAAATTAGCAGAATACAGACTTCCGCAAATGTTTATGGAAAAAGGTATTTACCCTTTTTACCATCCGATTGAAACAGGTCAAGATACGGAAGTGATTTTACGGGGAAAGAAAACTTTAATGTTCGGTTCAAACAGTTATCTCGGATTGACAAAACATCCCGAATTAATAGAAGCCGCTAAAAATGCCTTAGATAAATACGGTACCGGTGCATCCGGTTCACGTTTGATGAACGGTAATTTGGATTTACACGAAGAATTGGAAGCTAATTTAGCGGAATTTGTTGGAAAAGAAGCGGCAACTGTTTTCAGCACAGGCTTTCAATCCAATTTGGGTAGTATTGCCGCTTTGGCAGGACGTAACGATTATATTTTAATAGACGAAAAAAATCATGCATCCATTATTGAAGGTACTCGTCTGTCGTTTGCCAAGGTCATAAAATTCCGGCATAATGATATGGAGGATTTGGAAAGACGTTTGCAAAATTTGGATCAGAGCCGGATTATTTTAATTGTTGTAGACGGTATATTCAGTATGGAAGGCGACATTGCTCCTTTGGATAAGATTACGGAATTAGCCGACAAATACAACGCTTCCGTTTATGTTGATGATGCTCATTCACTCGGTGTTTTAGGTAATAACGGTGCCGGAACCTCCGATTTTTTCGGAGTTACCGACAAGGTTGATATTATTATGGGGACTTTTAGTAAATCATTAGCCTCATTAGGCGGTTTTGTCGCCGGCAGTAAAGATGCTATCAATTATTTAAAACATAATGCCCGTGCTTTGTTATTCAGTGCCAGCATCCCTCCGGCTTCGGCAGCAACGGTTTTAAAAGCACTTGAAATCATCAAACGAGAGCCCGAACGTATAGAACGCCTTTGGCAAAATACCGAATATGCTAAAAAATTATTGACGGAAAACGGATTTGATATTGGTGAAAGTACCACACCTATCGTTCCGATACACGTAGGAGATGACGTCAAAACTTACTACTTGGCAACTTTGATGTTACAAGCCGGCGTATATGTCAATCCTGTTGTTCATCCTGCCGTTGAAAAAGGTAAAGCCATTTTACGCTATTCTCTGATGGCAACCCATACAAAAGAACAAATTGAACGTTCGGTTGAGGTGCTTGTCGATTCTGCCAAAAAACTTCAATTAACCAAATAACCAAAACAATGGCTCCCATTCAACTTAAAGAAGTTCAAACTAAAAAAGATTTAAAAAAATTTATTGCTTTTCCGGATAAACTTTATGAAGGAAATCCTTACAGGGTGCCACCGCTTCATACTTTTGAAATATCCACACTTGATAAAACCAAAAATCCCGCATTTGAATTTTGTGATGCCAAATATTGGCTGGCTTATCGCAATGGTGAAATTGTCGGACGAATTGCCGGAATCATCAATCATAAATCCAATGAGATTTGGAAAGAAAAAAACATCCGATTCGGGTGGATAGATTTTATTGAGGACCAAAGTGTGGCGGAAGCACTACTCAACAAAGTTATGGAATGGGGCAAAGAACAAGGTATGACCGGTATTCACGGACCTTTGGGATTTACCGATTTGGATTTGGAAGGTATGTTAGTGGAAGGTTTTGAAGAACTGTCAACCCAAGCTGAAATTTATAATTATCCTTATTATCCGAAATTTATGGAAGCCCTCGGTTTTCACAAAGATACCGACTGGATACAGATGGAATTGGACTTACACATTAAAGAAGTACCTGAAAAAATCAGACGGATTTCAAAAATTGTACAAGAAAAATACGGGCTGCAATACAAGAAATTTAAAAGCTCCGGGCAAATAAAACCCTATGCCCGGCAAGTTTTTGAATTGATCAATATTTCTTACAAAGACTTATACGGGTATGTCCCTCTGACTCAAAAACAAATCGATTACTATATCAAAATGTATTTTGATATGGTCAATCCAAAATATGTCGGGATGGTCGTTGATAAAAATGATAAATTGATTGGTTTCGGACTTGGTTTTTTATCACTGTCCAAAGCTATGCAAAAAGCCAAAGGAAAATTATTCCCGTTTGGCTGGTTTTATTTGCTAAAATCAATGTATTTTAACGATACGATAGACTTGTTATTACATGCTGTTCATCCCGATTACCAAGGCAAAGGTGTCCCGGCTATTTTCTATGAAAAAATGACCCAAGCTTGTATTGATAACGGTGTTACCAAAGCTATTACCAGTCACATTTTGGAAGATAATAAACCTTCTTTGCAAATGTTTAAAAACTTTAAACACCGCCAACATATGCGCCGTAGAATTTACGCTAAGGAATTTTAACGGATAGTATTTTTAAATGCAATATTTATACAAAAAATTAAGTCTTGTGGATGTGGTTAACTTTATGTTTTGGTTAGCCATTTTCATTTTTTACCTTGTATCCTTTTCCGTTTCGTCTTACAAACTGCACGGTTTTGTTTTGCTGGTAGGTTTGCTGGTTTTTATGATACTTATTATAAAAATCAGGGAAGAAAATTCAAATCGTAAATGGCAAAAGTTTCTACTTCTTATTTATCCCGCTATCTTTTTGGCCATGATATTTGACAGTATCCATTTGGTATTGCCTTATATCAATTCAAATATTTATGATAAAGAATTATATGAAATAGACCGGTGGCTTCTCGGGGTTAATCCAACGGTCTGGATTGAACGGTTTATCAATCCATATTTAACGGAATTTATGTATCTTTTATATTTTTTTTATTTCCCGATGCCTTTGATTATATTAGGTTATTTGTATCTTAATAAGAAATATCGAGAACTGGATAAATCTCTTGTATTTTTGTTAATTACATATTACGGTGCTTATTTATTATACTTTCTGGTTCCGGCTCTTGGTCCTAGATTTTATCCGGAGTTGGTCCAACAACAAACAGTCCCGTTAAACGGATTGTGGTTAACCGATACAATCAGAGATACCATCAGCTCTTTGGAACACAATAAATTCGATGCATTTCCGAGTCTGCACGCCGCTATTACTTTGGCAACCGTTATCATTATTGCCCGGTACCGGAAAAAATGGTTGTGGTTTTTTACCCCGGTATCGACCGGTATTTTTATTTCACTGATTTATTGTAGATATCATTATTTTATCGATATTATCGGTGGTGTTGTATGGACATTAATCGCTTTTGTAATAACCGAAAAATATTACGATAAATTATACGAAAAGTATTTTATAACGTTTTTATATGAATAATTGAGGAGATGAGGAAGTGAGGAAGTGAGAAAAAAATATAACTTGTCCTGAAATAGGTTGACTCGAAAAGTCAACAAAAATCAGGACGAGGCATTCACTGAAAGGCTTTCCTTCGGAAAGCGAAGGAAACAAAAAATTAATTAAGAGTAAATTTAAATAAATGTTTAATTTTGACAAAAAAAGAGTCAACAAAAATCAGAACGAGGTAGAATCAACTTTCAACTAATAATTATGGCAAAACAAAATAAAAAAACACCCGCAAAAAAAGGCAATCAAGGCGAACCGCCTAAAAAAGTATTCAATCTGCGGTTTTTTATAACTTATATTTTGCTCTTCATATCTACGTATATGATGATGAAAAGTTGTGAAAAACAAAAAATGCTGGAAGAAAAACAAAAAAAAGAGCAGAGAATCAAAGATTCCATAGCAAAATTAAAAGAAAAAGAAGTTACTAAGGAATTGACTGTCGTTAAAGATTCCGCAGGTATCGTTAAAGCGGCACAATTGATTGGTAATTTCAGTTATAACCTGACTGTTGAGGACAAACAACCCGATGTGGTTTTTGAAAATGATTTGTTTAAAGTGGTAATTGCCAAAAAAGGCGGTTATTTTAAAACATTCGAACTTAAAAAATACAAAACATTCGATTCTTTGCCTTTGTTTTTGATAAAAGACAATGCCGGTTTTAACTTAAAACTAAAAACCAAAGATGGCAAGGAAATCAATACCGGAGTATTAGAATTTCATCCGGCTGTTACAAAAAACAGTAAGAATACCAAAATTTCTATGAAATTGTATGCAGGACCGGATAAATATTTGGAATACGAATACGTCTTCCGTCCGGATGATTATATGTTTGACTTTAATGTGCGCACCAAAAATTTGGAAGACGTATTGCAAAGTTCTGATATACCCTTGCATTGGGAATTAAAAGCCTACCGGCATGAAAAATCCATCTCGTATGAAAATCCTTTTACGAGTCTTAAATATGAATATGAAGACGGTAAAGTAGACAATTTAAGTGGTATGTCTGACGAAGATACCGATGAAGCCGAAGATGTTAATTGGGTAGATTTTAAACAGCATTTCTTTTCTACATTCTTGATTTCCAACGAGAAGTCATTTGATAAGGCAAAATTCAAGCAAATTAATTTGGCAAAATCCGGTGAAGATACTTTGAAGTACACCAAACATTTCTTTGTCGATACCGCTTTAAAGCCGGATACCGGTAATTTGTCTTATCAAATGAAGATGTTTTATGGTCCGAATGATTACAAACTTTTGGAGAGTTATAATATGGGTATTGAAGAAGTCATTCCGCTTGGTTGGGGTATTTTCGGTTGGCTTAACAAATGGTTGTTTATGCCGTTGTTTAACTTTTTGAGCAGTTTCATCAGCAATTACGGATTAGTGATAATTTTGATGACAATCATTGTCAGATTGTTAGTCTCGCCGTTGACTTACAAAACTTATGTGTCGCAGGCCAAAAGCAAGATATTGAGACCTGAAATAGAAGAAATTAACAAGAAATACAAAGACAATCCCGCTAAACGCCAAAAAGAGATTATGGCATTGCAATCCAAAGCAGGAGTTAGTCCTATGGCAGGATGTTTGCCTTCATTGATATTTTTACCGATTTTTTATGCTTTGTTCCGCTTTTTTCCGGCGGCTATCGGATTGCGGCAAAAGGGATTTTTATGGGCAGACGATTTATCCGCTTACGATTCTATAATGCATTTGCCGTTTAAAATACCGGCTTACGGTGAGCATGTCAGTTTGTTTGCACTTTTAGCATCTGTTACAATGTTTATATATATACGGATGAGTGCCTCCAATCAAACCGCTATGCCCAAGCAAGAAGGGATGCCGGATATGCAAAAGATGATGAAATGGATGATGTATTTGTCGCCGATAATGTTATTGTTCTTTTTCAATAATTACGCCAGTGGATTGAGTTTGTATTATTTTATTTCCAATTTGATGACGATTATTATCTTGGTAGTCATCAAAAATTATGTTATCGATGAAGAAAAACTCAAAGCTGTTATTGAAGAAAACAAGAAAAAACCGAAAAAACAAGGACGTTTTGCTCGTAAAATGGCTGAATTGATGGAAAAAGCCGAAGAGCAAAAACGTTTGCAGGAGGAGATGAAAAAACAGCGAAAGCGTAAGAAATAGATATCAAATATTTAGACCTGACAGGTTGGTTTTTCAATCTGTCAGATTTGTGAAATAGAAAAGGCCTGGCTGGTTGGTAAAACCTACCGGGTCTTATTTATAAAAAAATTATAAAAGTAGTTCATTATTTATTAATTTTACACAAAATACAAACAAATGCATATCAAACGAATTTTTTTCTTTTTATTATTACTGTCCGGCTATTTTGTGATTGCCCAACAAACTTACTACGTTGACCAACAAAATGGGAATGATGCTAATGACGGTTTAAGTACTGCTTCGGCATTTCAAAATTTTGATACGGCTATTGCCAATGTCCAACCGGGAGATACCATATCCATTATCGGAACTTATCACAATCCGGCTTATAACCCTAATTATACTTATAACGGTTCGCCAAACGACCTGCATGTTTGGAATTTTGAAAATACAATTCGTATCGGTGGATTGAACGGAACTCCTAATGCTTACATTACGATAAAGGCTTATGATTCGAATACCAAATTATTAGGAGATGGTGCCAATATTATCCGTGTACTCAATTCTTCATATTTACGTTTTGAAGGATTAAATATTGAAGGGGAAGTGGAACGTATTCCTTTGAGTACAGCATTGGCTTTGCAATTTGTTTATGTTATAGCCGATAACAATATGATTGGAACATTGACACATCCTGACATCCAAGATATTCATTACAGGAATTTGGACGAAACAAATGATAATGACGGTATTGTAGAAGACACTGATATTTATACGGACATTAGTAATTTACCGGTTTACAGACCCTCGTATACCGATACACGGGGTATGTATTTTACTAATTGTGAGCATATTGCAATAGTAAATAATACCGTTCACCATACCCCCGGTGTTGGTATACGGGTGGCAAACAGTAAGAATATTGAGATATCGAAAAATGAAATTTACCGCTGTTCGGCACGGTCATATTCAGGTACTCATGCTTTGGTAGTGACTAAAACCAAACCTGTTGGCAGTAATAATTACTGTATTTCAATAGAAAAAAATACAGTTCATCATAATTATAATGAAATTTATTCTTGGTCGCCTCAAAAAACGATTATAAATCCACGTATCGATGAAGGAAAAGGTATTTCGTTACAACAAAATAACCTAAACAACTGGGTAAATGGACAGGGTAGAATATTGGTGGCTAACAATATTTGTTATTGGAACGGCTATAGCGGTGTACATTCCAACGACGGGGAACGTATCGATATTATCAACAATACTTGTTTTATGAACTCTTATACCAATACGGTAACTTATGCCAATGATGTACAAATGGGTAAAAATATCGGTATCAGTTGTCAACGTGGCAACGATATCAGAATGATTAACAATATTTCTGTTATAGATGCCGGTTGGGGTGGATTTGCTTTGTCAGCCGGTCTATCTACAAATTTGGAAGTGAAAAATAATTTGGTTTACGGTGTCAACGGAACCCTTCTTTACGACCCCGATATAATGGACATCAACTCAATTGAACAAGATCCGCTTTTTGTCAATGCTCCGGTTAATTACCAAGATGAAACTTATTCGTTTGATTTTCATTTACAATCATCTTCACCGGCTATTAATCAAGGTGATACGGGAAATTATGTACCGGTGGTTGATTACTATAATACCCCGAGAGATACCGATCCCGATATAGGCGCTGTGGAATATTTTGTGTCGAATATTGAACAAGATGATAGTTACACTTTGTCCGTTTATCCTAACCCTGTTAACGAAAAACTTTATATCAACTCTTGGCAAAAACCGGTTACATTTACGGTTTTTGAATGGCAGGGAAAAATTGTAATGAAAGGAATAATGAAAAATGATGGTATAAAAGTGAAATATTTACCGCAAGGAATGTACCTTATTAAAATTATGAATCGATATTTAAAATTTGTAAAAAATTAGAAAAAATTTTGTTTGTCTTATATTTTAAAGACAAGTTTTACAAAAAAGAACGAATTAATTTAATCATTTTTAGTAATGAAGACCAATTTAAGTGTTAATATCAACAAAATAGCTACTTTACGCAATTCACGTGGCGGTAATTTTCCCGATGTTATTGAATTTGCTCAGCGTGTGCAAGATTACGGTGCCGACGGTGTAACCATTCACCCGCGTCCGGATGAGCGACATATCAGGTATGCTGATGCCAGGGCATTGCGACCGGTTGTTACTACGGAATTTAATATTGAAGGCAATCCAATTCCGAAATTTATCGATTTGGTGTTGGAAGTCAAACCCGAACAGGTGACTTTGGTGCCGGACGATCCCAATCAATTGACTTCCGATCACGGTTGGGATACCCTTAAACATCAAAAATATTTACAGGAGGTTATAGCTGTGTTTAAACGGCATGGCATCAGAACATCTATTTTTGTTGACCCGGTTTTAAAAATGGTGGAAGGTGCCGCCAAAACCGGAACTGACAGAATCGAGCTTTATACCGAATCTTATGCGGCAGAATTTGCCAAAGGTAATTTGGAAGAAATCCGAAAATTTGCAGATGCCGCCCGTTTGGCACACGAATTGAGAATGGGCGTTAATGCCGGACATGACTTGAACCTCCAAAATATTGCTTATTTCAAACAAAATGTCCCGTATCTGGATGAAGTTTCCATAGGACACGCTTTGATTGTGGAATCATTGATTTACGGAATGCAAAATGTTATCGGGATGTATCAACAAAAATTATCGGGAAATACGCCGGACTAAAAGGATTTTTGATGCAAATTTTACATTCTAAAATTCTGGGAAAAGGTCATCCGTTGTTGATTTTACACGGTTTGCTCGGTATGGGTGATAATTGGATAACTCTCGGTAGGCAATATGCGGCACAAGGTTTTGAAGTGCATTTGATAGACCAGCGGAACCACGGTAAAAGTTTTCACGACGACGATATGACTTATAACGAGCTTACCGAAGATTTATATAATTATGCCCAAGCATACAATTTAAAAAAAATCGATTTAACCGGGCATTCCATGGGGGGAAAAACGGCTATGTTTTTTGCCTTGCAGTATCCGGAATTGTTACGCAAAATGGTTGTTGTTGATATTGCTCCGAAAAAATACCCGCCACATCACCGGTTTATTTTCAATACCATAAAAAAAATAAATTTAAGCCGGTTTAATTCACGTCGTGAAATTGAAAAGTTTGTATTGCAATACATCGAATCACCGGCTATTGTTAAATTTATCTTAAAAAATTTGGCTCGTGATGAAAACAAAAATTTTGTTTGGAAAGCCAATATTCCCATTTTGTCAGAAGCTTTGAACGATTTGGGTGAAGCCTTACCGCCCTTGCAAGTCAGTCAAGTGCCGGTTTTATTTGTAAAAGGAGCCAAATCGCCTTATATCTTACCGGAAGATTACAGCTTGATAAAAGCTCATTTTCCAAATTCCGCAATAGTTGTCATTCCTGAAAGTGGTCACTGGGTGCATGCCGAACAACCTGCACTTTTTTTTAAAGAAACCTTAAAATTTTTAAAAGGGTGATTTTTAATATAGACGGTAAAAAGTTCATTTTTAAAGCATTAACAAAATTTTTAACTATCCGTTAATAATTTAATTATGGAAAAGTTCAAAAA
>JALWFE010000042.1 GCA_027039975.1 Flavobacteriales bacterium
ACATAAGCAAAATCAGGAGAATAACTTTTTCCCCCTGCAACCGGTATTTTAATTGAGTTTTTCGGAATTTTAGAAAAAACAATTACTTCTTTCAGATTTTTCTTGATATTCTCTTTTTCTAATTCCGAATCATAATACAATTCATCTAAAAAATAACTATCGGCAACTTTTTCATTTGATGATAATAATCCAATATCGGAAGCTGAAATTTCTTTTAAAACATTCCCTTTTTTGTCTGTGAATTTTGTAGGGTGAATTTCATTTGTAACCTTTTGATATTCAATACCAAATTTGTCAATAGCATTATACATTAGATAGTCTTCAAATTTTTGCTTGATGATGCGAACTGTCGTAATATTCAGGAATTTGTTTATATCGATATCCGATTCAATAAAAGAATTGTGCAAAGTTTTCATATTGATATTTAATTCCATGGCTAATGCTTTCAAAAAGTCACTGTATTTCATTGTTACTGCCGGTGTGATTTCATTACCATAAACGGCTTCTTCTTCACGAATTTCCGCACGATTATCTTTAATTTCAATTTGTGCCGTTTTTTCTTTAATGCCTGAAATAGCGAAATAATCTTTTTGTTCATTTAAAAATTTGACAAACAAAGCTTTAAATTTGTTTTCTTTATCAAATTTGTATTCTAAAATAACTTTTTCATTTAATTTTTCCCACAATGCTTTTAGTTCGGGATATTTTTCTGTTCGTATGCTAATTTGTTTTTTCTTGTCGGTTGATTTTCTTACTTTATTAGAACCGATTCCATCAAATATTTTAGGATAGTTTTGTTTGATAAATTCAAAACCACCTTCTTTAAATTTATTAGTTCTTGTGATTATATTGTTGTCATCTAAAAATTCTAACAAATCTTCTTCTGATGTTTCATATAATTCGCAAATTTTCCGTATCATTCTTTCGGTTAATTTTTCAGGAATTTCTTCCATAGAAACGGCTCCGGATTTTTCATTAATTTCATTAACTAATTTATCTACAAAATCATTCTCGGTAAAATCTACAAAGTAGTTGAGATAAAATTGTTCGTCTTTGACACGGTTGCCGTATTCATTAACCGGCAATCGCAAACCACGTCCAACTTCTTGCAATTTTGAAATTTCGCTACCGCTACTTCTCAATTTACAAATTTGAAAAACGTTTGGATTATCCCAACCTTCACGTAAAGTCCATTTTGAAAAAATAAAACGTCTTGGATTATCTAAATCAAGCATAGCTTGTTTATCGTGCAATATTTCGTTAATTTCTTTTTCTATGGCTTCATCTTTTTCAGTATTATCTTTTGAAAAATATCCTGCGTGAGTTAAACTGATATTTTCCAAAGTTTTTTCAAGATAGGCTCTGTAAAATTTATTTTTCTCTGTTTTAAGTAAGTTTTTTACTTCTGATTTTATGAGACTTTCAATAGTCGTTCTTAAATAACCGGTTTTACTACGATACTCTTCAATATTATCAATGAAAAACAGGGTAATAGGTTTAATTTTAACGCTTCTAGTCAATAATTTTTTTTCGTTTTCAAAATGGCTTTTTATAGCTTTTTGAATCATTATTTCTTGCAGTTTCTCTGCATAAGAATAAGGATTTAATTTATCGCCTTTGGATAATTCAAGTCCATTGGATAAAACGACTTTACTTTTATTTAGATTTTCCACATATAGGTCTTCCATTGCCGGATGAATCTTTTGTAAACTTTCTTTTTTAGTCAGTTTAAAACTTTGTTTTTTATTGTTTTCAATCAATTCAAAAGTTGCTTCTTTTCCATCCGTATTGTTGAGTTTGACAATGGCATTTTTACCGTCTTCAAATTCCGTGATATGTCCGATTACGCCTTTTACCAAATTGCGGTTAAAAGCATCAACAGCCGTTAAAGTATAAATCAAATTTTCATATTCTTTAAATGTCGCACCGTAACGCAAAATAATTTGCGGTTTTATTTTTTGAATGTTTTCCCAAGTTTTATTGGCTTTTGAAAACTTGTGTGGTTCATCAATAATTACAAAGGGGTTTACAGCTGAAAGGGCATCAAAAGGAACGGTATATTTATCAAAAAGTCCTTTATCAAAACTTTTTTGCATTGTTTCGGAATTGATCATTCCCGCATTGATAACCATAACTTGAATACTGTCTTTTTCATATACACCTGCATTTACAAAACTAGTCACTGCCGGTGGCATAAACGATTTTTTGTTTTTGCCGTTTTTTTTACTTTCTACAATGTGCAGTTTAATGGTTTTGCCGTATTGTTCTTTAAAATGTTCTCTGGCACTGTCAGATTTTAAAAAATCTATGGTTCCCGCTTTAATTGAAAGTGTTGGGACAATAACAATGAATTTGAAAATCCCGTAATTCTTATTGAGTTCAAAAATAGTTTTGGTGTAAGTATATGTTTTTCCCGTTCCGGTTTCCATCATAATGTCTATGATGTTGCTGTGGCGTTTTATTCTTTCGTCAATACCGTTTTGGTCCCTAATGTTTATAAGGTTTTTCGGATAGATGTTTCCACCGCTATATATATCAAAAACAGGGTTAATGAATTGTTTATCAACGCCTTCCGGTTTTTTGATTACTAAATTTTCAAAAACAGCGATAGTGCTTTCTACCGCTTGTGTTTGATGTTGCAGGTTCTTTTCAAAATTAAATCCTTTCATTATTTTAGTGCTAATGTCTTTTAATGTTATTTTTAATAAATTTATCAAAATCGGAATCTATTTTTTGGGTTTTATTGAATGTAAAATATTCGTTTTCTGCTTTTTTCATTGCTGCTTGATGTGATATTTTTCCTTTATTTTCCAAAACTTTAAAATCATTAAAATTTAAAAATTTATTAACGCTTTCCGCCAATTCTTTCATAGTAAAAGGACGGTTATTTTCTTTTCTTATTTCTACCTGATTTTCAATATAATCAAAATAAGACGAGATAGTTCTTTCAAGCTTTTTAATTTCTTTTTCTTGTAAATAATTTTTTGCTATCTGTGTATCCGATTTCAATATTCGTCCTTTTGGAGCATTTTTCCAAGTATTTAAACCCATAAAAGGTTTTTGGGCGTCTGCTTTGTGGTAAATAATTTCAGCAGCGGTTTTACCGGTAATAGCATAATGAAATTTGTTTTGTACCGTCGCAAAAAAATCTTTAGTTACAGGTGAATTGCTATCATAATCGATAGAACATTCCGCAAAAATATCGGTTATTTTTTGATAAATTCTTCTTTCACTGGCTCTAATGGAACGTATTCTTTCAAGCAATTCATCGAAATAATCTTTTCCGAATACTGTTTTTGCCTGTTTTAAACGTTCGTCATCCAGCACAAAACCTTTGATGATATATTCTTTTATTATTTTATTTGCCCAAATTCTGAATTTCGTAGCTTGCTTGCTATTGACACGATATCCGACAGCTATGATAGCGTCTAAATTATAAAAGCTAATTTTTCGTTTTATTTTTCGCTCACCTTCAATTTGAACTGTTTCCAAAATGGAAATAGTTGCTTTTTCGTCCAGTTCTTCCGAATGATATATGTTTTTTAAATGCTTGGCTATGGCAGGTACTTTGACATTAAATAAATTAGCCATTCCTTTTTGGGTAAGCCAAATAGTTTCATTTTGTACATAGGCTTCTACTTTTACATTACCTGTATTATCCGTATATATGATGATATCTTTCTTATCCATATCAATATCGTGTTATAAAGTCTATATCAATACTCTTTTTATTGGCATAAGACTTGATATTTTCACTGATTTCCCGTAAACTTTTACTTTCAAAATGGTAGCCGAAAGCAATAATGGAAGTTGGATTAAAGCCTTTATCACTATCAATTTTTTCCAAAAGAGTTTTTAGGTTTGCAGTTTTAAAACCTTTGTCCATTAAATATAATTTGCCGTTGCCGTAATGTGCCGTATAGCCGTTTAAATCAACTTCTTCCAATGGTTTGGTAAGTGGCACGCCATCATAAGTTTTCCAAGTAACCAATAAAGCTTTAATATCTTCCTGTGTGAGTTTACTTTCATCAAATAAATTGTATTGAGAATTTAATTCATCTGCTTCAAAATTATAGTCTTCCCAAATGGGCATTGTTTCAAAAATTTTAAAACCTAAATCTTGATTAGATAAATCTTTCTCTTTGTATTCTTCTTGTATCTTTTTACTTGCTCTGATTAAGCGTTCTTTGGTAATTTCAAAAATGGTAGGATTTTCTACTTTCAGTTCGTTTTTTACAAAATCATAAGTCATTTTGTTCTTTTTAGGATCTATGGGTTCTGGAAGTTGCACCAAAATATATTTTCTGTTTCCGCCGTCTTCTGCATTGAGTTGCATTACGGCATCTCCGGTTGTGCCGGAACCGGCGAAAAAGTCAAGAATGATAGAATCTTGACTTGTCCCCATTTTTAATAATTTAATAATAACTTCTTTTGATTTTGGA
>JALWFE010000043.1 GCA_027039975.1 Flavobacteriales bacterium
TAACGGTAAGCAATAATCCGGTGCGTATATTGTCCGAATTCATAATCAAAGCTTGTTACCTCAAAGTTTTGATGATTAATCGTGCAAGATTTCCAATTATCAGCGGTGGAAGCTTCAAAAAGAAGGGTTTCGGATTGATTGGCGCGGATGAAAAATTTGGCGCCTTGCTCGTGATAAAAATCCGTCACTTCCTTAATGTAAGAACCGGCATCCATACGCACGCTTGCAGGAGTAATTTTATGTGCTTGAAGCGAGTCCCATATGCGTTTATGCGTAGAAAGTTGTTCGGTTTTGACACTGCAATTTCCGTTTCTTCCTTCTATATAAACCGGAATATTGTTGATGGACGCCACAGCCGGAAAATAGCCTTTTTTGTGTTTATAACTATATGTGGCATCGTATTTTTCGGTAGGGATAAATACGTGGTCAAAATCCAGTGTCAGATTTTCATGCCCGGGTTTCAATTGTTCGAAATAAACGGCCGAACGGATTAAAAACCGGTTTAACTTCTCATTGATGTTGATTTTATTTTTCTTGCCATCGGTTATTCCGATAAATTCGGATGCGGTGGACAATTCTTTATCGGCACGAAGAATCGTGTCGGGCGATGGAATGTTGATTTTTTTGAGATGTTGGAGCGTATTTTCGGTGATGTATTTGACATCTTCGGCAGCACTTCCTCCGCTCAAAACGGTGTAGAGCCGTGTCAAGACAATATCAGCATAGCTGTATGTCGCATTATTTTTCCGCTTACCCAATTCATTTTCAATGAATTGAACTGCACCTTTTGAAATTAATTGCTTGTGGATTATTGTTATTCCGCCAAAAGGTGTTACCTTTGAATTAAATTGTGTAATCATTCACCTAAATTGGTGAAAATTTTTGAGACCTGCAAATACTTGCAGGTCTTTTTTTATCAATCATTTAGAATTGTTTTACCGAATTATACTTGCGGATTTAAGGTGTTATTCAATTAACAATTATAGTTCCATTAATTTTTTATATTTGCTTTTTTTACATAAAGTATTAAGTATGAAATATAAAAATTCCATTTTATTATTGATGATAGCCGGATTGTTATTGTCCGGTTGTTCACAAGTTGATACCGGTAAAAATGATATCAACCGTCTCAGGAAAAAACACGAGACTTTTTTAGCTAATTCTCCTTTTAAATATACCAAAACTTTATCCAAAATCGAAAGGAAAAAGTTGGGATTACCGCCAAGCCCATATTTGGAAAGACAATGGGAATTAACGATGAATCCCCGTTTGGGATATCCGACGCCTGAAAAAATTTACGAGATACAAAAACGTATTAGAGCCGGCGAATACCAAACCCGTAGTGTTCCGGGATTATATACCAACCCTTGGATTGAAAGAGGTCCCGGGAATGTCGGCGGACGTACCAAAGCGGTGATGTTCGACCCTAACGATCCAACACACAAACGTGTGTTTGCCGGTGGCGTCAGTGGCGGTTTATGGATAAATTTTGATATTTCAAGCTCTTCGTCACGTTGGTATAATGTAAGTTTGCCTCATAATTTGGCTGTAAGTTCCATAACTTATGATCCGAACAATCCTCAAAATATGTTTATCGGTACCGGCGAATCTTATACCGGTGGTGCTGTCAATGGAAACGGTATTTGGCGGTCAACCGATGGCGGATTTACTTGGGAACACGTTTTCGGAGGACAAGACGGTCAAGCACAATTTGTTTCCAATGCAACGTTAACTATCAATTCACCTGCCGGTTTGCAAGGCGATTATTTTGCCGTTAAATCCGCTTTCGGTGATACGGATTTTACCAGTTTTTCAGGCAATTTGGTATTGGTAGATGACGGTTCTTCCGATCCGACTCTTGGTTGTAATGCTTTAACCAATGCCGCCGCTATCAATGGTAATATTGCCGTTATAGAACGCGGTACCTGTTATTTTGTCGATAAAGTCAAAAACGCTCAAAATGCCGGAGCAATCGGTGTTTTAATGATCAATAATGTCGGTGGAAATCCTATCATTATGGGCGGAACGGATAATACCATAACCATCCCGGCGGTTATGATTTCAAAAAATGACGGGCAAGCCATATTAAACGCTTTGAATAACTCCACTTCTATAATGGCAACGATTACCAACAATAATACCCCCATATCTATCGGATATATAGTGCCCGGCACTATGCATATTAATGATATTGTTGCAAGAGATAATAACGGCACAACTGAAATTTATGCTACTGCCGGAGATAGTTATTATGGAAACGCTTCTTCATTTACGGTATTAGGTGAAGGGTATCAAGGATTGTACAAATCAACCGACAACGGAGCTACTTGGCAACAAGTAACACTACCAACTGCACCGGACGGCTCAACAATGACACCGTTTGATTTGGAAATAGCCGCCGACAATAAAATTTGGTTGACAACAACCCGGAATACAATTAACGGAAACGCCAACGGAGCTATTATGTCTTCGGACGACGGCAATAATTTTAATGTGGTTTTGCCATTGACCAATGTCGGACGAACAGAATTGGCCGTTTCAAAAACAGCACCGGGAAAAATGTATTTGATTTACGTTCAAGACGGTATTCCGAAAGGTTTAAAAACTACCGATGGATTTACAACCTTTAATATTTTTAATCTGCCGGTTGATAATGATTTGAATAGCAACGATTTTACTAACGGACAAGCTTTTTATGATTTATTTTTGGAAACAGATCCGGTTAATGATGATATTGTTTATGCCGGTGGTATCGATATATTCAAATCTTTTAACGGTGGTAATACTTGGTCCCAGCGTTCTTCATATTACGGAACTACCTCGACCAATATCATTCATCCCGACCAGCACGGTATAGCCTTTGCCGATTCTCAACATATTTTGTTCGGAAATGACGGTGGTGTCGCTTATACTGCCAATGCCGGTGCTACTATTGTGCATCGTAATAATAAATATAACGTTACCCAATTTTATCACATGGCAGTAGCACCTACATCTGCTTTTAACGGGGATTATTTTATGGGTGGCACCCAAGATAACGGTACCCAATTGTTTGAAAATGCCCCGCAAGATGTAGCTAATTCCATAGAAGCCCAAGGCGGTGACGGTGCGTATTGTTTCTTTGACCAGGATGGTTCCGACCATTACAGGATTTCCAATTATGTATTTAACGGAAATATCCGTTTGTATAATTACGATACGCAAAGTTGGAATACCATCAATTATGAAAACACCTCGCACGGTGATTTTATCAACCAGGAAGCATTGGATTCAAATTTGAATATTTTATACGCCAATTACAGTTCCGCAGGGTCAAACGGATATAATTATGTTATACGAAGGTACAGTAATATTTTGGGAGCGGTTCAAAAGCAAAATATTGAAGATCCGTTGTTTCACAGTTTACCTACGGCATTAAAAGTTTCGCCTTTCACAACAAATTCTTCCAAATTGTTTTTAGGCTTGCAAAACGGCAATTTGTTAAAAATAGAAAATGCCGATACGAACCCCGTATTTAGTGATATTACCGGTGATGATTTTGTAGGAAGTATTTCGGATATCGAATTCGGACAAAATGAAGATGAAATATATGTAACGATTTTTAATTACGGTGTTACCAACATATTTTATACCGATGATGGCGGTATGACTTGGGTCAGTAAAGAAGGTGATTTACCCGATATGCCTGTCAATTGTATTATGCCTAATCCTCTTAACGCAGAAGAAGTTATCATCGGTACCGATTTGGGTATTTGGGCAACTCCCAACTTCGGTGATGCTTCTCCCGATTGGTATCCGACTTATAACGGTATGAGTGATGTTAAAGTTACCGATATCGAATTGCGTAATGATAACAAAGTATTTGCTTCTACTTATGGACGCGGAATTTTTTCCGGTGAATTTTTCGGAACACCTAATGCTATGGACAATGAAAAGATAATTACCGTAAAAGCTTATCCTAATCCTGCAACGGATTTTATTACGGTCTCTTTACCGGAAGTTTTTAATGCGACTGCTTCTGTTTATGATTTAAATGGCAAAGAAGTCTTGCACAAAACGATTGACAATACGGCTCTTGTCAAGTTGGATATTTCAGGGCTTTCGACCGGTTACTATGTCATAAAACTTCATAACGGTTATAAGCGTTATATCGCCAAATTCGTTAAAAAATAATGACTTCCAATCAAAAAAGCCGCCCGTCCGGGCGGCTTTTCGGTATAAATTTATCAGTAAACGCAAATTTTATTCAGCTTTATCATTTTCTTTTTCAGCATCTTTGATTTTATTAGCGGCTACCAAAGACACCACCATATCGTTTAACATTTCACTGGCGGCATTCGGATTGTTAGGTAACAAAATCAAATTCGATTTGGTATCTTGTCCGATGGCTTGCAAAGTATCATAATGCTGTGTAATGACAATCAAAGCCGATGCTTCTTGCGGATTGATACCGGCTCGGTTCAACACATCAACGGATTCTTCGAGACCACGAGCTATTTCACGGCGTTGGTCGGCGATACCTTTACCTTGCAGGCGTTTACTTTCGGCTTCGGCTTTGGCGCGTTCCACGATTAAAATCCGTTGGGCATCTCCTTCGTATTGTGCCGCTACTTTTTCACGTTCGGCTGCATTGATACGGTTCATAGCCGCTTTGACTTGGGCATCGGGGTCGATATCCGTTACCAAAGTTTTGATGATGTTATACCCGTATTCTATCATCGAATCGTTCAATTCGCTTTTGATGGCAATAGCGATGTCGTCTTTACGTTCAAATACGTCGTCCAAGCGCATTTTGGGTACTTCCGCTCTGACTACATCAAAAATATATGATGTAATCTGTGCTGCCGGATCTTCTAGCTTGTAATAAGCATCTTTGACACGATCTTTCGGAATTTGAAACTGTGTCGAAACTTTTAGATGAACAAATACATCATCTTTGGTTTTGGTTTCTACGATGACATCCAATTGTTGGATACGCAGGTTAATCGGACGTGATTTGGTATCTATTATGGGAACTTTAAAATTTAATCCGGCAAACCGTACCGAATGAAATTTTCCCAAACGTTCAACGACCACAGCGGTTTGTTGTTTGACGATAAACAAACCGGAAGCTAAAATGATGATAGCTAAAAAAATAATAATAGGTGTTGCAATCATAGTAATAATTTTAGAATTAGTCATTAAAAATACGAAAAATTAGGAAAAATGTTACAAAAATTTTTATAATTCTTTTCAAAAAAAAACCGGACAACTTTGCTGTCCGGCTTTTTATATGGATTTGGTAAAAATTATTTTACAATAATCCTTTTAATTCGTCCGCCTTCATCGTTACCGATACGCAAGAGATAAACACCTTTGGCAACATATTGCATATTCAAATCGTAAGTATATTTTCCGTTTTGGTTTTTCAGATTGTGATACACGATTTGTTTACCGGCAACAGTATAAACCGTGAGTGTTACGTCTTTACGGTAATTAGGGCTGTCCAGTGTGATGAGGAAATGATTGTTTTCCAAAGTTTGTAAGGTGATTTGATTGTTTTCAAACACATCAACCGCATCGACACCACCTGTTATATTAACTTTATAATCTTCGGTTTCACCATAACTGACATTTGTACAAGGATCGGGAACCGCATGTTGCCAACGGGTTCTCAAACGCATCAAATGTTCTCCGTTAACGGCACTGGAAGGAATGGCAACTTGGAAAGTATGCGTATATGTTCCGGCTGTTGTACCGTTAGGTCCGAATTCATAATCATTAACTATTTTTTCCGAGCTTTCAAACACATTATTACCGTTAAAGTCAATCCAAGCTGTAAAATGTTCTTGCGAATATTCAACGGTAATTGTCATATCATAGGTATTTCCGGCAGTCAAATTGGTCGATAGATTGGTAAAATCCGAATAGCCGCTGGTATTGCAAATAGAAGTATTGTCGATTGTTCCGAATTGTAAATGACTGATTTCATCACCGTAAGAACAATCTGATGTCGGTTGACAGATATTATGCGAAATTATCGTGTTGAATTCGTCATTAGAAGGATCCGCATCACCGGATAAATTGGTTCTGGCGGAAATCACATGATCGCCCATAGCTGAGAAATCACCGGTTTGAGTAAAGGTATAAGTTCCGGTAGTGTTACCTGCAATGGGACCGGGAGCTGTTTCATTAACCGTTTGGCCGTCCAACATATAACTTACGGGTATATTTGATTGTGCTACACCGCCGAAATTAGTAATTTCAATACGTACTTCTTCATTACTACCCAGTCCGGTTCCCGATTGCGGGCTGAGAATAGCCGTTACACCAACATCGTTAGGAACCAAATTGGATACTTGTACTGTTGCAGAATCATTGGTATTGTCTTGGTCATTGCTTAAAGCCGTGCTTGCCGTGATAGTATAAGTATGTCCAACGTTTGACATATCGGCAGTTGTAGCAAATGTAAAGGTAGCAGTTGCTCCCGGTGCAATCGTACCTGTATAGTTTTCGGTAACAACGGAACCGTTGTCTATCTGATATTGAACCGGGAAGTTGCTAACAGATTGTAAACCGTAATTAGTGATTTCAACGGTAATTTGTTCACTGTTTGTCAAGGTCCCTGACACAGGAGCCGTAATATTGGAAATTCCGATATCATAATCAAAATCGGAAGCAAATTTAAAGACGGCTACTTGGTCGGCACGGCCTTGATAGGTAAAATATTCGCTTATAAACCAAAAAGTTTTGTCGTCGGAAGGATCAACGGTTAGTTGAGCGTAATCTCCGTAACGACTGGTTGTACTGGAAGTTAATCCCGGTGTTACAATGTCAGGTGTAATAGTCATTTGATTGAGTGGGTCGGAAGCCATTCTACCCGTATAGTGCAGTTCGGGAACTTGGTTCGTATCAACAATAGTATAACCCAAACCTATGTTGCCCAATCTGTCCATATTGATTGAACCGGCAAATGTATTGTGGTTGCTGGGGTCTATAAAAGTGCCTTCTTGATAGATGTACCAAGGGTCGCTATCATTGTCTTGACGCAATTCAAACCAACGGATACCGGCTTTACCTTGATTATTGGTATTGACAACAAAATTTAATACAACCGAATTGTGGTCGGTAAAACGCCGGTAATTGGTCATAAACATAATGGTTGCTTGAAGTGCGTCGATATCGATACCGTTAGGTTGGGGTAGATTTTGAAAACTTCCGTTATTAAATACACTGTTAAATGCCGTAGTAGGTAGCACTTGTGGATTTGAAATGGTAGAAGCATTGGGAGTAGTCCAGTTGACATTGATGTTCCAGATTTTCAAATGATCTTGATTGATGCCGTACCAAGAATCATCTTGCATATAGATGATAGGTGCATTACCGGCCGGTGGCATTTGGTTGCCCATAACATTAAAACCCGCAGGTGAATAAAACCCGTTGGTTCTGATGCTAGGAAGTGAAAATCCTATCATTTGAGCCGTTTGGTCACCGTTTATCATTTTGTCTCTTTCCAAAGCAAAAACAACATTACTTGTACTGGCTGAATTGGAATTCATATTTGTGGTTACATAATAGCCATCGCTCCAAATTGAAAATTTAGGATAATCGGGCATACCTCCGGGAATATCAAAAGCATACATATACCAACCGTCATTAACCGGGTCGGGGCCTTGACTGACGGCTATCAATAATTTGTTAGGGTTAGAAGTTACATCAAAATTGGTAATTAAAAATTTATCTGCAAATTGGTCGTATAATACAATCGGATCACCGTCACTGTGATAACCGGGAAATAAAGCGCTTAAATTGGTTTCAGGAATCAAAACAGTCCCGTTTTTATCAAATATTTTGAAACCGATATTGTATGCCATAACATAATGATTAGGACCTGCCGCACCGGTCGGATCTGAAGGAGCATAACCGTAATGTGTAGCTTCGAATGTCAGTATGGGAGTTCGGACAGGGTGAGACAAGCTGCGTCCCGGTATCTGCAAAAGCGGGTCCGGTCCTTTTGGAAAACCTTTTCCGGGTACGATGATATTCTGTCCTGAACGGCGTTTTGGATTTATTTCTCCATTTTTTACTTCCGGCTTGGGCAATGTTTTCCTTGAACTTAATGCCGGTACGATTTGAACCGGATCAGACTGAATAACAAAATCCGGCTTTTTTTGTGCTGTAAGATTAATGCCGGTAAATATAACCAGCAATAAAGTTAATAGTGATATTCTCATAGTATTTGTTTTAAATTAAATCTTTAAATTTACGGTTAAGTGCAAATTTATACATTTTTATTAAATAAAATTTATTTATGATACAAAAATCATCAAATGTAAGGCAACTTAGATATTTATTATCACGAAACCTTTTTTTTGTCAGTAAAAAATTTACCGGTTAACAGTTAATAAAAACCACAATAATTATAAACAAACCCAGTATATTTGTAATTGAAAAAACAAACTATGAACCAACCGGTTATTTCTCCTTTATCAAAACAAATATTAACGAAAAAAATGAGCGTTAAAGACCACTTGGTTTCCGGTCAAATGTTTGATTTGTATCACGATGAATCTTGGGATATGCTTTTAACACGTCCGGTTCCGGAAGACCTATCAAAATATTACAAATCAACAAATTACAAGCCACACTATCATCGAAATACTTCTTTAACCGATCGTTTGTACAACTGGGTGCGCAACCGTAATTATGCCTATAAATACCGGTTAATGAAACGGTATTGCCCGGAGATGCAATCGGTGTTGGATTACGGTACGGCTACCGGGGAATTTTTAGAATATTTGTCAAAAAAAAATTTGAATATCGCCGGTGTTGAACCTAACGAAAAAGCCGGAAATATTGCAAATATAATAACCGGCAACAAAGTAAAAGCTTCTATCGACGAGATTACCGGAACATTTGATGTCATTACTTTATGGCACGTTTTGGAACACGTAAAAGATTTGGATATTCTCATCGAAAAACTCAAAGAACGGTTAAATGAAAAAGGCATACTGGTGATTGCCGTTCCCAATTTTAAATCTTATGATGCCCGACATTACGGAGAATATTGGGCGGCTTACGATGTACCGCGCCATCTTTGGCATTTTTCACCACTTGCTATTTGGAAATTGTTTGACAAACACCAAATGACAGTTATCACTCAAAAACCGTTGTATTTTGACAGTTTTTATGTCAGTTTGCTGTCCGAATGGTATAAAACCGGCAAAAAAAAACCGGTAAAAGCTTTTTTTACCGGATTGAAGTCCAATTGGCTTGCCCGGAAAACGGGAAATTATTCTTCTTTGATATATATTTTGCAAACAAGTTAATTTCGTACTAATGCCAGTTACAAACGCCATTTAATGCCTAAATCGATTAAATGTTTTTGACTATTTTTGAATACCGGTGTTAAATCATAATCGGCATATATAATCCAACTGGTGCCACCTATAGCTCCGGTTAATCCGTAAGCAAAACCGGGCATAGTATAATCGTTTTTAATCACTTCATCGTGTTCGTCACCATTGACGGAATAGGTCAGTTTTTGTTTGGTTGTCAAACGGAATTTTCCGTAAACACCGGCAGCGATGCTCAAATGACGTTTATTGCCGCGGGGCAAGTTTATTTCCAGACCTAACGGTACTTTAAACCAAATATGTCTTAATTTGCTCTTTTTCAAATCATTTGGATGCGTTACAATTTTTACGGTATCATTGTTCACAATATGATAACGGTTGCCGGTAGGTTTCAAAGTGTTCCAAACAAAAGAAAAACCGTAAACCAAAAAAGTTTTATTACGGGATAAATTTGTCTTCCAATCGATGCCCGTTTCAAAAAATCTGGATTGCATATAACCGTAAGGACTAAATTCAATACTACTGATATTATTATTCGAAATATTGTTTAAACCAACGGATAGAAAAAGGTATGCGTGTGTATGTATCGAAACTTTTGAATGTGAATCGTAATAAGATTTCTTGTAAAGTTTAACTTTTCTGATGTTATAAGCCGTCCGGTTGTTGATAATACTATCCGTGATATAAGCCCCTTTACCTACTCTTTTTAAATCACCGGTTAGTTTGTAAACGGTATAATCCAAATCTTCGGCATATTGTTTTGCCAAACGTTTTTTCTTGATTACAGCTTCCTCACTGCTAATGGTTTTGTTTTGCAATTGTTGATCTATATGCTGTAATTCCGCTTCAAATTGCTGTACCTTTAAACGGACGATACTATCAATTTTCTTGTTAATTTTCAACAAATTAACGTTCAAATCTTCTTGTGCCGAAAGCTGTCCGGCTATCAACAAAATCCATATAAGAAAAATATTCCAGATTGTTTTCATATTCATATTTTTTTAATGTATTACCTTACAACTTTTTAAAAATAACATCACCCGTGCCAAGTGTTTTGATTTTTAACACATCCGGTTCACCGTAATAATATATATTGCCGTTTCCCATAACATCGGCAGTTAATTTGTTTACGGCTTGCAAACGAATTTCTCCCGAACCCGTCAAAGTGGCTTTCACTTCTTGTGCTTTCAATTCTTTGGCACTGATGAGGCCGGAACCCGTCAAAATGTATTTGGATGTCACGGCTGTTCCGGTTAAAACGATATCTCCGGAACCGACAAGTGTTGCAGTTATATGCTTGACTTTCGTCCGGACGTCTATTTTTCCGGTACCGGTTAAATTCAATTTTAAATTTTTCCAGTCAAATATTTGTGTATTGAAAATCTCTCCCGAGCCGGTCAAAGTGATTTTTGACAAATAATCCGCCGGGACTTTTACATCCATTTTGGTATAGTCAATAATGGTAAATTTCGGATTGATACGTATTACCAATTTATTTCCTTTGGTGTAAGTTTCAATATATTGCAACAAATTTTCATCGGCTTTTATCTCCAAATTTCCCGGTGCGCCCCGGATAATTTCCACTTTAAAAGGCCCCGTCACACTAAGTTTGTCGTAATCACCGATATGTCTATTTTCGGTTGTAATACGTCTGTTTCCGGATACTTTTTTTGTCCAAAACTGAGCTTGGATATGTGTTATACCGGTGAATAATAAAATGAAAAATATTGTCGGTTTCATAAAGCTTGAAAATTTTGATTGTTTTTAGAAACTATTTTTTATTAAATCCTCTAAAATGCTACTTCTTATACACTATTCCATTCCACAAACTTATGCCGGGGATACGGAACGTCTCTACATTCTACTTACCACTTGCTACTTGTTACTTGCTACTAAATAAACTTACTCTATTTTGACACAACCGTATTCCATACCGATTTTTATCAACGAAGTGGTATTTTGGTCTTTATAGTAAGCTTTGATCGTTTTATTGCGGTTACGGTCTATTTCTTTGACGATTGTCATATCACCGGCTTTGAAACATCCGTAAGTTTGATTCATCTCAAACCGGAAAGCCACATTTTTACGGTTGATTATTTTTACGGTTGTATATTCACAAGACACATCCACCACATCAAAACCGGGAAGCAAACCGTCGATTTTTAAGGTACCGTAATCTCCCGAAAATTTAACAGTATCCACATTTCCGAACACACGGGTTTGATAATCTCCCGAACCATTTACCTTTTTGACATTTTTGACGTTAATACTACCGTAATCATTATTAAAATTCAATTCCCTTACATCATCGATTTTAAATGTCGTGTAATCGCAATTTAAGGTCAACTGGTAGGCGGATGTAATATTTATACGGCTGTAATCGGCTTTGATTTCGGCATTTTTGACAAAGTCAATATTTGAATTGGAAAAATAATCGGTCGAAATGTAATTGTCGTCTCCCGACAACGCTCCGATATCAAAACTGCCGTAATCGGCTTTCAGGTCGAGATTTCCGGTTAATTCATTGAGATAGATGTGTCCGTAATCATTATCGATTTTTAAATTCCATTGCCGGGGCATACTGACTTCGTAATTGATTTTGAAATTGGTTTGTTTTGAACTTCCGCCAAAAATCCACGACCACCAACTGCTGTCGCCTTCCGAAATGTTTTCAACAATTGTTTTTGCGGTTATTTGAGAATCTTTTTTGTCAATCCGGATTTTGATTGTCTCAAAACGTTCTTCAACGGCATCCAAATCGTTACCGTCCACTTTTACGGTGGCTTTTATTACCACTTCTGGTTGATCGCCGGTTATTACATTAACATTGCCATAAATGTTATCGATAAAAACCGTTCCGTTGTTTCCGGCATCAAACCGGCGTTCTACGGTTTTTGTTTTTTTAAATTTACCTTCCGGTAGATTGGCAAAAACCAGTAATGGCAAAAGAACTATTATTATTTTAAGCCTTGTGTATTTCATTTTTGCGGTTTTTGGTTTTTTTAATTTTATTGATTTCCTGTTTGACAAATTGTAAGATTTCAATGCGTTGTTGAAAATTTTCAATCATAGCATTCAGAATATATTTATCGTGATTAAGCCGGTAGTCTTTTACCAGCTTTTTATAATCATTTTCCAAGCGGGTGATTTGTTGCATAGCGTTTTCAAAAACTTCTCTGGTTTCCGGCGTTTCCTCTGTTTTTATACGAGACAATTCTTCTTTGATAATTTCTGAGAAATACCGTTCATTTTGTTGAATTTCAGTGTCTTGAAAACGGTTTTGTTTGGAATTTATATAAAAACGGGCACCTGTAAAAATCAATAAAATAAATGAAGCGGCTATCAAAAGTTTCTTGTAGTGTCTTTTGACAAAATCATTCTTTTGTTGACGGTTTTGTTGTTTTAATTTGACCAAAAAACGTTTTTCATGGCCGGGTTTGAGGTCATATATTTCCAAATTTTCGCGGTTTTGGTCAAAAAATTCTTTTAAATTCATTTTTTAATAATTTTTCAAAATTCCTTTAAAGTCCTTTTCCAAAATTTGCTTTAATTTCCGTTTGGCACGTGACACCAAAGTCCTTGCGTTGGCATAAGACATATTTAAAATTTGTGTCATTTCTTCATAATCATAACCTTCGATAAAATATAAGTTAATAGCGACTCTGTAATTGTCTTTCAATCTGTTAATAGCTTCCATTAAGGCATCTATTTTAATATTATTATCATTTAACTCAATGATCGGTTCCGGTTCTATCACAAAATTTTGGTTTTCTATTTCTTCAAATTTTCTTTGTTTGCGTAAATAAGACAATGCTTCATTGATAACAATCCGTTTGAGCCAAGCACCAAAACCGGCTGTTGCTTTGAAAGTATCCAATTTGTCAAAAGCTTTGATAAAAGCTTCTTGCATTACATCTTCGGCATCACCGGTATCGCCCGTTATCCGCACAGCAATTTGATACATAGCTTTGGCATAACGTTGATACACTTGCATTTGGGCTTTTTGATCACCACGTTTGCAAGCGGCCAACAGCTTTGTTATGTTGTCAGTTTTGTCCAACCGGTTTTGTCTTTACATTTTAAAGATATAAATATTTTGTTTTTGTTACAGTTTTAGAAAAAAAATTAATTTTGTAACGAATAACTCAAAAAGAACAAAAATTATACTAAAAAGTTTACTCTTTGTATTTTTACTATCTATGTTTGGCTTTGATGCAGCGGTACAAGCCGTTTACGAATACAAAATCATTACAACGGTCGAATCAATTGTTCCTATGGGTGCCGGTCGTTAGCGTATCGTAGAATTTAATGTCCCGATGGATTATAAAAAAGCTATAACTACCCGTAACAAAGCCGATAAATTCAAACAAAACAAAGCGTAAAGATTTGAAAATTAGCAGTTTTAATAAAACAAAATTGTTAAACTTCTATTCGATGGTAGGTATTAATTTTCAAAATATCGCTTCAAATGATGTTTTGGTATCGTCCAAGCTGACTGAAATGAGTAAAGACGGCTGGGAATTATTTGCCGTTACCAGCGGTGTGGAAAGTGATGCCGGAAAAGATGCCGGAAAAGTAATTTTCATAAAAAGATATTGAACAGCTACCAAAAAAAGAAAGTGGAAACTTAAAGAAAAACGAGTATTATGAGATAAGCCCCGAGCTTTCACAAAAAAAATAGAAGAACTGCTCTCAGAGGATCAAAATTAATCATAAAACCGGAAATAGGACAATAAATTTACGTTTTGAACCGGATTTTGATATATTTTAACCGTAATAACGTTCGATTTCATCAAAAATCCTGTAAATTTCATCCAAATTATTTTCGGTAACCAGACGGATACGGAATTGTTTAAAGTCAGGGATACCTTTAAAATAATTGGAATAATGCGGGCGGGTTTCCAGAATACCTAAACGTTCTCCTTTCCATTCTATTGCCAGTTTGAGATGTTTTTTGACCATTGACAAGCGTTCGGAAACTTTTGGCATTTCCAAAATTTTCCCCGTAGCGAAGTAATGTTTTATTTGTTTAAAAATCCAAGGATTGCCGATTGCCGCCCGGCCGATCATAGCGCCGTCCAAGCCGAATTGGTCTCTGATACGTTCAGCGTCTTGTGGTGTTTTTATGTCACCATTGGCAAAAACCGGTATTTTGATACGCGGATTATGTTTGACCTCTGCTATTTTGTGCCAATCCGCCTTACCGCTGTACATTTGTTTACGCGTACGACCGTGTATGGAAATGGCTTTGATGCCGACATCTTGCAGACGTTCCGCTACTTCGTTTATAACAATACTGTTTTCGTCCCAACCCAAACGCGTTTTGACTGTTACAGGCAAATTGGTATGTTTGACCACCGCTTCTGTCATTTTTTGCATTAAATCCAAATCCCGTAAAATGCCGGCACCGGCACCTTTACGTACCACTTTTTTGACCGGACAGCCGTAATTGATATCTATCAAGTCCGGCTCCACCCGTTCTATTCGTTCCACGGCTTTGAGCATCGAATCAATATTATGTCCGAAAATTTGTACACCGATTGGACGTTCGGCTTCAAAAATATCCAATTTTTTAGCGGATTTTACGGCATCGCGAATCAAACCTTCTGACGACACAAATTCAGTAAACATCAAATCCACCCCGTATTCCTTGCACAATGCCCGGAACGGCGGATCACTGATGTCTTCCATTGGCGCCAATATCAACGGAAAATCCGGTAATATAACGGAACCTATTTTGAGCATTTATTTCAATATTTGTCTGGAAATGACTAATTTTTGGATTTCGGTAGTACCTTCTCCTATGGTGGTCAGTTTGCTGTCTCGATAAAATTTTTCGACCGGAAAATCCTTGGTATAGCCGTAACCACCGTGGATTTGCACCGCTTCGGTAGATACTTTGACACTGACTTCGGATGCATACATTTTGGCCATAGCACCGAGTTTGGTCAGATTTTGTTTGGTATCTTTCAAGTAAGCGGCTTTTCTGATAAGCAATTCCGATGCTTCAATTTCGGTTGCCATATCGGCGAGTTTAAAAGCAATAGCTTGAAATTTACTGATAGGTTTTCCGAATTGTTCTCTTTCTTTGGAATATTTTAAAGCGGCTTTGTAGGCACCTTTGGCTATACCAAGAGCATTGGCTCCGATAGAAATCCGTCCACCGTCCAAAACTTTGAGAGCCTGGACAAAACCGTCCCCTACTTCTCCCAAAATATTTTCTTTCGGTACACGGCAATTGTCAAAAATCATTTCCGCCGTTTCGCTGGCACGCATTCCTAATTTGTTTTCTTTTTTCCCTGCATAAAATCCCGGGGTTCCACGCTCTACAACAAAAGCCGTGGCATTGCGACGGGTACCTTTTTTACCGGTACGTGCCAATACAACTGCTACCTGTGCGCTGATACCGTGCGTGATAAAATTTTTAGCACCGTTTAACACATAATAATCACCGTCTTGAACGGCGGTTGTGCTCATACTGCCGGCATCCGAACCGGTATTGTGTTCGGTTAAGCCCCAAGCACCTATCCATTCACCCGAGGTTAATTTTGGTAACCAACGCATCCGCTGTTCTTCGTTGCCAAATTCGTAAATATGATTGGTACACAACGAATTATGCGCCGCAACAGATAACCCGATAGACGGGTCTAATTGTGACAATTCGTCGATAATCGTTACATAATCCTGGTATGACAGCCCTGCACCGCCGTATTGTTCAGGGATGACAATGCCCATAAATCCCATTTTCCCGAGTTTGTGGAACAATTCGACAGGAAAAATCTGTTTTTCGTCCCATTCCATATAATAAGGAGCAATGTGCTGCTTGTTAAAATCCCTGACTGCTTGTGCAATGTGTTTTTGTTCTTCCGTTAATTCAAAGTTCATCATTTTTTTATAATTTTAAGTAAAGGCAAATTTTTTTGTGTTTGTCAGCCGGATAATCCGGCACTTTCAACAAATCGTCAAAATTATGAAAAGCACCGTTTAAAGTCCTATACGAAACGATTTTTTTCGCCAATTGGTATGTAATATACGGATTTTTTGCCAATTCTTTGATATTGGCGTCATTCAAATTAATTTTTTGGCTAATTTTTGCAGGATTTTTAATCTCAAAACGTTCCCAAAGCCGTTCAATGGTCTCAGGTTTCAGTCCGTAAACGTCATTTAATTGTTCTTTAACGGTAAAACCGCCGAGTGACTGCCGGTATTTGACAATACGCCGGGCTAATTTGTCGCCTATTCCGTACACTTGTTTCAAATCCGCTTCGGTAGCTGTATTTATAGGTTTTTTGGCTACGGCAACCGGTTGGGTTTGTGGAATGGTTTTGACAACAAACTTTTTTTTAATTCTTGCCACCACCTTCGGATACAAGCCGTAAACTTTTTCTAATTGTGACATATCTTTAAAGCCACCGATAAGGTTACGGTATTTGACAATACGCTTGGATAAAACCGGTCCTACGCCGTAAACACTTTGCAAATCTTCCGCCGTAGCTTTGTTTATGTCGTTGGTTGTTAGTGGTTTATGAATACCGAAGGAAGATGATTTTTCCGTCTTAAAAACAGAAATTTTAATATAAGGTTCCAGTTTTGCAAACAGTGAATCGGATAATCCGGCTATTTCCTTAAATTCTTGTTTTGATTGAAAATATTTTCCGGTTTTTCTGTATGCCGTTATCTTATCTATTTGTTCCGGAGACAACCCCAATACATAGCCTTTATAATCAGATAAATAATTAGGATTGAATGGATACATTTCCGGTTTTTGCCGTTGCAAGGCAATGTTTTTTAACGAATCATATTGCCGTTGCAAGTCATCGGGAATATTTACATTGTATTCTGACGGGGGAAAAAACAGGTAAAAATTTGATACAAACATCAAACCGGTAAAAATGAGAAGTAACAAAATAAAAATACCCCTGCGTTGCGAACGGTTAAAATCCGGCAAGAGGGGTGTTGGTTTCATTTTATTGATTGTTTACTAAGGTTTTAATTTTAATGCAAATTTAGTTATTTTTTTTAGTGGAAAGTGCCTAGTGGAAAATGCGGGGAGGTTTGTCGGATGTCGAATGTTTTTGATGAATTGATGAGTAGATTCCTGAGTGACCCCGCCGTACTAATCATCCATTATCATAGCCTTTCTCGTCAATACAGTCAAAGTATTAGCAGTTATTCCTCTTTGAAAAGGACAATTATTTCATACATAATACTTTTTCACTTTCCGTTATTGCTTTTGTTTCTTTTCTTTTCTTTAATTGCTTTCAAATATCTGCGCAGTTCCTCTCGGACTTTCGGCGCTAAAAAGACCAAACCAATCACATTAGGAAAGACCATAGCAAAAATCATCGCATCGGAGAAATCCAATACCGAACCCAGTTTAACCGAAGCACCCACTACCACAAAAAACAGGAATAGCACTTTATAGGTCATATCCGATACTTTGCTTCGTCCGAACAGAAATTTCCAACCTTGCAAACCGTAGTATGACCACGAAAGCATCGTGGAAAAAGCGAACAAAATCACCGCGATGGTCAATATCACCGAAAAATGCGGTAGTACCTGATCAAAGGCTTGTGACGTAAGTTCCACGCCTTGAACCTCCTTGCCATATTCAAACAAACCGTATTTTACATTGGTAATAATCAACACCAAGGCGGTCATCGTGCAAATCACCACCGTGTCGATAAAAGGTTCCAACAAGGCCACAATACCTTCACTTGCCGGGAATTTGGTTTTTACGGCTGAATGCGCAATAGCTGCCGAACCCACACCCGCTTCATTAGAGAAAGCCGCGCGGCGGAAGCCCATAATCAACACGCCCACAAAACCGCCCAAACCGGCTCGTGGCGTAAAGGCCTCACTAAAAATGAGTCCGAAAGCGTGCGGAATAACATCATAGTTTATTACCAATATCACAATAGCCGCACCCACATACAGTATGGCCATAAACGGAACTATTTTTTCCGCCACCTTACCGATGCGCTTAATTCCCCCGATGATGACAATACCCACCATCAAAGCCAGGAAAAGCCCGAACCAAACCTTGGCATCATTGTTTTGTAAACCCAGCAATTTGATAAACTGTGCCGTGGATTGGTTGGCTTGGAACATATTGCCCCCGCCAAACGAACCACCAACCACCATCAAGGCAAAAAAAACCGCCAAAAATTGACCCAAATATTTGCTCCAAGGATGACTGCTTAATCCGGCCAATCCTTTTTTTAAATAATACATCGGACCGCCGTAAACCGTGCCATCCGGACCTATGTCGCGGTACTTAACCCCCAAGGTACATTCGGTAAATTTGGACGCCATTCCCAATAATCCACCTATAATCATCCAAAAAGTGGCTCCCGGACCACCCATAGCAATAGCCACAGCCACCCCGGCAATATTTCCCAAGCCCACCGTTGCCGAAAGCGCTGCCGACAGTGCTTGGAAATGTGACACTTCGCCGTGATGTTCGCCTTCCACTTTGATGGTTTCGGGAATATCTTCACCCGGTTCTACCAACGGATCGTCAGCAGGTTTATAACTGTCGTGTTCATCTATGTCATCGTATTTGCCCGCAACCACACGAATGGCGGTTTTGAAAAGCTTGAATTGCGGAACACCAAAATATATGGTAAAATACAGCGCACCCAAAATCAACAACACCAGTACAATGGGAACTTCCATACCCCCGCCGATAGGCACAGGATAAAAAACATAATGCGCCCACCAATCCGAAATGGGCTTAAAAGCTTTTTCAATACGGTCGGCAATACCCTGTTTGGCATTTTCCTGTGCAAAATTCATTACCGGAAGCAACAATGCCACTAATGTTAAAAGTTTTTGTTTCATATTCTTATGTTGAAAGTTGAAAGTTAAAAATTGAAAGTTCATTTTCATAAAATATCTTGGTTATTGTGATTGTTTAATACTTTAAATTTATTAATATGCATCGGTTAAATTAAATGCTAATATATAAGTTTTTACCGAAAACTTTTTTTTAATTTCGAATAAATTATTTTAATAGTCGTTACATTTTGATTTTATAAAAAAAACAAAATTTTTTGAAGTGATTTTTGAAAATTTTTTAAAAGAACAAATTCGACAAAACGAAAGAATTTTTTATTTTAAATGCTACAAGAAGCCGTTTAATTGAAATCCTTTGCTTTTATTTATTTAAGGTATTTTCAAAAATTTATGAGTTTGCAATGAAATTTTCCATTGCGGATGAGCTAGCACATAATCGATAATCAGAGGTGTCATTTTATCTCTTTGAGACCATTCGGGTTGTAAATACAACTTACAAGTGTTATTTTTGACAAGTTTAGCTTGTTTTTCGGCAAAATCAAAGTCGGTTTTGTTTTGAATAATCACTTTCAATTCCCCGGCTTTTCGGTAATATTCCGGCAGGGGTAATTCGTTTTTTTTAGGTGACAAGCATACCCAGTCAAAAACGCCAGAAACCGTTCCGGTACCGGAAGTTTCCAGATGGATTATTTTTTCCATTTCTTTAAGTCTGCTTGTCAGGTAATCCAAATTGTATAAAGTAGGTTCGCCTCCTGTAATTACAACCGTTTCGATATGTTGCGGTATGAACACTAACAAATCATCCACAGCAGTCAAAGGATGCCGCTGCGGGTCCCAGCTTTCTTTGACATCACACCAATGACAACCGACATCGCAACCACCGATACGAATAAAATATGATGCTAATCCCGTATGGTAACCTTCACCTTGAATGGAAAGAAAATGTTCCATTACCGGTAATTGTTTGCCGTCATTTTCAAAAATGTTATTTTTCATCGCGATGCGGATAATGATTGCAAAATTACAATTTATTGAAATACAAAAATATGCGGAAATGATTTTAATTTTTTTCCGTTAAAAAATTACGATTATTGAATAAAAAAATCACCGCATTGAGCAGTGATTTAATTTATAAATTTTGAAAAAAATTATTTGAATGCCGGAATTCCCGTTATATCATAACCGGTAATCAACAAGTGTATATCGTGTGTGCCTTCGTAAGTAATAACGGATTCCAAATTCATCATGTGACGCATAATAGGATATTCTCCGGTGATTCCCATGGCCCCTAAGATTTGCCGGGCTTCACGTACAACATTCAGTGCCATAGCCACATTATTCCGTTTAGCCATAGAGATTTGAGCGGGAGTTGCCCTTCCTTCGTTGCGTAAAGTTCCCAATCGCCAAGCTAAAAGCTGGGCTTTGGTAATCTCGGTAATCATTTCAGCTAATTTCTTTTGTTGCAACTGGAAACTTGCAATAGGTTTACCGAATTGGGTACGTTCCTTGGCGTACCTCAAAGCCGTATCGTAAGCATCCATAGCCGCCCCGACTGCGCCCCAGGCGATACCGTAACGGGCGGAATCCAAACAAGTCAAAGGACCGCGTAATCCGTCCGCTCCGGGCAGAAGATTTTCTTTGGGTACTTTGACATCTTGGAAAATCAATTCTCCGGTAGCCGAAGTCCGCAAAGACCATTTGTTGTGAGTTTCGGGCGTCGAAAAACCTTCCATACCACGTTCTACAATCAAACCTTTGATACGTCCCGCTTCATTTTTGGCCCAAACAATGGCGATATCGGCAAAAGGTGCATTGGAAATCCACATTTTCGCACCATTGAGCAGATAATAATCACCTTTATCGACAAATTTGGTTTCCATACCGGCGGGATTGGAGCCGTGATTGGGTTCGGTCAACCCGAAACAACCTATCAATTCACCGGTAGCCAATTTCGGTAAATATTTTTGTTTTTGTTCTTCACTTCCGAATTTCCATATCGGAAACATCACCAACGACGATTGCACGGATGAAGTGGAACGGATACCGGAATCACCGCGCTCCAACTCTTGCATCATCACGCCGTAAGATATATAATCCAATCCGGGACCGCCGTATTCTTCGGGAATAAACGGACCGAAGGCTCCGATTTCGGCCAAACCTTTGAGAATATGCATCGGAAATTCGGCTTTTTGAGCGACCTCCTCAATAATAGGGCTAACTTCCCGCTTAACCCACTCACGGGTAGCATCTCTAACCAGTTTATGTTCGTCGGATAACAATTCATCTACCAGATAATAATCGGGATGTTTAAATAAATCTTGTGCCATAATTATTCAGATTGTTTTAATAGTCAGGCAAACATAATAATTTAAAGCCAAATTTTTATTGAAATTCAGCATTTTTTATATTTTTGTCACAAAAATAACATTATGAATAAACCAGTAAAAGTAAAATTGGAAGCCGGTAAAAACTACGCTTGGTGTACGTGCGGCTTGTCAAAAAAGTTACCTTTTTGCGACGGAAGACACTCCGACACGGGAAAATTTCCTTTGATTTTTAGTGTCGATGAAACCAAAGAATACTGGCTGTGTACTTGTCAGCGCACGGCAAAATCACCTTTTTGTGACGGTAGTCATAAATAAGTTGTTTCCGGTATTGGTTTCCACCCACACAAATATATCGTATCTTTGGACTTATAAAAAGGCATAAGCCTTCATTTTTTCCAACAATATTAATTTGTAATGAATACGAATAGATTTACCGTTTATAAAGCCGGTGCCGGTTCCGGCAAAACTTTTCAGATAGCCAAACGCTATTTAAAGCGCTTGATATTACATCAAAATCCGCAAATAATATTCCGGCTTATAGGTATAACTTTTACCAATAAAGCCGCCGGGGAAATGAAAAAACGGATAATTGAAAATTTGATTAAAGCTTCCAAAGGTGAAATTTCCGATGTTATGACGGTGGTTTCCAAAGAACTTGAAAAAGAAATAAGAAAACAAACCGGTATCACAAAAAGCACTGATTATCAACGAGAAATAATCAAAAGAAGTCAACAGCGTTTGCAAGAAATTTTACATTATTACGACGAATTTCAACTGACGACGATTGATAAATTGATGTATAAAATCATTCGGACCTTTGCCCGGGATATGCACTTGTCCACGGATGTGGAAGTGGAAATGGATGTCAAAGAAGTTATCAGCCGGTTGATTGATAACTTGATAAACAAAGCGGAACCCGGTTCGTTGTTATCCCGGTTTTTTATCCAACTGGCTTCGGAAAAAATTGAAGATGAAAATCATTGGGATATCAAAAAAGATTTGCTCAATATCGAAAAAATTATTTTCGACGACAATCATTTTGAAGATTTAAAAACGTTGGAAGACAAAACCTTGGACGATTTTATCAAACTGCAAAACTATTTGAATGGTGAAATAAAAAAAATATCAAAACAATTTATTGCTTTTGGAAACGAATTGGAACAGACAGCCGGAAAGTTTATCGTCAATATGGATCGTTCTTTTGGTCCGCTAATCAGAAAACTCCGGTTTGAACACTCTAAAATAGAAATTACAGCTACTTACAGAATGTATGTGGAAGGCCAAAAAGATTATTGTTATTATACCGCAAGCAAACTGAAACAATTATCTCCCATTGAACAAGATTTTTTATCCGGTCAAATAAATGATAATATTCACAGTATAATGATAAAAATCGTTGATTTTATCGACGAAAATCTCGAATATTATAATTTACTAAAAGCCATTCGCAACGAAGTGAATGCATTGAGTATCGAAAACGAATTGCAAAAAGAAATATCGGATTTTAAAGAAACGAACAACCGGATTTTTATCAGTGATTTCAACAAACTGATTTTGGAGCAGATTTTAAAAGATTTGTCGGGAGATACGCCTTACATCTATATGCGATTGGGCGAAAAATATGCATATTATTTTATAGACGAGTTTCAAGACACTTCGGCCTTGCAATGGCACAATTTGATTCCTCTGGTGAGAGAAGCACTGTCCAAAGAATTTGCCGGCGGTTATAAAGGTGATGCGATGATTGTAGGCGATGCCAAACAATCCATTTACCGGTTTAGAGGCGGAAAACCGGAGCAATTTATCGCATTAAGTGATCCGCAGCAACAATCGGGTGCAGGAAATCCTTTTGCCAGTATAACCGGCAAAACCGTTGAAAATCTGTCGTTTAATTGGCGAAGCAAAGAAAACATCATTAAATTTAACAACGATTTTTTTAAAAATTTTGTCAATTATTTAACCGGACCATACCGGCAAGTCTATACCGACCCTTCTCAAAAGGTCCCCGCCGGCAAAACAACCGGTGAAGGTTATGTAAATTTCAGATTTTTGACACGCGGGGGAAAAAATTCTGAAAAAAAACCGTATGAAGAAGCTGTTTATGAAGCGGTTATACAGGCACAAGAAAACGGTTTTCGTAAAGAAGAAATCTGTATTTTGATAAACACTAATGACGAAGGAAAAAATATTGCGGAATTTTTAAACCGGAAACATATCGACGTGGTTTCGGCGGAAACCTTAATTGTTGCTAATGCCGGCAAAGTACGTTTTTTGATGAGCTGGTTAAATTATTTGCAATCGGGCAATCCTTACGATTTGTATAATGCCGTGCGGTATTTGGCCGAACGGGACGGAAAAAACAAAGCGGAATGGTATGAAAGTTTGATAAATGACAAAAAAATATCAAAAAGAGAGCAGATAAAACGTTTTGGAAAAATTGGATATATTGTTGATTACGAAAAACTTATAAGTTTTAATTTGTATGATATGCTTGTTTATTTAATCGATGTTTTCGGGTTATCGGATACTACGGAACAAGCTTATCTGCAAGCATTTTTAGAGAAAGTTCATCAATTTATTCAAAGGGATACTCCTACGCTCAAAGCTTTTTTAAACGATTGGGATGTCATTTCCGAGAAATTCAGTATTACAGCGCCGGATAAAAAAGGAGCCGTCAAAATAATGACTGTTCATAAAGCCAAAGGTCTGGAATTTCCTGTCGTTATTTATTACAATAACAGGGAAGTTTTCGGTAGTAAAGATAAAGAAACCAAAGTTTGGATTCCCGTTAATCCGAAAAAATTTCAAGGATTTGAAAAATTGCCGGTAAAATTAGGTGTTTTAGAGCAAACAAAGATAGCAAAATATCAAGA
The DNA here is from genome assembly GCA_027039975.1 of Flavobacteriales bacterium. Taxonomy (GTDB): domain Bacteria; phylum Bacteroidota; class Bacteroidia; order Flavobacteriales; family Flavobacteriaceae; genus WGBX01. Next base: position 24,334 of record JALWFE010000043.1, read on the forward strand.
TATTTACAGGCAAACGGTGGCTGAAAAGACGTTTGACAATTTAAACCGTATTTACGTGGCGTTTACCCGGGCTATTGAACAATTGTTTGTGATTACTTATCAACCGCCCGCCAATCCTTCCAATTTGTGGGTCAGTCAAGTATTTAAAGCGTATTTAAACACGTATTTTGCCACATTTGACGGGGAAAATTTCGAATACGGCATTGCCAAACGAAAAAAAGAAGACGTTATCGCAGATAAAAAAACAGCTGAATATTATCCTTTACATTATACCAACTGGCAATTAAAGCAACAAAAACAATTTTTAAAAATCAATACCTTTTCATTTGAGCGTTGGTCGGCCAATAAAAAAGCCGCTATTGTTTACGGGATGCAATTACACGACGTTTTGAGCCGGATTACGACTGTCAAACAATGGCAACAACAAAAAGACAAGCTTTTATCCGGTTTGGAAACCGGTTTGAAAACAAAAGTTGAAAGCCTGATTGAAAAAATTATCCGTCATCCGGAATTGGAGACTTATTTTTCAGAAGAATATAAAGTCCTCAATGAAAGAGACATACTCATACCTTCAAACGAGGGTGTTTTTCATCAAAAACGTCCCGACCGTTTATTGTTAAAAGACGGAGTTATCACTATTATAGATTATAAAACAGGAGCGGAACTAAGCAGTCATATTAAGCAATTGCAAACCTATGCCGGTTTTTTGCGGGATGCCGGTTTTAAGATTGCAGACAGCTTATTGGTTTATATAGGTGAAAACGATGTCAGGGTTAAAACCCTATCATAAAAAAACACCTGAAAAAATCAGGCGTTTTTTAAGTAGAACTATGACAAACAAACCAAAAAACTAAAAACTATGAAAACTCAGTTTAAGTAACCTAATGTCATCAAGTGATTTTCAATACGTGACAGTTTTACCAGAATATCAAAGTATTCATCAAGCATACCTTTGGACAGCAAAGCCAGTGATTTCTTTTTCAAATGTTGATATATGGCAAACAGTTTCATAATAACAAGTTTTTGTAATTATTGAAATGCAAGTATTGTGCCAAAATCGTAAATTATTAATAATCAAGTTTTTATATAAAAAAGTCCGTTAAAAAACGGACTTTTAATATATTGTTTTTAATATATTGTTTTACTTTCGAAATATTAATTTTTTCTTTTCAAAGCATTTACATATTTATAATAAGGTCTTCCGTTTGAAATATCTTTTCGCCAAACGATACAAACGGCATAAACATCATTCCAGCTACCATCCAAATCGATAGTATAATCGCCGTCAATAACATCACCGGATGAAGGGTCGGTAGCTATTACATGCCCGTAAGCACGATTTTGATCTGCGGAAGCTCTCAATACGAAGTCGTGAGTAAAATTAGGATCATTAGTTCCATTTTGTTGATAATTACTAGGAGCTGAACTACCTCCCGGAATGCCGTCTTCCAAGACTAAAACACTTAAATAATATTCGCCTTGTCCGTCATCAAAAAATTTTACTTTGGTTTTGACAGTCATTTTACCATTTTTAATTTCGTAAGAATAATCAACACCACACTCCGGGACCGGTTGATTTAATAGTGAAGTCATTGCTGAATTTGAATTGTCATTAACATCTCCTATCCAAAATGAAGGAACGTATCCTCCTGTGGTCCTATCAATTTCAAATGATTGTGACAGAGCACTATTTTCCATTGGATCAGACGTATAGCTAGAAAGGTGAACACATATCACTGCACCATTGGGAGCATCCTCAGCATATTGATGAATCAAAGGCGCACCCCAACTACCACAAGCTCCACACCAAGTGCCCGTATAATTTATAGCAAAACCTTTTTGCTCTTGTGTAGGTTTTAATTGTTTTTCATCATCTTCGTCTTTCTTTTTTTTACAAGAAACGGTTGTCAGTAAAAAAACACTGGACAGTAATAGTAATAAACTTTTCGTTTTCATTTAATTTTAGTATTAAAGGTTAAAAATATTTTACTTTCATATATGCAACAAAAATAACAAAAAATATTTTTGTTAGTGTAAAAAGTCATTTTTTTGAAAAAATCATCACAAATTTTGCCGTTTTTTTCACTTTTTCCAAACTGAAAATATCAGGATAAATATTGCCGTTTACATAATCTTTTGTTTGATTGCAATAAAACGGACTTGCCGGATTGCCACTGACCCCTGTCGGTAAGATACTATACGATTTATTCCAGTCAATCGTATTAAAGATATGTTTTTCAGATGCTCCGAAATCGGCATCAAAACCGGTATATGAAGGATAAGTAAAAGGATTGACCGTATTAGGATTACCCGGTGCTTTGTAATCACGGTTCAAATCAAATGCCCAATCCAGTATCTTAACTTTGCCCAGTGGATGCATAAGTTTCAAGCGGTGGATTTCACCCCAGTGTATTTGTGAAATTTTTCCGTATTTTGAAGTCAAATCTTTAACGGCATCTTTAAACGACCGGACAACTATTTGGTGAAAATCTTCTTTGTGTTCTGTATTGGTATTGTCTGCCCAAGCGGAATTATTTTTGGCAAAAACGTTCGCTATCAAGTATTTGGAAGCCAACATTGATTTGCTGTACATCATAAAAACCGGTTCGGTTATTTCGTCAGAAACCAGATTTTTGGTCAATTGTCGCAGTGTTTCATCAAAAATTGCCGGAGCGGATTGTTCCAAGTTATATACATTGTTCCAGTCTTTTAAAGCTTCAAATGCCGCTTGTTCCGCTTCGCTAAAATCTTGAACTTTTTTCAGATGTTTCAATAAAACCGGCTTTATTTCATCTGCTTGAACGGAATGATGATCGTTGAGCATTTGTTTGAAATCGTCCACAGATAATTTATCTTTGGTTGTCAGCATTTGGCGTATTCTTTTGATACGGTATGGCAAGTCATACCACTCACTGATATAATACGGATAAGTATCGTCCACGGATTTGTTATTGGCAGAAGATACAAAACCACGGGCGGGATTGTATTCGTAAGGAAGACTGTCAAACGGTACAAATCCTTTCCAGTCATACCGGTCGGTATCGCCCGGAATAAACAGATAGCCCGGTGCCGTGCGTTTGACCAAGCGTCCGGTCAGTTGAATACCGATATTGCCATTGACGTCGGCATAGGCGATATTTTGACTGACAGATTTAAAACATTTAACAGCCTTGCGGAATTCTTCCCAGTTTTTAGCCGTTGACAAACCGAGAAGGGCTTCTATTTCATAAGACGGTTCGTTACCAATCCAACGCATGGAAACCGGCATCACACTCACATCGTCAAAAGAGGTAAAAATGGGACCGCGATGTGTAAAATACAAGGTTTTTTCTACCGGTTCTTTTTCGCCTTTGATATAAATTTTTATTTTTTTGACAATCATATCCCGCCATTGCCCGTTAAATTTGTATTGATTTTTATTTTCCGGATTAATTGTTTCCACATAAAAATCAGCGCCGTCGAGCATGACATTGGTCATACCCCAAGCGATATGTTCGTTATGTCCGGCTACTACAAACGGCTCGCCGGGTAAAACAACACCCGTTACATTGAGTTTGTCCGGAATCATAAAGTGCATGCGTGTCCATATACCCGGAATATCCAAATGCAAGTGCATATCATTGGAAAAAATGGGTTTACCGGTCGCACTTTTTTGTCCGCTGACCACCCAGTTGTTACTTCCGTTAAAAATATCCGGTGCCAATCTTCCAACGTTATCCAAAGCGGCAACCAAAGTCGTATCGGTTTCAATCTTAACCGGAAATTTGTATGACGGATATACATATTGCTTTTTTACGTTGTAATCCGGTAATAGCTCGGCAAATTGTTCCGGAGACACCTTGTCTTTAATGCTTTGTAACATAATTTCCATTTTGTAACCCAGTTCCAGATTCCAAGACATAAACCCGACTAAATACAAAGATTGAACAGGTTGCCAATTTTCAGGTTCGTAACCGAGCACTTTAAATTCGAAAGGTAAATCGTCTTTGTGGTCTTTGATATAAGCATTTATCCCTTTGGCGTAAGCCGTTAAAATCCGCTTGGTTTTATCGTCAATACTGAAGTAAACTATTTGAGAAGTACCCGGAATTTGTAATTTGCGAAGCAATACATCGGTATCTACCAAGTCTTTACCGAAAATTTCGGACAGACGCCCTTGTGTTACGCGGCGTAACAAATCCATTTGCCATAGACGGTCTTGTGCCGATAAATAACCGACAACGGTATATAAATCCTGCTCGTTTTGAGCTAAGATATGCGGTACACCGTGTCTATCCCTGTACACTTTGACATCAGCGGTCAGACCGGGTATTTTGATATTTTGGTTATAATCCGGTAAAGCCGATTTTTTGAGGTTTTGGACGTAAAAATATCCGGCAACGCCTAAAATTATCAGCAATAAGACCAAATATTTGAGGAATTTTTTCATGGAAACTTTATTTATTGATACACAACACAATATGTGTAAAATATATTTTCACAAATATAACTAAAAAAGATAGAAATGATATTTGCCAGTCGCCGTTATAAGGGATATAATTCATTACAAAAAACTTTCGTTGTCATTTCAATAAGTCGCTCCGGGGCGCCCTGTTAGTAGCAAATCATATCACACAAAATAAAAAGCTCCGTAGGAGTGACCAGTAATGACACGATGTTTTTATTCAGGTTATATAGCTGACGGTATCGGGAGACAAGTGACGAAGCAAAAACCTACTGGGTTTTGGAAACCTATTAGGTCTGAAATTTGTGAAAATGCCGTCGGTTTCAGGAGATACAAGACGGAGCGAAAAGATCAACTAGGTTCACAAAACCTTATAAAAGTTGCCTTAGAGCCTCAATCATTTGTTTATGATGAAAGCACAAGGTCACCTAAAAATAGCTCTTTACAAATTTAATAATAAATTTGAGTTTTGTTTGAAAATTAACGGTATATCTAGTAGGTCTATATTTTTTCAATAATAAATATTAACAGCTAACATTATTTGTTTTTGTAAAGTTTCATCATTTGTTTCATCATATCGTATTGTTGACGAAGTTCTTCATCAGATATGTTTTTGGCATCCGGATCTTCTGCTTGCACCATTTTTTTCCAGTCTTCAAAAGATAAATTTTGCATTTTTTTCATATATTCTACACCTCTTTTTTTCTTAACATCATCAGGAATATCATTATCCATATCATCTTTCATTTGTCCGCCGTTCATCATTTCATTCATTTTTTTCACGGGAAAATCCGGTAATTTGAATTTACTGTCCGGAACGGAAACATTAAATTTGGCACTGGTTGCTTCTTGAATAGTTCTGACGCCCATTACATTCATGTCTATTTTTAGCACAACACCTTTATATAGCCATTCTTTACCTCCGGGTATGCTCCATACTTCACAGTTGTAACCAAGCACTTTTTCATTACCGGTTCTTTTACCGCCCATAGATTTGAGCATGTCTTTTCCGGCTTTTCCGGCATCGGTACCGGATTGTTTCATCATAGTTATGGCCATATCATCGCCTTCATATATTACTTTTTCTTTAAAATCAACCGAATAACTTTTGCCGTTATCCAATTTGTCCATAGTATGAGTTTCGTCGGTTTGGGTTTGTTTCATGCCAAAGACATTGACATTTGTAGTTTGCTTTGATTTTTTTTCTCTCAACTCAATCGCTCCCCAGTCTTTGAAATACAAACTTTCGGTTCCGGAACCTTTGACCGTTCCACCCATAACTTTTCCGGAAATTGTAGTTTTATAATGTACTATTCCGGATTTGACATCATAGCGTTTTAGTTTGTTGTCGCTACGGTTATTTTCACCGGTTTTACTTTGACTGTTGCCACTGCAACTTGCCAGTGTTATAATTAATAAAAGTAGTAAATTTAATTTTTTCATAATTGTATAGTTATAAAGTTCAGGTTTTTTACAATACAGAGAACGCTTAACCTGTATTGTTAAGCGTTCTCTGTTGTAAATTTAGTATTTATCTGTATTTTACATCAAATGTTCCGGTAGCTGTATGGGTTACGTTAACATTTTGATTATCATTGTATTCAAGAGAAAACGTTCCTTTTATGTGCTTACCGGCTATGTTATGAGTTGTTACTACAAAAGAAATGGAAGTCACATTCGTAGCAGTTGTAAAAACAGCTTGCGAATTTACACCATGAGACATAAGAACCTGATTTGCAGAAGTATAAGTTCCTTCACTGATGTCAGCGTTAACGATAATTTGAATATCACCATTTGAATTGCTACCTCCCATAACCAATTGGCCGGATAAGGCACTACCGGTAACGTTTGAAAAGGTAATTTCCGGTTCGTTATCTATTTTTAAAGTAATTTTATTTCCTGTTGAATCATCTTGTGTATCATCATCGCTTTTTTTATGACAAGATGTTAATGTAAACAGGGTTACAAATAAAAATAATCCTAAGATTTTTGTGGTTGATTTCATAATGTTAGGTTTTATTATTATACAGATGATTTTATAAAATACCTTTAATAGCTCATTCGTTTTTGCTATTAAAGGTAATAGATTGGTTAATATTAAAATTTGACAAACTCAACTCTGCGGTTATTGGCTTTGCCTTCAGGTGTGGCGTTGGTATCAATGGGTTTACTTTCGCCCCAACCGGTATATTTCAGTCTGGACTTGTCAATACCCATAGAAATTAACTTGTCCATTACGGTTTTGGCGCGTGCTTTTGAAAGTTTCATATTAAACGCTTCGTCGCCGTCGCTGTCGGTGTGTCCTTCTACGCTGAATTTAAGGTCGGGTTGTTTTTTCATCAATTTATAAATACGATTGATGGGACCCATACTTTCGGGTTTGAGTGTGGCTTTGTTTACATCGAACTTGATACCGTTGACGATGATTTTTCCATCAGATAAAACCCGTTTGTAATATTTAACGCCACCTTTGGCTATACGGAAGTTTTTAAGTAGCATGCCTTCTCTTCCAGCATTAATGGTTATTCCTGTTGGATTTTTATCTAAATGCGGAATATTAATCAAACGCACATCATTAAAATAGGCTTTGAATTTTCCTCTGGTGTAAGCAATAGAGATATGTTTCCAAGAACCGTCTTTTTCTATCGCCCAACCTATGTTTTCCGTTCCGGGATAATCTTTTTCGGAATTTCCGGATTCTAAACCATGTGGCATAACCGTTAAGCTTGACGATGTACTTCCTTGATTTTTAACATCTGCAAGGGTAAGATAAAACCTGTTTGAAGTAGTATTTCCTTTTGGAAACCATACATCAAATTCTATGGTAAAGACATCCGGTAGATAATCTTCTTTTGAATTTTTTAAATAGGGGACTATGGAAGAACTCCCTGTAAGAAATCCAATAACTTTTTCTCCGTCAAATTCTACAATCTCCACGTTACCTTCCTTCAAATCCCAACGGCTGGGAAATTCACCGTTTTCTTCATCGGCATCGGGTACGTCTTCAAAGATTACCGTATCACCGGGAACGAAATCATAATTACTCCAAACCAAATTGTGTTTTTTGGCTTTGGATGATTTGCCGGAAGTTGAACTGTCGTTTCCGGTATCTTCACTATCACTTGATTGGTTTGACTTAGATTTTCTTGACGACTTAATTTTTTTAGATTTTTTGTGTTTACCGTCTATTTCTTCTTCGGCTTTATCGTAAACTTTATCTATACCTCTATCCACACGGCGTTCTGAACGGCGTTCGGCTTCTTGTTTTATTTTTTCTTGTGCATGTTTAGCCAACTTTTTTAAAAATTGAGCTTCGGACTGTTGGGTAACAAAGACAAAAAGTAGTCCTACCATTATAAATTTAAAAAATTTCATATGACGCTGTTTTTTAACTGAAAGTTGATGTTAATATTAAAGTGCGCTGGCTTTAATATCTGCTTTTGCACTAAAAGTGATATAAAAATAGAATGTATCGCCAGAAGGGATACTGCCGGAGACAGTTATGTCAATCTTTTTATTGGCTAACAACCTGTCGGCAATTTGTTCTATTTTTTGCATATTTGTTATTGCAAATGGTTCACCTTGGGCTACCATATCATAGTTAAAATCCGGAATAGTAATAATAATATCATTATCTATGGTAATGGTAAGGTCAACAACAGTATTGTTACCGGCTAAATTTTCCAAACCTTCAAAACTTATATTAACGTTTGATAGATCAAGTGATTTCAATTGGTCAAGGTAATCGTGAGTGTCGCTGTTGTCTAGATCCAAAACAAATGTAGTGGAATAATCTTGCCCTGTCATAACGTTTCTTTGTGTTTCATTAACAACTATTTCATCGGAAGTTGCAGAAAGATCGGTACTGAAATTAACATCCAAAGCATCTTTTTTGCAAGATGTTAAACCTGTAAATGTTAATAATAATAATAATAATAACAATAGTGTTTTTTTCATTTTTTCATTTTTTAGGGTAATTACTTGTGCGAAGTTAAAAATTAATTATTAATGTTTTTTTAAAAATTTATTAACGACATAATTTTGTGGATAAAAGGACAAAAATGCCAATGAACGACATAATAACCATAAAATATTCTTTTTTGCTTTTTATCGTGAAAATCGTGTCGTTTATGAAAAAAAAACAGTTGTTTATAAATTTATTCTTTGCTTTCGAAGGGGAATTTTGTAAATTTAAGGACTAAAAAAATATATGATGATTAAAGCTGTAATAGTTGACGACGAACAATTGGCTATAGAAAGTTTACGTTGGGAGATAGAAAATTTCAGTCAAGATGTAAAAGTGATTGAAACTTTTACCAATCCCAAAGAAGCTGTCAGTGGCATCAATTATCTTAAACCGGATTTGGTCTTTTTAGATATTGAAATGCCCGAACTTGATGGTTTTCAACTATTAAAGTTATTAGATTATAAGAATTTCGATTTGATTATCACTACGGCTTATAATCAATATGCCATACAGGCTTTTAAAGCCAATGCCATTGATTATTTACTTAAACCTGTTGATCCGGATGATTTAATACAAGCCGTTGAAAAGGTAAAAAGGCGTTATGGTAGTAATTTTGTTACTAAAAATTTGGAAATGGTTTTGGATAAATTTGTTAACAATAATATAAAACAATCCAAAAAGGTTCCTTTACCATTAAATCAAAAAATAATTTTTGTTGAGCCGGGGGAAATTTTATATTGTAAATCCGACGGTAGTTACACCGTTGTGCATATGGTAAACAATAAAGAATATGTCGTATCAAAAAGTATCGGTTATATTGAAAGTTTTTTGCCTAAGAATTTTTTTGTGCGTATTCACAAATCTTACATAGTCAATATCTATGAAATTAAAGAATTGAAAAGACAGAATCAAGGTGAAATTATGTTATCAAACGGAAAAATTATTCCTATTTCTCGTAAATACCGCAAACAAGTTTTGGAAATTTTAAATATTTCATGAAATGTCAGGAGCAGATTGGTTTCAGGCATTATCACATCCACAGGAAAATGGTATTGTAATATTTGTATCGGGATTTTTACTGGCATTGGGGTTGTATCATTTATTGTTGTATTTTCAAAATAAAATTTCCAGTTATCTATATTATGCTTTATATGTACTGTTGGTATTGATATATACATTTCATAGAGCCAAACATTTTATTTTAGCTGATTTGGTAGCCGGATACCGTACGGAAATAGAATTTTTATATGACCCTATCAAGTGGATTTATTCGACGGTTTATATGTTTTTTGCTTTTAGTTTTGTCGATTTGGAAGAATATTATCCTAAATTTACCAAGTCATTAAGATTATTTTTAAAAACCGGATTGGGTTTTTTAGCTGTATTGATAGTGATTGCTATTATTTTAAAAAACAAACTGATTTTAGACAAAGCTTATAATTTTGTTTTTTTACCGGTAATCTTTGTGCTTTCTTTATATATTTTGTATCTGATTTTCCGTTCCAAGTCGCCTGTAAAATATTATTTGTTGATAGGAGCCGGTAGTTATTTATTGATAACAACCTATTCGCATTATTTAACTTATACCGGCAGGCCTTTCAGGGTATTGTTTTACGGAGCAACGGCATTTGAAATGATTTTGTTTGCTTTGGGACTGGGTTATAAACAAAAGTTGATTAATGAAGAAAAAAATCTTTGGCAAGAGCTGGTTATCAAAGAATACGAAAAAAATTTGATGATAAAAGAAAATTTGACCAAAAAATTAGGTGAAGAAGTCACTCATAAAATGAAGCAAATAGATGCTTTAAAACGTGAAAAACATATAGCCGAACAAAAAAAATTGGCTTTGTCATATTCCAAACAAATTTTAAAATTACGTCTCCAAGCCGTTCAGTCTCAGATGAATCCGCATTTTTTATTTAATGCTTTGAATGCTATAAAAAATTTCATTATTAAGAATGATCAAAAAAAAGCGGTAATTTATTTGTCCAAATTTGCCAAATTAATCAGGATTGTGCTGGAACAAGCCAAATTGTCGGAAACAACGCTACAAGAAGAATTGGAATTGATACAATTATATGTTGATGTGGAAAATATCCGCTTTAATAATGACATTGATTTTAAGATTGAAATTGATAGTGACGTTAATTCACACAAGGTTAAAGTGCCGCCGATGATTTTTCAAGCCTTGATTGAAAATGCGATATGGCATGGTCTGGCACCCAAAAAAGGCGATAAAAAACTCAGAATGAAAATATCCCAAGATTATCCTTATGTTAAAGTTGTTATTGAAGACAATGGTATCGGACGGGAAAAAGCCCATGAAATAAGAGAACAAAAAAATATGACTTTAAAAAAAGAATCAAGGGGTATCAAAATCACCGAGGAGCGGTTGGCTGTTTATACCCAGGCTTATAAAAACAAATTTAAAATCCATTTTATCGATTTGTATGATAAACAAAACCGGCCGTCCGGCACGCGGGTCGAAATTTTTATTCCGGTAGCTTAAATGCTATTAATTTATCAAAAAATACTCCAACCTGTTTTTGTTGTCAATAGTTCCAAGGCTTTTAAACCTTTAACCGAATTGCCTTTCGGATTGAGAAGCGGGCTCCAAACAGCCACAGCATATTCACCGGGATGTAAGGCGGCAATACCACCACCGACACCACTTTTGCCGGGCAAACCTACACGGAATGTAAACTCACCGGCTTCATCATAAAAACCGCAAGTTTGCATAATGGCATTCAATCGTTTGGTTTGACTTTTGCTTAGAATTTGTTCTCCTGTTCCGGGTAATTTGCCGTGATTGGCATACAATAAGAAAGTACGGGACAATTCTTTTACAGTCATTTCCACCGAACTGAGTTTAAAATACAAATCCAAAACTTTTTCAGTATCATTTTTGATACGTCCGAACGATTTCATCAGATGTATCAAAGCCCTGTTGCGATGTCCGGTGGTTTTTTCAGATTGATAGACCTTTTGATTATAAGTTACCGTGTCATTTTGTGCGATTTTTCGGATAAAGTCGAATAAGTCTTTTTCGGGATTGTCCAATTCGTCTATCAATACATCACAAACAGCCAAAGCACCGGCATTAATCAGTGGATTACGAGGCATACCGTGTTCTTGTTCCAATTGTATCAATGAATTAAAGGGGTCACCGGACGGCTCTACACCAACGTGGTGAAAGATATTGTCATCCAATAATCGATATGCCAATGTAAAAGCAAAAACTTTGGTGATACTTTGTAAACTGAATTTATCGTCAATATCTCCAACACCATAGCCTTTGCCGTTTAATTCCGTAAGATAAACGGCAAACTTACCGGGTGAAACTTTGGCTAATTCCGGTATATAATCCGCTTGCTTTCCTTGACAATCCAAACCATTGATTTCGTCAAATATTTCGTTGAGAATTTTTTGATACATTTTTACGGATTTTAAAAACTGAAAAAATAATAAAAATGGTGGTAATATTAACTTGATTAAATCATATAATAAACTTAATAAACCCGTTTTACCTTCCAGCTTTTACCAACCCATAAACCTACAATTTCATTCACATCAAAGCCCATTTTTTTGACGCGTTTGACAGCTTTTTTCAATTGTTTGAGTTGCACGGATTTTTTTACGGAATTCCCGGCACAATCGTAATGTGCCACGATAAAAATATGCTTTGAATGGTGTTTATTGACCGAAATGTCCAGTCTATATCTAATGGCTTCTACCAATGCTTTGTTTTTGTTTTCGGCTAAAATTTTAACCGGTCCGGCTTCTGTAATTATATCGGGGTAATCAATATCATAATGTTCAATGATCCATTCCAGTACCGGTAGTTGCGTCCGCCCGTCCATGCAGTTGATGACGCTGGCAAATTTGTCTTTATCTAAGTATTTCATCTTTTATATGCGGTTTGAATAATATGATAGCGAATTTAGAAATTTTTTTTTGAAGAGAGTGTTTTTTTTAGTGGAAAGTGCCTAGTGCCTAGTGGAAAGCTGTAAAGTGCGGGAAGATTGTCCGATGTCGGATGTCCGATGTGTTGGTGATTTGGTTATTTGATGATGTGGTTAGTGGAAAGTGCGGGGGCATGTCACTGAGTGGTGACCGGGTTTATAAAAAAATTGTTGTTTGATACTATAAAAAAAATTCTTTACTTTTATACATTCTTAAAAAACAGCGGATTTATGGATATTTTTTTAATTGTTCTCGGTTTGATTTTGATAATTACCGGCTTTATCGGTTGTATTGTTCCCGGTTTGCCCGGGCCGGGATTGGCATGGGCAGGACTATTGGTAACCACCCTGTCCAATGTCATACCGGATAATTGGTCGCTGATAGGTGTAGGCTTTGTTATTGTCTTGGTTATTACGGTTTTAGATTATATTATTCCGGCAATAGGTACTAAAAAATTCGGCGGTAGCAAATATGGTACTTACGGTGCCATTATCGGCGTGTTAGCCGGGATTTTTTTTCCTATTCCCGGTGGTATTATCGTTGGGGCATTTCTAGGCGCTTTTATAGGTGAGTTATTAAAAAACAGTGATGTTGCCCTGTCATTAAAAGCCGCTTTCGGAGCATTTATCGGTTTTTTGGCTTCAACCGGACTGCAATTAATCGTCGTCATCATATTTTTAATACAATATATCAATATGATTAAAGGTAATTGGGACCAAATTACACAACTTTTTTAATTTATGTCCGGATTGAAACTGACCGCTACCACTTTTTTCGGGCTGGAACACGTCCTTGCCAAAGAATTGCAACAATTAGGAGCACAAAATGTCCAAACAGGTAACCGTGCCGTTTATTTTGAAGGCGATTTGGGTTTTATGTACAAAGCAAATTACAATTTGCATACGGCTTTGCGGATTTTACGCCAATTGAAAAGTTTTCATAAAATTTACAAAGCCACTCAATTATATAACGCCATTGTAAGTATCGATTGGTCCGAATGGTTTTCGCCACAACAAACTTTCAGGATTGACGTTACAGGACAAAGCAAATTTTTTAAACATACCAAATTTGCCGCTTTAAAAGCCAAAGATGCTATCGTTGACCAATTCCGTTCTTCGCACCATCAACGCCCGGATATCGATTTAAAGCAACCGGATATCAGGATTGTCTTACATTTCAAAGACCAACATCTCGATGTACTTTTGGACAGCTCGGGCGAGCCTCTGCACAAACGAGGCTACCGTACGCAAACCAACACAGCACCGCTTAACGAAGTTTTAGCCGCCGGCATTGTCGCTTTATCCGGTTGGGATGCTCGCAAAAGTTTACTAGACCCTATGTGCGGTTCGGGAACTATCCTGATAGAAGCGGCAATGTGGCAAATGCGTATACCGGCCGCTATTAACCGCCAAAAATTTGCATTTCAAAATTGGCCGGATTATGACGAAACGCTTTTTAATTTGATAAAGAACAAAAGTATTGATAAAATCAGGGAATTGCCTACCGGTATAAAACTTATTGGTTATGACAAAGCTTTTTCTGCTATAGAAAAAGCCCGGCAAAACATCAAAAATGCCAATTTGGATGCTTTTATCAGCGTCAAACAAGCCGACTTTTTCAAAACCGAATCTGTTGATTCCGGATTGTTTCTGCTATTTAACCCGCCTTATGACGAACGCTTGTCCGTAGACATCAAAACTTTTTACAAAAACATAGGCGATACACTGAAACAATCATACACCGGCTCGGAAGCTTGGCTGTTGACCGGTAACCTCCAAACCCTCAAATATGTCGGCTTACGCCCCTCCAAAAAAATAAAACTGTTTAACGGCAAGCTGGAATCCCGTTTAGTGCAGTATTTGTTGTATGCGGGGAGTAGGAGGGGGAGGTTAGATTAATCATTTCCTTCATAATAATACTATCCTTAGATATCTTTTGCAATTTTTTGCCGGTAGTTTCAGTTGGGTAGTGATACTAACCAACTGGATTATGAGTCTAACCAACAACTTTTCTTTTTACAAATCAACCACTTCAACCGGGTAGTAACACTAACCACTTGAATTTTTTATTTATCTTCAAACTGTCCTTTCTGTAGGTTTACACCAAATAAAAAATCATTTGTGCATTTGTGGCAATTATTAAGAATTTTATATATTTGCTTTATAAAACATAAGATAATGAACCTGTTTGTTGCAAAATTGTGGTGGCGTTTTACCTTTTCCCGGTCAGGATAAGGAAGCTGCTGTTTTGCATATTTACGTAATTCAAAGAGCTTGCCCGATCCGGCAAGTTTTTTTATAACAAAACTTTCAACTCAGGTTACTGAGCTTGTCGAAGTATAACATTTAACTTTCAACTAATATGAAATATCAAGCCAAAACAATCGAAAAATCCGCCGACTTAATTACACCCGTAGGTGTTTATTTGCGTATCCGAGACCGGTTTCCGGAAAGTTTATTGCTCGAAAGTTCGGATTACAACAGCGATAAAAACAGTTTTACGTTTATTGTAGCAGGCCGTTTGGAACAGTTTACTGTTCAAGGAAAATCGTTGATAATCAACGGTAAAGAAAAGAAAATTACTGATAAAAATACGGTTAAAGACAATTTGAAATATTTCATCAAACAAATTGAAGTGTCACAACCCGGCAAAACCAAGCAGTTTAACGGCTTATATGGTTTTACCGGTTTTGAAGCGGTACAGTATTTTGACGATTTTGATTTTGAAATCAAACCTAAAAAAGATGATATTCCGGAAATGTCTTACGGTTTTTACCGTTTTATTGTAGCAATTAACCATTTTAACGATGATGTCATTGTGTTGGAAAATATTCCCGAAGGCGACTTGTCACAATTAGACGATTTTACCGGCTTGGTTTTTGCGCAAAAAACGCCGGAATTTAAATTTAAAGCCGGTCACGATGAGACTTCTTTTATCAGTGATGAGGATTTTCTCGATTTGGTACGAAAAGGCAAAAATTATTGTCAGTTAGGCGAAGTATTTCAAATTGTATTTTCCAGGCGTTTTCAACAAAGTTTCAAAGGCGATGAATTTAATGTGTATCGTGCCTTACGGTCTATCAATCCGTCGCCTTATTTGTTTTATTTTGATTACGGTAATTTCAAATTATTCGGTTCGTCGCCCGAAAGCCAGTTGGTTATTGCCCGTGGCGAAGCCAAACTCAATCCCATAGCCGGTACTTACAAAAAAACCGGTGATTTTGAAACTGATAAATTATTAGCCGAACAACTTCGCCAAGACCCAAAAGAAAATGCCGAACATACTATGTTGGTCGATTTGGCCCGCAACGATTTAGGACGTTTTTGCACACAAGTGGAAGTCAAAAAATACAAGGAAATACAACATTTCAGTCATGTGATTCATATAGTGTCGGAAGTAACCGGAAAAGTCCGTTCGCAAGATGATGCCATTGATATTTTCGGAGCAACTTTTCCCGCAGGAACTTTGAGCGGTGCCCCTAAATATCGGGCATTAGAACTCATTAATAAAGATGAAGCGCACCAACGTAGTTTTTACGGTGGAACAGTAGGTATTATCAGTTTGACCGGCGATATAAATACGGCAATTACCATCCGTTCGATATTGAGTCAAAACGGCAAATTGCATTATCAAGCCGGTGCCGGTGTGGTGGTCGATTCCGTACCGGAAAATGAATTGAAAGAAGTTGATAATAAGCTGGGCGCTTTGCGAAAAGCCATTTCTTTTGCAGAAAAATTTTAGTAATTATGTAGAGACGCACGACCATGTGTTTGAATTGAGAATTGAAAATGGCGCTTCGATACAATTTTGCTCATTCTTTGCAAAATCACTCAGCGACCTTTCCTCAATTCCTCAATTTAAAAGCAGGATTATAGTATGAAGTAATAAACAATCATAAAAACTCAAAGTATTCTCTGAAGCACAACAATTCCTCATTTCCTCAAATTTGAAGTAGTATTTATCTGTGAAGCAATAAGTAATCATCAAAAAAAACAAAATAATCTATGAATCAAAAAAAAATCCTCATAATAGACAATTACGATTCTTTTACCTATAACTTAGTGCAATACGTCAAAGAACTGACTGATGCACAAGTAGATGTTTTTCGCAATGATACTATCGGTTTGGAAGAAATTGAAGCTTATGATACTGTTATTTTTTCTCCGGGTCCCGGAGTACCACAAGATGCCGGTATTATGATTGATGCCATCAAACGTTATGCACCGCATAAAAAAATGTTAGGAGTTTGTCTTGGGCATCAAGCCATCGGGGTAGCATTCGGTTCGAAATTAAGCAATCTTAAAAAAGTGTATCACGGCATACAAACACCGGTAAAAATTGTGGATAAGAAAGACCCTGTTTTTAAGGATGTAGCGAACGAAACAGAAGTAGGGCGTTATCATTCGTGGGTGATTGATCCGGGAACATTAAGTGGTGAATTACAAGTCACGGCAGTATCGCAAGACGGACAGATAATGGCAGTTAAACATAAAAAATATCCGGTTTGGGGATTGCAATTTCATCCCGAAAGTATTATGACTAACGAAGGCAAAAAGATGATACGCAATTTTTTGGAAATCGACAGGAGAGAGTATTAAAAAGAGCGTATTTTTTAAAAGAATTACAACAGTTCTTTGATATTTGTTACAAACAATTTAACCGAAATAGCCAAAAGAATAATACCAAAAACTTTACGAATCACTCCAATACCTGCTTTACCGATAATTCTTTCAATACGAGCTGATGATTTTAATACACCGTAAACAAAAATCATATTCAAGATAATTGCTATCAATATGTTAATCGTATGAAATTCAGCTCTTAACGACAATATTGATGTCAAGCTACCGGCGCCTGCTATCAAGGGAAATGCCAAGGGTACCACAGAAGCAGATTCCGGTTCGTCGTCCTTGAATAAGGTAATCCCCAAAATCATTTCAATTGCTAAGAAAAACAACACAAAAGATCCGGCAACGGCAAAAGATCCGACATCAATACCGACCAAATTCAATATCTCTTTACCGAGATACAAAAATACAATCATAATCACCGCCGAGACTATCGATGCCTTTTCCGATTGAATATGGCCTACTTTACGACGTAAGTCGATAACGATGGGAATACTACCCAAAATATCTATAACTGCAAACAAAACCATGGTTGCCGTTATTATTTCGTTAAAACTCAAATGTAAATTCATTGTCATATTGATTTTTTAGCCGGCAAAAGTACGATATTTTTAACAAATCATAATTTTTTACGGAAAATTTTTGCTAACCTATCGACTTGATACAAGATACTTGTTACTTAAGTCTTTCAACTTTGATTTTTTTGATACGTTTACCGTCAAGGGCAGTGGCGGTCAGTTTAAAACCTTTGATATTGATTTGATCGTTTTTGTCTGGAAAACTACCAGAATATTCCAAGAAAAATCCGGCTAAACTTTCGGCATCACCTTTTTGCCTTTCAAAAAGTTCTTCTTCTTCTTCTTCTGTCAAATCCATGATTTTGTAAAAATCTTTGAGCGAAATTTTGCCGTCAAATTCATAAATGTTATGGTCTAAGCGGGTAAAATGTTGTTCATCGTGGTCATACTCATCGGTAATTTCACCGACAATTTCTTCAATCACGTCTTCCAATGTGATAATTCCCGATGTGCCGCCGTATTCGTCCACGACAATTGCCAAGTGGGTTTTTTTCTCTTGAAAATCTTTGAGTAGGTCGTCGAGTTTCATATTTTCCGGCACAAAAAATGGATCCCGCAGCAATTTTGTCCAATCAAAATCCGTTTGGTCGAGATATGGGAGTAAATCTTTGGCAAATAATATACCGGTAATATTATCCATATTTTCGTGATAGACCGGAATACGTGAAAATCCGTGTTTGCTGACGTCTTCCAAAACTTGTTTGAAAGGTGTATCGTCTTCAAGTGCAAACACGTCGATACGGGGACGCATAATTTGGCGGGCTTCCGTTTCTCCGAATGAGACGATGCCTTCCCATAAATCTTTTTCTTCCTGAGTGGTTTCGCCGTCGTCGGTAAGGTCCAAGACTTGTGATAAATCGTCGATACTGATATGTTCTGAACGTTTTTTTAACCGTTGTTCGACAAAACCGGTCGATTTTATCAGAAATACGGATACCGGATAAAAGATTTTTTCGAGCAACAACAAAGGCGTTGCCATAAATAGCGAAAATTTGACCGGATTGCGGTTGGCATATACTTTGGGTAAGATTTCACCGAACAGCAAAATCAAAAAAGTAACCAATACAACTTCAATTACAAATTTTCCCCAACCTTCTACGTTTTGCAATAAGCCTTTGGTGGCATAGGTCGATAAAATAACTATGGCAATGTTGATAAAATTATTAGCTACGAGTATTGTAGCCAATAATTTTTTCGGTTTATGCAACAAACGTTTAATGACTTGTCCTTGTTTGTTTTTTTTCAAGTCTTCCAGATGTGCCGGCGTCAATGAAAAAAAAGCTATTTCGGAACCTGAAACGAGAGCCGAAAAAATCAACAAGATGACAATGGCGGTTAAATAAGGTAATGATTGTAATAACAAGGATAAATTATCCGGATCGTCCATTGTTTATAAGGTTTAAAACGGTAGGTCATCGTCCGGTATGCCGGTTTCCGGGGCATCCGCATCCGCATTATTTGCACCGGCTTGATTATCATTGCCGGGAACAGTTTGCTGTCCGGATGCCGGTTGATTTGTTTCGTGGTGTTGACCGTTTTGTTGTTCTTTGGCTTTGGGTGTTAAAAAAGTAAATTCGGTAACGTGTATTTCGGTGGTATAACGGTCTCTGCCGTCGTCACCGGTCCATTTACGGGTTCGTAAACGGCCTTCCAAATAAACTTTATCACCTTTTTTGGCATAACGCTCAAAAATTTCGGCCAATTTGTTTCTGACAACAATATTGTGCCATTCGGTCGTCGTAACACGTTCACCGGTTTGTTTATTTACATAACTGTCATTGGTAGCCAAAGGGAAACGTCCTATCGAATTGCCGCCGTCAAAATAATGCATCTTGACATTGTCTCCCAAATGACCGATTAAAATTACTTTGTTGATTGTTCCATTCATAACATATAAATTATTAAATGTGCTTAAAATAAAATTCAAAGGTATATTATATAAGCTTATTTTCCAAATAATTTTTAAATTTGAAAGGGAATATAAAAAATATTGAATGATATACCCAATTTAATTGCCCGGATTTTAAATAAGTTTTACTTTTGACAAAACATTTATTGCCAAAGAACATTGACGAATCTATCAATCAAATGCCAAAAGCAGTGTTGCATCTGTACAAGAAGATTTGAAACGGAGCTTTTGCAAAAAATTAGATGAATTTGAAGCAACTGTGTAGAGACGAAATATATTTCGTCTCATAGTAGAAAGCGATAAACAGAATTTTCAATAAAACACAATTTTCAACATTCGTTCACTGAGCTGTCGAAGTGCGGTTACTGAGCCTGTCGAAGTGCAACTTTTAACTTTTGTCTATTGGCTGGTATTTATATACATATTCCTTTCTGTAAGCAAGCATGTAATTATTGCAACTTTCATTTCAGTACATCACTGAAACATAAAGATGCGTTAATCAACACGATTATAGAAGAAATCGACAAGCGGGCGCCGGCGTGGCAAAGTTTTCAGTATGATACTGTTTACTTTGGAGGCGGCACACCTTCGCTGTTGCCGGTGACGGATATTGAAAAAATTTTAAACAAATTACACCAAAAATTTTCAATAAGCCATGATGCGGAAATTACTTTGGAAGCCAATCCCGATGATTTGAATTTGGACAAACTAACCGCTTTAAAAT
>JALWFE010000044.1 GCA_027039975.1 Flavobacteriales bacterium
ATAAAAAATACAAATATTATAATTTTTTATAGTTATTTGCAAAAAAAGTTATAAAAATTATATCAAACCTCTCGATTTGAGTTGTAAATATTTATTGATGACGTTAGTCGTAAGGTTTTGAGGTTCCGTTAAAATAGCGTGTATATTATACAATGCCAATTCTTTTACCATAATACGTTTTTGCCAGTCGAAATCTTCGGTTATTATTTTATGATATAATTTTCGAATATCATTGACTTTTTGTTTAATAAGTTGTTGCAGCTCAGTATTTTTAAAAATTATTACAATCACCAAATGTTTACGAGCTATTTTTTTTAAATATGGCAGTTGCCTTCGCATAGAATTGATATGTTCGAAATTAGTATAAATCATCAACAAACTCCGGGTTGGAATTTTACGGCGTACAAAACGGTAAAGCCTTTCATAATCAGTTTCTTTAAAAGCTGTTTTCAGGTTATACAAATGTTCAAAAATTTGCTGTAAATGTTGGCGTGAATTATCCGGTTTTATAAAAGTTGTAATGTTTCTTTCAAAACTCAATAAACCGGCTTTATCTTTCTTTTTCATCGCTACGTTTGAAAATGACAAAGTGGCATTAATTGTGTGATCCAGCAAGGTCATTTGATTAAAAGGTAAAGCCATTTGGCGTCCCATATCAATCAATGAATAAATATTTTGTGATTTTTCATCTTGATATTGGTTAACCATTAATTTTTGCAACTTAGCCGTTGCTTTCCAATTGATTGTCCGGTAATCGTCACCTTGGTTATAAACTTTGATTTGTTCAAATTCCATAGTATGTCCCAGCCGGCGCACTTTTTTAATTCCGTAATCGGTTCTGTTGGAGAATGCCAATAACTCGTATTTACGCATTTGTATAAAACTCGGATATACTTTAACCTGTGTGTTTTCAAAAAATCTTTTTCGAATACCTGCCAGTTTAGCCGGTGAATAAATAAAAATATTTAATCTAGCAAATTCATAAACACCTCGTTTTACCGGTCTTAAACTATATTTTTCCAAATGTTCTTCTCCGGGTTCTATTGATAATTTCATCTTAAAATCCCGTTTTTGAAATTGCACGGGCAGTTCGTCAATCAAAACCAAATCTACCGGAAAATAATACAAACTTTTCAAATAAATTTTAATGATATTATCATCACCGTTTGACATTTTTTCGGGCAAAATCCGTTTAGCCTCAATGGTGCCGCCACGCCATAAATAGATAAAATCCAAGAGAATCAAACCAATAAAAAAGAAAAACAAATATTTTCCTATCACAAACAAAAGCGGTATCCAATAACCCAAAAAAACAAGCAATGTGATACCTGCCCAAATCAAGTAAAAATTTGGATGAAAAAAAATTTTGCTGTAAAACGCTTTGAGTTTTTTCATTTTTTAACGCGGCACTTCAACACTTTCAACAATCATTTTAATGACAGCATCTTCATCAAAACCTTCCATTTCCTGTTCGGGATTGATAATGATACGATGTCTCATTACGTTAGGCAACACGGTTTTGACATCATCAGGAATAACGAAATCACGTCCTTCGATTGCCGCCAAAGCTTTGGCTGTTTGCAAAGTTGCCAGTGATGCCCGGGGTGAACCACCGAGAAATAAATGCGAATGATTGCGGGTTCGCTGAACTATTTCCACTATATAATCCATTATTTTATCATCGACTATAATTTGTTTGACCAAATCACGATACTTGTGCAAATCCGCTTCGGTCAACACAGGTTCTATCAATTCTTCGGGTTTTTTATTTTTTCGCAAATGATGTGTTTTTAAAATTTCGATTTCTTCGGCTTTATTGGGATAACCTACTTCGATTTTAAACAAAAACCTGTCGAGTTGTGCTTCGGGTAAAGCGTAAGTACCTTCGTGTTCAATAGGATTTTGAGTTGCAATCACAAAAAAAGGATCAGTCATTTTATAAGTATGCCCGTCAATAGTGATTTGACGTTCTTCCATCACTTCAAACAAAGCGGCTTGTGTTTTTGCCGGTGAACGGTTGATTTCATCAATAAGGATAAAATTGCTAAAAACCGGTCCTTTATGAAATTCGAATTCTTGTGTTTTCATATTAAATACCGATGTCCCTAAAATATCGGAAGGCATCAAATCAGGTGTAAATTGAATGCGACTGAAACCGGTTTTTAAAGTTTTGGATAACAATTTGGCCGTCAATGTTTTGGCTATTCCGGGAACACCTTCTATTAATACGTGACCGTCAGCTAATAAAGCCGTCAATAATAATTCGATAAAATCACGTTGACCAATGATAACTTTGGACAATTCTTCTTTAATACGGTCAACCGCTGTTTTTAATTCTTCTAAATTTATTCTATTTTGATAGTCCATATAATTTAGTTAAAAGTTAAAAGTTAAAAGTTAAAAGTTGCACTTCGACAAGCTCAGTGACCTAAATTAATAGTTTTTTTGTTAATATTTTATTTTTTCAATCTGTTTCTCCAATTTTAATACCGTTTCCGGTTCGATATCCTGTTGATTTTGAATGTTTTCAATCATATTAAACAATTTTTCAACTTCTGCTGTATCCGTTTTAGTTTTTTGAGCTATTTTTTTTATTAAAACATCCCAGTTTTGCAAAATATCAATATGCAATTGGTATCTTACAAAATCCAAAAAATGTTTGATATGTAACAAAGCTATCCGCTTGTGTTCTTTGTTTTCAACATACATATCAGCAATTGTTTTGGTGAAATCCAATGTTTCATTTTTAGGCGGTTTAACAACCGGTATAGCACGTTGCTTGCGTTTTCCTTCAAATAAAATGTACAATAACAAACCGATAAACAATAACCGGTAAGCCCATAAAAAACCCGGATTTTCAATGATATATTTAAAAATACCGTTACTCGTGGCACCGTTTTGAACATTAACCGCCCAATAAACCGGTTTTTTGAGATTTATATAACTCAACAAGCCGTTATAATACGATAAATTATGCGGTTGCAAGATAAAATAATTCGTAAAAACATACGGAAAAGAATGCATCATAATATGCCCTTTGCCATAAGCAATATCGATAAAATTGATATCAGTTTTCAAAATGTCCGTTTTTGCTTGTTGCTTATTTATAAAATGCCCCAATTTGGTATATTTTGCAGTATCAACCGAATCTGTGTGACTAAAAACGGTCGCATAACCGTATTTATCAAATTTAACGGTATCGGACATCATAAGAATCGGATTATCAAAATCCAACATCAAAGGTTCTTTGAAATTATTACTAATAAACACTCTATATTCCAAATGTAATGAATCGAGCAAAGCCGGTTCGATATTTTGAGCGGCAATCAAAAGATTATTACCTTTTTTTACCCAATTCAACAAAGCATTTAAAGCGGTTTTACCAAAAGAAATATCCGAATTATAAAACACAAAGGTTCCTTTGGCACCGGGATTTTGGGACAAATAAACATAAGGAGAAACCCGGACGGTTTTAAAATTGTCAGCAAAATAATCTTTTGCTTCACGATAAGCGATATATGACCCGTAAGGTATTTTATGTGATATAGCAAAAGACGGATACCAATTGATTTTTTGTTGCCGACTTTCACTGATTATTATCAATGTAAAAAGCAACAATACAAAACCAATAAGTATTTTTTCTTTTAATTGCATCTTTATTAAATGAGTTGACCAAGAATTTGACAAATATAAGATTTTTTTGAGGAATTGAGGAAGTGAGGAATTGAGGAAGTGAGGAAGTGAGGAAGTGAGGAAGTGCGGATTTTTTTGTAATTTTAGCGACTGAATTTTTCCACTTTGTATGAAAAGGTTTTTAACAATCATTTTTCTGCTTTCTTTTTTTATTATTGCTTGTAAACAAGCAAAGGATAAACACAATAACATTAAAAGTATTGAAGTTCAAAATATCGACCTGTACCCGCAATACCGGACCTGTCCCGAATATTTTGAGAAAGAAAAACAATTGGAATGTTTAATGTCAAAAATCAACAATTTTATAACCTATCATCTCAATAAAAAGTACCGTAAAGAATTCGAAAATTTAACAGATACACTTTGGATAAAATTTGAAATCGATACAACGGGACATATACATTATATTAATGTTATCCATTTTAAAGACCGTTTTAAAGATAGCTTGTATAATGATATTTTTAGAAAAATAGCATACAAAATACCAAAATTAAAACCGGCTGTTTATCAAGGCAAACCGGTTAATTTCGAATTTAAAATTCCGGTTGTCCATTCCAACTAAAAAAATAATTATGACCAAAGAAGAAGTCAAAAAAAGAATTGAAGCCCTTCGACGAGAATTACGGGAAGGCAATTATAAATACTATGTATTGGCACAACCCGATATGTCCGATTACGAATTTGACCGCAAACTGGAAGAATTGCAAAAACTCGAAGAAGCCTTTCCTGAATTTTACGACCCTAATTCGCCTACACAAAGAGTTGGTGGTGAGCCTGTTAGCGAATTTAAAACGGTCAAACACAAATATCCGATGCTTTCACTTGAAAAATCATATAATATTCAAGATTTAAAAGACTGGATTAACCGGATTAGCAAATTAGTAGATGAAAAATTTACATTTTGTGTAGAATTAAAATATGACGGTGTTTCTTTGAGCAATCAATATATCGATAAAAAACTCGTACAATCATTAACCCGCGGCGACGGTATTTCGGGAGATGATGTTACTGTTAATGCACGTACTATCAAAACCTTGCCTTTGGTTTTATCCGGTAGTGATGTGCCTAACGAAGTCTTTGTACGCGGTGAAGTTATGATTTCGCGTGAAAATTTTGACCGCATCAATAAGGAGCAGGAACGAAAAGGGGAAACCACTTATATGAATGCCCGGAATCTGGCTGCAGGCACCATGAAATTGTTAGACCCAAAAACTGTTGCCAAACGCCAACTGGACTTTGTGGGGTATATTTTGATAGGTAACAATTTGCCTGTCAATACCCAATATGATGCCCTCAAAAAACTGGAAGAATGGGGTTTTTTTGTCCCGCACGACTATATCAAAGCTGAAAATCTGGAACAAATTATGGATTTTATCCTTGACTGGGGTGTTAAACGTTTTGATTTTCCGTATGATACGGACGGTATCGTTGTAAAAGTCAATGAATTTGACGTCCAAGAGAAGTTGGGTTATACCGCCAAGTCGCCCCGTTGGGCTATGGCTTATAAATTTCCGGCCGAACGCAAACTCACTAAACTGTTAAGTGTCGATTTTCAGGTAGGCCGTACCGGGAAAGTTACACCGGTAGCCAATTTGAAACCGGTAATGCTCGCCGGTACTGTTGTAAAACGGGCTACTTTGCACAACGAGGATAATATGAAAAAACTCGATTTGCACGAAGATGATTACGTTTACGTCGAAAAAGCCGGTGAAATCATTCCGCAAGTTGTCGGTGTCGATAAATCCAAACGGAAACCCGGTGCCAAACCCATAAAATTCATAGATCATTGTCCGGTTTGTAACACACCTTTGATTAAACAAGGCGCCGATTATTTTTGTGTTAATACCACCACCTGTGAACCGCAAATCAAAGCACAAATCGAACATTTCGTCAGCCGTAAAGCTATGGATATCGAAGGATTGGGACCGGAAATCATCAATCTACTCTACCAACACGGACTGATACATAATGTAGCCGATTTATATGATTTGAAAGTGGAAGATTTGAAAGATTTGGAAGGCTTGGGCGAAAAATCGGCAAAAAACATAATAGAAAGTATCCAAAAATCTAAAAACCAGCCTTTTGAAAAGGTTTTATACGCCCTGGGTATCCGCCACGTTGGAGAAGTAGCTGCCAAATTAATCGCCAGTTATTTTAAAAACATCGACCGTTTGATGCAAGCATCCGTTGAGGAAATTACAGCTATCAAAGGAATCGGTGAAAAAATTGCAGAAAGTATCAAAACATACTTTTCCAATCCGGATAATATCGCTTTAATCAACCGCCTCAAACAAGCCGGATTGCAATTCGAGATCAAGAATGAAGATAATATTATCGACAAATTACACGGTAAAAAATTTGTAATATCAGGTACATTTGAACATTTTTCACGCGAAGAACTCAAAAAAAATATCGAACAAAACGGCGGTAAAGTTGTCAGTTCGGTCAGTAAAAACACTGATTTTCTACTAGCAGGAGACAAACCCGGTCCTTCCAAAGTGAGTAAGGCAGAGAGTTTAGGAATACCAATTATTTCAGAAACGAATTATTTGAAAATGATTGAATAACCAAAAAAAAACACCTATGAAAATCACAACCTGGAATGTCAACGGTATCAGAGCCGTTATAAAAAAAGGATTTACAGAAACTATTAAATCATTAAATCCCGATATTTTATGTTTACAAGAAACCAAAGCACAAAATAACGAAGTGGCTGAGGTCTTGAACGATTTCGAAAACACTTACAAAATTTATATCAATTCGGCTCACAAAAAAGGATATGCCGGCACAGCACTCCTCACAAAACCGGCACCTGACAAAATAACGTATGGTATCAATATGGCTAAACACGACAACGAAGGCCGTGTTATTACCGCAGAATACAACGATTTCTTTTTGGTCAATGTTTACACCCCTAATGCCGGTCAAGGTCTCAAACGTTTGGATTATAAAGAACAATGGAACAAAGATTTTCAAAATTATGTCACAGGTCTGAAACAATATAAACCTGTCATTATTGCCGGCGATTTGAACGTAGCACACCAACCCATCGATTTGAAAAATCCGAAAAGTAACTATAACAAAACCGCCGGATATACCGAAGTGGAAATTCAAGGATTTAAAGCACTGCTCAATGCCGGTTTTATCGATACATTCCGTTATTTGTATCCTGACAAAATTGCCTATACCTATTGGAGTTACCGGTTTAATGCCCGTGCCCGTAATGCCGGTTGGCGTATCGATTATTTTTTGGTCAGTGAAAATTTAATTGACAAAGTAAAAGATGTGATCATTCACAATGATATTTTGGGTTCCGACCATTGTCCATTAAGTTTAATTATTGATTTATAACAAATTACGAAAATGAGTTTAGCTAACATTTTATTTATTATCGTTATGTTGCATTTGGCAGCCGGATTCGGTTATATTTTTTACAAACTGGAATACCAAGGTAAAAAGAAAGATAAAAATACAGATAAAACACCGGAAAAAGAAGACGAATGAAAGCCCGATACATTAAATATATATTACATTTTAAACGACCGGCCGGCACCTCCCGTGGTGTACTAACCACCAAGGAGACTTATTTTTTAATTTTGAAAAATGACAAGAAAACCGGTTATGGCGAATGTAATTTATTTAGAGGTTTATCGGCTGACGATGTACCGGATTACGAAGAAAAATTAAAGTGGCTAACAGCACATATCAACCGACCGCATGACGAAATTTTATTCGAGTTACGTGATTATCCGTCCATCATTTTCGGTTGGGAGACCGCCGTAAAAAGTTTGAACGCCACCCAACCACATCTCCTCTACCCTTCCCTTTTTACAGACGGTAAAGCCGGTATCCCGATTAACGGATTGATTTGGATGGGTAGTAAGGATTTTATGTTCCGTCAAATCAAAGAGAAATTGCAAGCCGGATTTAAAGTGATTAAACTCAAAATAGGTGCTATAAATTTTGAAGACGAATTGGATTTACTAAAATACATCAGGCAACAATTTTCACCGGACGATATAGAAATCAGAGTTGACGCCAATGGTGCTTTTCATCCTAATGAAGCTTTGGAAAAACTTAAACGCCTTGCGGAATATGACTTGCATTCCATAGAACAGCCAATTAAAGCCGGTCAATTGGAAATATTAAAAGAACTTTGTGCAACAACGCCATTGCCAATTGCTTTGGACGAGGAACTCATCGGTTATAATTATATGTTTGACAAACAAAAATTTTTAGAATACATCAAACCGCAATATATTATCATCAAACCCGCTTTACACGGTGGTTTTACGGGAACGGAAACTTGGATAAAAGCGGCTGAAAATACTGACACCGGTTGGTGGATAACCTCTGCATTGGAGAGTAATGTCGGGCTGAATGCTATTGCACAATATACCTATCAACTAGGCGTAATCGTACCGCAAGGATTGGGAACCGGCGGTCTGTTTACCAATAATTTCAGTAGCCCGTTGTATATTGAGAATGGCGAATTGTGGTATGAACCGGATAGAAATTTGGATTTTGATGAAATGAGGAATTGAGGAATTGAGGAATTGAGGAAATGAGGAATTGAGGATTTGAAAGAGGTCACTGAGTGTCCCGTCACGATGGAGAAGTGACGGGATGTATCGAAGTGACCGGGTTGATGAACTGATGAATTTTACAAACATTACGAACTTTACGAACTTTATAAACTTTACGAACTTTATAAACTTTACGAACTTTATAAACTTTCAACTAAAGAATATGAAAAATTTAGCTTTACATTGGAGAATACTCATCGGAATGCTTGCCGGATTGGTAGGTGGCTTTATCTTATTACAATTTGATTACGGCAAACAACTCACGTATGATTGGATTGCCCCCATCGGAAAAATATTTGTCAACTTGTTAAAACTGATTGCTATTCCTTTGATTTTAGCTTCACTGATTAAATGTGTATCCGATTTAAAAGATATTGCTAAATTTAAAACTATCGGTTTACGCACTATCGGACTTTACATTACAACTACGGTTTTTGCCATCACAATCGGTCTGTTGAGTGTTAACATTATCAAGCCCGGTGATGGCATCTCACAAGAAACTGTTCAAAAACTTGAACAAACCTATGCCGGTAACAAAAAGATTGAGAAAAAAATTACTGTAGCCAAAGAACAACAAAACAAACCTAAATTGCAATTTTTGGTCGATATGGTGCCGGATAATATTTTCAAAGCTATGAGTAACAACGGCAATATGTTACAGGTTATCTTTTTTGCCATTTTTCTCGGGATTACATTGATTCTCATTCCCGAGCACAAAGCGGCGCCACTCAAAGACGTATTTGATTCGCTTAACGAAGCCATTTTGAAGATGGTCGATTTGATTATGTTGACAGCACCTTACGCCGTTTTTGCATTGATAGCCAATGTAATTGTACAAACAGCCGGTGATTGGGAATTACTCGGCAGTTTGATAAAATACGGTGGCACCGTTGTCACCGGTTTAATCATTATGCTTGTGGTTTATATGCTGATGATCAAAATTTTTACCGGTAAAAATCCCTTTTGGTTTTTCAAACAATTGGCACCGGCACAATTACTGGCATTCAGCAGCAGTTCGAGTGCCGCTACCCTCCCTGTGACAATGGAACGGGTTGAAGAACATATAGGTGTGGACAAAGAAGTATCGAGTTTTGTATTACCGGTGGGTGCTACTGTAAATATGGACGGAACAAGCCTTTATCAAGCCGTGGCATCGGTTTTTATTTTGCAAGTATTATGGCCGGAAGGTCTCGGATTTACCAACCAATTAACGATTATTTTAACTGCTTTATTGGCATCAATAGGTGCTGCTGCGGTTCCGGGTGCCGGTATGATTATGTTGGTTATCGTTTTAGAAGCTTTGGGGTTTCCTTCGGAAAAATTACCTATTGCATTAGCATTGATATTTGCTATCGACCGCCCGTTGGATATGATGCGAACCGTTATCAATGTCACCGGCGATGCCACCGTTTCTACAATTGTAGCCAAATCTGTCGGGAAATTGCACAAACCTAAACCTAAGGAATGGGACGATTACCGTCCGTAAACAGACGGAAAATTGTGGATAAATTTTCTGACAATAAAAGATAACAGCCCCTAAAAATATGTAATTTTGCCCCTATGACAAAGAGAAATTATTTGCAAGAACTCAACGATGCCCAAAGGGCGGCCGTTACACATATCGACGGACCACTGATGGTTATAGCAGGAGCCGGTTCAGGCAAAACACGGGTGCTGACTTACCGGATTGCATACTTGATGGAACAAGGTGTTGATCCTTTCAATATACTATCACTGACTTTTACTAACAAAGCCGCCCGTGAAATGAAAGAGCGTATTGCCGGGATAGTTGGTCAAAGCGAAGCCAGAAATATTTGGATGGGTACTTTTCATTCAATTTTCGCCCGTATTTTGCGTGAAGAATCCGATAAATTGGGCTATCCGCGTGATTTTACCATTTATGATACCGCTGACAGTTTGCAACTTATCAAACAAGTTATCAAAGATTTAAATCTGGATTCGGATATTTACAAACCTAAACAAATCCAAAACCGTATTTCCAAATTTAAAAACAATCTGATTACCGTACGGGCTTATTACAATAATCCCGAATTGATAGAAGCCGACCATTACGCCAAACGGCCCCAAATGGGAGAAATTTACCGCCGTTACGTCGAACGCTGTTTTAGGGCAGGCGCTATGGATTTTGACGATTTACTCCTCAAAACCAACGAATTGCTGACCCGTTTCCCGGAAGTGTTAGCAAAATACCAACGACGGTTTCATTACATCTTAGTCGATGAATATCAAGATACCAATCATTCACAATATCTGATTATCAAAGCTTTGTCAAACCGGCATCACAATCTGTGTGTCGTAGGTGATGATGCACAAAGCATTTACGGATTCCGCGGGGCTAATATCCAAAACATATTCAATTTTCAACGTGACTATCCCGAAGCAACAATTTATAAACTGGAACAAAATTACCGTTCTACCAAAAACATTGTATATGCCGCCAATTCATTGATAGAAAAAAATAAAGAACGTTTACCCAAAATAGTTTGGACAGCAAATGAAGAAGGTGAAAAAATAAAAGTAATCCGTACTTTCTCAGATACCGAAGAAGGCCGTTTTATTGCTTCCGACATTTTTGAACATCAAATGCGTTTGCAATTACATCCGGAAGATTTTGCCATATTATACCGTACCAACTCACAATCCAGAGCAATAGAAGATGCTTTACGCAAAAAAGGTATCCCCTACCGTATATACGGCGGTTTATCATTTTATCAACGTAAAGAAATCAAAGATATTTTGGCTTATTTACGATTGATTGTCAATCCGAAAGATGACGAAGCCCTCCGGCGTATCATCAATTTTCCGGCTCGTGGTATCGGCAATACAACTATGGACAAAATTTTACTGGCCGCCGATAAATACAAAGTAGCCTTGTTTGATATCGTTGAAAATGCCTCGAAAATAGATATAAACCTCAACCGGGGTACTTTGCGAAAATTGGAAGAATTTGCCTTAAAAATCCGTAGTTTTCAAGCCCTTGCCAAAGAAAAAGATGCTTTTGAACTCACCGATTACGTTATCAAAAATACCGGATTACTCCAAGAATACCGTAAAGATATTACACCCGAAGGTTTAAGCAGGGTGGAAAATATTCAAGAATTGATGAATGCCATCCAAGATTTTATCGAAACCCAAAAAGATGAACCCGGTGCCGATATCAGCCTTACTTCTTATTTGCAAGACGTTGCTCTGTTTACCGACTTGGACCAAAAAGACGACAATCCCGACAAAGTTACCTTAATGACAGTTCATATGGCAAAAGGTTTGGAATTTCCTTATATTTATATCGCCGGAATGGAAGAAAATTTGTTTCCTTCGGCTATGTCGGTCAATACCCGTAGCGAGCTGGAAGAAGAACGGCGACTGTTTTATGTGGCTTTAACCCGTGCAGAAAAAAAAGTAACTATTACTTTTGCCGAATCACGCTACCGATGGGGGCAACTCAATTATTCCGAACCAAGCCGGTTTATTAGTGAAATAGACGACCAATATCTTGACTTTAATTACAAAGATTCCGAATTATCCGGCAATACGTTTCTGGATCAAGATATTTTCGGACCTCCGGATACCGGCCAAATCAAACAAAAACATTTTGAAAATAAAAAATTTCAAAACAATAAAAAACCGGTTATCAAAAAAAATCCCAATCCGATGCCTAAAAAACTGAAAAAAATTTCAGAAATAAAACAAGATACCGGCAATGGTAATTATAATGTTAAAATAGGCGATTGGGTGGAACACAGCCGTTTCGGAACAGGACAAATTATCGATCTGGAAGGTAAAGGTTCCAACAAAAAAGCTTTAATAAAATTTGATAATTCCGGTGAAAAAAAACTTTTGTTAAAGTTTGCTAAACTAAAACATATTAAAAAATAATTAAGCATTTAACTTTTTTATCAACAAATTTATTACTTTCACCAAGAAAAATTACAGGATAGCAAATTACCAACCGGATAATTTTAAAATAACTCACAATTTTTGATGTAATAACCCGCAATTTTTTTTCTTAATTTTATAAATTTTTATAACAACTTTTTGTATTAATAATACATAATTTTTATTAATTTTTCAGAAAAAATTATTAAATTTGTAATTAAATTAAAATATGGAATCAGAAATTATAAATATCGGTGACGAAATACTTATTGGACAAATCAATAATACCAATGCACAGTGGCTTGCTAAAAAATTGCGGGAATTAGGCATTGAAAACAAGAAAATCACAGTAGTATCCGACAAACCGTCGGATATTAAAGAAGCATTAAGTAATACTAAAGCCGGAATTGTCGTGGTTACCGGTGGTTTAGGTCCTACTTTGGACGACCTTACCAAACAGACTATAACGGAATTTTTTAATGATAAACTCGTTTTCCATCCGGAAATAGAAGCACATATCAAACGTATGTTTGCCAAAATGAATTATCCCTACACCGAAAACAACAAGGGGCAATCATACTTACCCTCAAAAGCCCTGATACTATGGAATTACTATGGTACGGCTCCCGGTATGTGGATAGAAAAAAACAACAGGATTTTCATTTTTTTGCCAGGCGTTCCTTTCGAAATGAAACATATCTTTGAAAATGAAGTCATTCCGAAAATTAAGAAAAAATTTAATCTTCCTTATTTATACCATAAAACTGTTACGGTTTTCGGTATAGGAGAAAGCCTTTTGGCAGACAGAATTAAAGATTGGGAAAATAACTTACCAAACAATATAAAACTGGCTTACTTACCTCATCCGGGAAGAATCCGTTTGCGATTATCCGCCAAAGGACAGGATTTGGATTATCTAAAAAAAATCATTGATGAACAAATACAAAAACTCAAAAATTACATTCCGGATTTAACCATTTCCGAACAAGTGGAAGACTTAGCTTTGGCTGTTCATCAAAAATTGTCAGAATCAAGCAAAACAATTGCATTTGCCGAAAGTTGTACCGGCGGATTGCTCGTCAGCGGTTTAACCCAAATCCCGGGCGCTTCTAAATTTCTTATGGGAGGTATAGTCGCTTATCACACAGACGTCAAAATCAAGACCTTAAAAGTGGACACCGAATTAATCAAAAAATATTCTGTTGTTCACGAAAAAATCGCCTTATCAATGGCGGAAAATGTCAGAAAAATAATGATGGCGGACATAGGTGTTGCCACAACCGGAAATGCAGGTCCAACCAAAGGTGATAGCGATGTCGAACTCGGAACTTGCATTATTGCGATTGTTACAGCTCAAAAAAAACAATTTTACAGGTTTAAATTCGGGCAACCCAGAGAAAAAGCAGTTAAAAAAACTGTCTCAAAAGTATATGAATTAATAATTAATTTGTAAAATTGTAAAGAAATCGTTAATTTTTGTAA
>JALWFE010000045.1 GCA_027039975.1 Flavobacteriales bacterium
GTTAAAAACAATCTGCTGTTTGAGCAAAACAAAAGTGTCTTATGAAAATAGAAATTTGCAATCAATTAAAATGCAATTAAAAAGCAAAAGGCTCGTGCGAGTTCAGATTGTTTAGGGAGAAAAACGTAGAAATTAGGAAAAGTTTCGTAAGGCTAGCGTTTTTTGTTACTTTTTTGGGCGATGCAAAAAAGTAATGATAAAAAAACAATTTAATATTGGGTGTCCCGGTGGCAAAAACATTAATAATTTACAAAATACAAAATAGCACCAAAGCCGCGGTAATAAAGAATGTGTAATAGTCTCATTATAAACCATTTAAAAATTCCGAAAGATTATCACCGTATTTCAAATGTAATTTTTTACGGAGTCTGTACCGGGCTTTACGAAGACTTTCCGGAGAAATATTCAACACCGCCGCGGCTTCTTTGATATTCAAATTCAATTTGACAAGTGCCGCTAGTTTCAGGTCTCCGGGAGTCAATTCTTTGGATATTTTGCGCAGGTTTGTATAAAAATTTTTGTTTACTTCTTCAAAGTACATTTTAAACATTTCCCAATCTTTTTCAAGGTTCATATTTCTCTTTATCTGTCTTTGAAAAGAACGGATATGTTTGCGTAAAGATTCGTCGGCTTTCGGGTAAAACCGGCTCAGCTCTTTATCCATTTCCATCAAAAGTTTATTTTTTTGCAACATATTCATCGCATGCGTAATCAGTTGTTTTTTTTGATATTCGTTTTTGTCACGGAGTTGAGCCCTGACAAGTTCACTTTTTTCCAATTCCATTTCTATATGTTTCTGTTTCAATTTACGCCGGTTCAAAACCAACAATACACTGATTAACAACAATATAATCAATACGAGCAAAATCAAAAGTACAATACTCAAAATTGTTTTTTGCTTGACTTTTAAAGCTTTGATTTCGTTATCCCTGCGTAAAAGTTGTATCTCTTTTTCTCTTTTTTCTATTTCGTATTTATTCTGGACATTGGCAATTTTATCGGCCATTTTTAAATTAAAAATGGAATCGTTTAGTGCCGTATAACGTTTTTGATATTCCCAGGCTTTTTTGTATGCGCCCCGTTGTGCATAATAATCGGATAAAAGGGCATAAGCCTCTTTTTCTTTTATTTTATAAGAAGATTTCCGGGCAAAATACAAACCTTTTTTGAGCATTTCGTATGCCCGGGAAAGTTTGTTGAGCTTCATATAAAGACCTGCCAGATTTAAATACGTTTCCGAAAGATGTTTATAATCTTGAAAAGCTTCGAAGGTTCGGATAGCTTGTAAAAAAGACTGTTCCGCCGGCAGATAATCTCCTTTTTTCATTTTTATGATACCGGTATTCAAAATCAGTTCGGCGATATCCCTTTTGTCGCCTAGTTTTTTTCTATACTGCAATGCCTTTGAATAATATGCATAAGCACTATCCAAATTATTATTTTTCTCATGGATAACTCCGATATTTTGAAGGCAACTGGCAATACCGGAAGTATCCTTTAATCTTTGTCTTATGAAAAGTGCTTTCATTCTGTATGACAAACTTTTGTCCAACTGGTTCATTTTTGAATATACAGTGCCTATATTGTTCAATACCAATGATTTATAAAAAAGTAATTTTTCTTTTGGTAGATTGGGAATACTATCCTCTATGAGTCTTAAAGACTGTAAATAACTGGACAAAGATTTTTCGAAATCGGCTATTTCCAGATATACAATGCCTAATTCGTTGTAAGTCCGGGCTTTTAGAGTGGGATTATGCATGGCCCTGGCCAATTTTAATGCTTTCGTTAGGTATTGCACTGTTGTATCTATATGAGACAATCTCAAATTTATTTCTGACAGATTCATATACGCGTAATAAAGTTCGACCGAGTCGTTTAGCTTTTCGGCCGCTTGTTTTGCCCGTTCCGCCCAATACAACGCATTTTCTTGTGTCCCTTTCCGCTTATATTTTACGGATAAATCATTAAACAACCGCGGTAATTCTTTAACGTCTTTCGATTTTATCAACCGGGTGATACTGTCATTTTCCTGGGCAACCAACACACCGGAAAATAGCATATATAAAAGTAGATATAAGAATGGACTTTTCATAAAAAAGAAACATTTTGCACAAAGATAATAAATCCACAAGTATTTAGGATGTAAATATTTTTAGATAAAAATGTTTTAAAAATATAATTTGTTTTATATCAATCAATTAAGTATTTACAGTTTAACAAATATCCACATAAAATCCACACCGGTTTTACATTTTGTCCACATTATTTACCTTAAAAAAATTGCAAACCGGTTTAATGAAAATGTAGATTTGTATATTGATTATTTAAAACCGGCATTATGAAAACAACAAACCTATTATTCAGCCTCATTATGGCATTAGTCAGCTACACACTAACCGCGCAAGTAGGCATCAACACGGACGGCAGCAATCCGGACAATTCGGCTATGCTGGACGTCAAAAGCACGGAAAAAGGTATTTTAATCCCGCGTATGACCCAAGCCCAGCGCGATGCCATCGGCTCGCCGGCTACGGGATTATTGATTTATCAAACCGACAATACGCCGGGGTATTATTACAACAGCGGTACACCCGCATCTCCGGACTGGGTCAAACTGTCCGATCCGGAAACCTTGTCCGGTTATTGGAAAACCACGGGTAACGCGGGTACGACATCAGGCACACATTTTATCGGTACGACCGATGCACAGGATTTGGATATACGCACCAACAACACCCTGCATGTCCGTTTTACCCAAAAAGGACAAATAGAAATCTTAAATACGGGACATTCGGTTTATCTCGGCGAAGGTGCCGGAGAAAATGATAATATTTCAGATAATTATAATGTTTTTACAGGATATCTATCCGGTCACTCTAATAGCTTAGGAAATTATAATACTGCTAACGGAGCCAGATCATTATACTCCAATACTATCGGGACGCACAATACTGCTAGCGGTTTCGGTACATTATACCAGAATACCGGCGGAGAATATAATTCAGCTTTCGGCACCTATGCTTTATTTTCAAACACTACCGGCGACTACAATACAGCAAACGGGAACTCTACACTTTTATCTAATACTAAAGGAAATTATAATACTGCCAATGGAAACAGGTCATTATACTCTAACACTACCGGTAGCTATAATACCGGTACCGGGAGCTCTACACTTATATCTAATACCACAGGGAATTACAATACTGCCAATGGATACGGTTC
This sequence comes from Flavobacteriales bacterium, assembly GCA_027039975.1. Lineage (GTDB taxonomy): Bacteria > Bacteroidota > Bacteroidia > Flavobacteriales > Flavobacteriaceae > WGBX01. The sequence goes on from JALWFE010000045.1 coordinate 3,229, forward strand.
ATTGTCTTTTAATACAACCGGTTATTCCAATGTTGCCGTTGGGGTTAGAGCTTTGCATGAAAACACCGACCGAAGCAACCTGGTAGCCGTAGGTGATTCGGCTTTGTATAATAATGGAATAGGTGCAACCGGCAATGAAGCAAAATACAATACTGCTATCGGTTCGAAAGCATTGTTTGCCAATACAAAAGGTATCGCTAACACTTCTACAGGATATCAAGCTTTATATTCCAACACCAGCGGAAACAGTAATACTGCCAACGGATATATGTCTTTGTATTCCAATACCACGGGTAATTGGAATACGGCTATCGGATATGGTTCCCTCTCGGCAAATACTACCGGTTTTGACAATATTGCCATCGGCTATAACACACTTGGTACTAATGATTCGGGGTACGGTAATACAGCTGCCGGAAATACCGCACTTCGCCATAACAACGGCAATAATAATTCTGCTTTTGGTGAAAGTGCTTTAAATAAAAATACTACCGGCTATTCCAATGTTGCCGTTGGGGTTAGAGCTTTGCATGAAAACACCGACCGGAGCCATCTGGTAGCCGTAGGAGACTCCGCTTTGTATCATAACGGATATGGTGCTTCCGGTGCTTATGAAGCAAAATACAATACCGCTATCGGGTCTAAAAGTTTATATTCAAATACGACCGGATTTGATAACACTGCAACGGGATATCAAGCTTTGTATTCCAACACCAGCGGAAACAGTAATACTGCCAATGGATATAAGTCATTGTATCACAATACCACGGGTAGTTGGAATACGGCTACCGGAGACTATGCATTATATTATAATACAACAGGAATTTATAACACAGCCAACGGATTTCAAACTTTGATGAGCAATACCACCGGAGATAATAATACGGCAACAGGTTATTATTCACTGGGGTTAAATACAGAAGGTAATCATAATACAGCAACAGGTTATTTATCCTTACTTCAAAACGATACCGGAAATAAAAATACCGCAATGGGATATCAGGCTTTACTTAGCAATCAAACAGGAAATTGTAATACCGCAATTGGAAGTGAAGCCTTGAATAACGTTTTATCGGCACACTCAAATACTGCCATAGGAATTAGAGCATTATACCGTAACACCGACCGGAGCAACCTGGTAGCCGTAGGCGATTCGGCTTTGTATCATAACGGATATGGTGCAACAATAGCTAATGATGCTACACAAAACACCGGTATTGGATCAAAATCGCTCTATTCAAATACTACCGGGTATAACAACACAGCGACCGGATATCAAGCATTGTACTCAAACACAACGGGTCAATTGAATACGGCCAATGGCTCTTTTGCTTTATATTTAAACACAACGGGAGATAGTAATGTTGCCGTGGGATATAAAGCGTTGCATCATAATATGACAGGATATGGCAATACGGCTATTGGACGAGAAGCTTTTTTTTCAGGAGCTGGTTTTCATAATTCCACTGCCATTGGCTACAACAGTTCCATTACAGCAAGCAATATGGTAAAACTGGGAAATAACAGTGTCACTTGGATAGGCGGACATTCAGCTTGGCACAACACTTCGGACGGCAGGTTTAAACGCAATGTACAAGAGAATATTCCCGGGCTGGACTTTATCAAACGTTTGCGTCCGGTGTCTTATACTTGGGATTTAGACGGTTTGGATAAATTTATGGGTGTAAAAGACGAGCATCAAGATAAAGCGGAAAGGGCAGCTATGCAGCAAGTGTATCACACCGGTTTTATAGCACAAGAAGTGGAAGCCGCTGCACAAGCCTGCGGTTATGACTTTGACGGTGTTCACCACCCCGCCAACGAAAAAGCCCCGTATTCCTTAGCTTACGGACAATTTGTGGTTCCTTTGGTCAAAGCCGTGCAGGAATTAAACCAAAAACACGAAGCAGAAGTTAAAGCACTGAAAACAACCATTCAAAGGCAACAACAAAAAATGAAAGAACAGGAAAAGCAATTGCAACAACAAGCCAAAGAATTACAAGAATTGAAAAAAATCGTAAAGCGATTAATCAAAAATAATAACGGGAAATAATGCCGGTTACATTATTCATAAGCAAGGGGTATAAAATTTTATGCCCCTTGCTGTTTATTCATTCATTGACAATAAAAACTCTTCGTTGGTACGGGTGTCTTCAATGCGTTCTTTGACAAATTGCATGGCTTCTACCGGATTCATATCGGCGAGGTAGCGGCGTAGTAACCACATACGTTGAATGGTTCTATCGTCATGCAGGAGGTCGTCGCGGCGGGTACTGGAATTTTTGATATCGATAGCCGGATACAAACGGCGATTTGCCAAATTGCGATCCAATTGCAATTCCATATTACCGGTCCCTTTAAATTCTTCAAAAATAACTTCATCCATTTTGGAGCCGGTATCAATCAAAGCCGTTGCAATGATAGTCAACGAACCGCCTTCTTTGATGTTTCTGGCCGCACCGAAAAAACGTTTGGGTTTGTGAAGCGCATTGGAATCAACTCCTCCGGATAACACACGTCCGGACATGGGTTGAACGGTATTGTAAGCCCTTGCCAAACGGGTAATGGAATCGAGTAATATAACGACATCCATACCACTTTCGACCATACGTTTGGCTTTTTCTATCACGATATTGGCGACTTTGACATGCCGTTCGGCCGACTCGTCAAAAGTGGATGCAATCACTTCTCCCGTTACACTTTGTTTCATATCAGTGACCTCTTCCGGCCTTTCGTCTATCAACAAAATGATTTGATATATTTCCGGGTGGTTGGCCGCAATGGCATTGGCCAAGTCTTTCAACAACATGGTTTTCCCCGTTTTGGGTTGTGATACAATCATTGCCCGCTGACCTTTTCCGATAGGCGCAAACAAATCAACAATTCGGGTTGACAAGGTACTGTTTCTACCGGCAATGTTCAATTTTTCATCGGGAAACAACGGGGTCAAATGTTCAAAAGCTACCCTATCCCTGACTACTTCAGGGTCTTGATTATTAATTTTATATACTTTTAACAAAGGATAAAATTTTTCGCCTTCCTTGGGCGGACGCACCAATCCTTGAACAGTATCACCGGTTTTCAAGCCGAACAAACGGATTTGTGAAGGTGAGACGTAAATATCATCGGGAGAACTCAAATAATTAAAATCCGCCGAACGTAAAAAGCCGTAACCATCTTGTAAGATTTCCAAAACACCTTCGGCTTCTATAATGCCGTCAAATTCAAATTCATCGCGTTTGTTTTTTTGATGTTTTTGATGTTTTTGATTTTGACGGTTAGTTTGTTGTTTTTTGTTTTGTTTGCCGTTTTGTTTATCCGCTGTTTCTTCTTTTTCAACCGGGAAATTTTCTCTTTCGATTTCCTTTTCCGGTACAACAACGGCTTCCGGTTTGTGTTTTTCAGCGGTATCACCGGCAAACAATTCCGGTTGTTTTACCTCATTTTGTTGACTGTCGGTATCTTTTTGACGTCTTTTTCTAGGTCGTTTTTTACGGGTTTTTGTAGTTGCGGGGGGTTGTTCCGTTTCTTTCTCTTGTGAAGTTTTTTGAACTTTTTTGGATTGTTTTTGGGAAATTTCCTGTTTTTTCTTCGTTTGCTTTTTCTTGGGACGTCCCGGTTTTTTGGCAATCAATTCGTCTTTTTTTTCTTCGAGACGTAATTGTTTTGCTTTTTCTTTAACTTCTTCGGGATGATCCGCTTGAAAATCGAGAATTTTGTAAATCAATTCCATTTTTTTCAAATGGTAATATTTTTTAATCCCAATGGTTTTGGCTATCTCTTGTAGCGCAACCAGTTTTAACTGTTTTAATGATTCAATATCAAACATATTTTATCTTATATTTTGTAGTTTTTTAATCTTTCAAGGTAGTTTTATTATAAAAATTGAAAATGATATGAGGTATCACAAATTTTATAAAATAATAAAGGACAACATTAACTTGTAGAAAAGTAATTATAATGCAATATTAGTAAATTTTTTTTATTCCGAAACAAATTTGTTTTATTTTTGTTGAAAAATAAGAAAAATGCTCCAACGAATTCAAACGGTTTATTTGTTTTTAGGCTTTTTAGTTATGTTTTTTTATACGTATTCGGCTTATTATGAGCAGTTTCCGCTCACCCCTATGTTTGGTATAACTGCGGGGATATTGACATTGATGATATTTATCAATATTTTTTTATATAAAAACAGAAAATGGCAAATCAAAATAAATAATTTGATTATCTTTGTATTAATAGTTCTTTTGGGTTTATCTGTTTACCATACCGGGTTATTGTCCGGAGAAAAGTCTTTTTCGAAGAAGGACATTGAGTTATTACTCCCTGCCGTTTCTATCGTTTTTTTATTGATTGCCAATAAGTACATCAAACGGGACGAAAAACTCGTAAAATCCGTGGACAGAATCAGGTAAACTCAAAAACTTTATTTTTTAAAAAGCCGTTGTAATTGTTGCAGCGGCTTTTCTTTTGTTGAAAGTTCATAATGTTTATAAAGTTCGTAATGTTGCAAGACCTGTTAGGTTTCCAAAAACTGATGGTCTAAATTAAGATAAACTGTTGTAAATCAACATTAAAAAAAACTGATAGACCGAAAATGCGGCACAAAATATCATCCGGACAAACGGTAACAAGCGCATTAATTTCTCCATTTAAAACCAAAAATATATTATGCCAGGGTAAAAAAATTATCATTCTTCTTCCCCTTTCTTTCCTCAAATATTACAAACTTTATGAACTTTTAATTAACTTGCGTTTTCAAATTTTGTAGTCAATGCAAATAAAAGGATTTTCAAAATTATCAAAAGAAGAAAAAATAGATTGGTTACTGCAGACATACTTCAATAATGATAGTTCCGCCCGGCAAGTATTGTTACAATATTGGAATAAAAACATTGCTTTACAAGAACTTCACGATGGTTTTATAGAAAATACCATTAGTAATTTTTATTTGCCGTATGCTATTGCTCCCAACTTTAAGATAAATGACAAAATATATGCTGTTCCGATGGCTATTGAAGAGAGTTCGGTGGTGGCTGCGGCTTCCAAATCGGCAAAATTTTGGCTGGATAAAGGTGGTTTTAAAGCGGAAGTTATAGACACGGTCAAACCCGGACATATTCATTTTATATACGAAGGTCAAACAACTGATTTGATACGGTTTTTCAGACAAAACCGTGAGAAAATTTTACAATCGGTAGATGACTTGCAAGCTAATATGCTGAAACGTGGTGGTGGTATTAAAGATGTTAATTTAATTGATAAAACCACAGCAATTACCGGCTATTATCAAATAGAATTTCTTTTTGATACGGCTGATGCTATGGGAGCAAATTTTATCAATTCCGTTTTGGAAGAAGCCGCAGAGACTTTGCAACGTTTAGCCGGTGAACAATTGCCCGGCAAATTGCAAATTTTGATGAGTATTTTGTCCAATTATACTCCGGATTGTTTGGTAAGAGCTTCGGTGAGTTGTCCGGTGAAAATGTTAAAAACGGATGAATTAACAGGTGAAGATTATGCTCGTAAATTTGTTAAAGCCGTAAAAGTTGCCGAAGTAGAACCTTACAGAGCCGTTACACACAACAAAGGTATTATGAACGGCGTTGATGCGGTGGTTATTGCCACGGGTAATGATTTCAGGGCTGTTGAAGCCAGTGTCCATGCTTATGCCGGTAAAAACGGGCGATACACATCATTGTCACATGCAGAACTTAAAGACGGTATATTCCGGTTTTGGATAGAAATGCCTTTGGGGGTCGGAACGGTCGGTGGTATCACGGCTATTCACCCACTGGTGCGGTTTTCACTGCAATTGCTTCAAAATCCTACTGCCAAAGAATTGATGAAAATTATTGCTTCGGTTGGATTGGCACAAAATTTTGCCGCTGTTAATTCGTTAATTACTAGTGGTATTCAAAAAGGTCATATGAAAATGCACCTCAACAATCTTTTGGCCTTTTTAAAAGCTACACCCGAAGAACAACAGAAAGCACGGCAATATTTCGCCGATAAAAAAGTTAGTTTTAAAGCTTTAAAAGTTTTTTTAGGGCGGGAATAAACTTAACCATAATTTAGTACCCGGGATTTTTTTCAAAAAATTTGCCTAAAAATCCTTATATTTGTAACAAAATCGTTTTATTAAAAAAGATTTGGCATGAAAAAAATAATTATCTTAATCTGTATCATTGTAGCCAATACCGGTTTTTCGCAATATTCCAGGCATGTGATTGCAAATTTTACCGGTGCTTACGGAATTTTGGAAAAGGACCTTAACGAAGACGGCAATATGGATTTACTGGCTGCCGGTGAATCGGGAAATACCGTAGCTTATTTCATCAACAATGGTAATGGTAATTTTACTCAAACAACTATTGACAACAATCTTACCGGTGCCCGTTTTATAGATGCCGCTGATTTTGATGCCGACGGCGATATGGATTTTACCGCCACCGGTACAACCGAATTGGTTTGGTATTTAAACGACAATGGTACTTTTGTCAAAACGGTTATAGAACCTAATCTAAATGACCCGAGGCAAGTGCGTTTGTCCGATATTGGTACACTTGTAGATCCGGGAACTCCCGACGGCGATATGGATATAGGTGTATTGATTAGTGGCGAAAACTATGCGGCTGTTTATTTTAATGACGGATATAATAATTTCAGCCGTCAAAATCTTTTTAGCATTAATACACCTTATTATTTACACGGTGGTGATTTTGATTTGGACGGTTCACCGGATTTTTTGGTGTCTTCGCATGGCAATAATGAAATTCTATGGTATAAAATCGGTGCTTGGGGGCTTGTAATAGGTGGAACGGTTGCTACAAATTTTAACGGTGCTTATGGCGTTGAAGGCGGTGATATCGATTTGGATGGTGACGACGATGTGGTCGGAGCCGCTTTTGATGACAATGAAGTGGCTTGGTTTGAAAATGTCAACGGCAACGGTTCATCGTTTACCAAACATACCATTGACAACAATTTACCCGGTGCTTCTTTTGTGCATTGGTTGGATATAGATAATGACGGTGACAAAGATATTGTGGCAACCGGATACGGAGATGCTGCCGGTAATAATTCGCAAGTGGTTATTTATTACAATGACGGTAATCAAAATTTTACAAAAACGGTTATAGATAACAATATCAAAGGAGCCGTATCGCTTGCCGTTCAAGATTTTGACGGAGACGGGGAATTTGATATTATGGTAGCCGGTTCCGTTTCCAATGAAATAGTATTGCTTATTCAAAATCCTAATGCCATTGGCACACAAAAAACGGAAGTTTTGTCGGTTTATCCCAATCCTGTTCACGGTGTCTTACATATTTCACCAGCTGACAACTTGCAACAAATTGAAATTTTTGATATTACAGGCCGTAAGGTGCTTACTACAACCAAAACGGCTATCGATGTTTCAAAATTCAATAAAGGCTATTTTCTGGTCAAAGCCGTGTTGAAAAATAATAATGTGGTAACACAAAAAATTTTGGTTTCGGATTAAAGCATCTTTAAAAAATCCACTTCCCGTTTGGTCAGATGCCGCCAATGGCCGCGTTTAAGATTTTTTTTGGTCAGTCCGGCAAACAGAACACGGTCGAGTTTGATAACGTCATACCCCAGATGTTCGAAAATACGGCGGACTATCCGGTTGCGTCCCGAGTGGATTTTGATGCCTACTTCGTTGTGCGGTGCTCCTTTGATAAATGAAATGTCATCAACTTGAATAAAACCGTCATCCAATTTCAAACCGTCTTTTATTTTTTCCATATCCGAAGGTTTGAGGTTTCTGTCGAGTTTGACGTGGTAAATTTTTTCAATTTTATGCTTGGGGTGGGTGAGTTTTTTCGCCAAGTCACCGTCATTGGTAAAAAGCAATACGCCGGTAGTATTGCGGTCGAGTCTACCTACGGGATAAATACGTACGGGTGCCGATTTTTCAACCAATTCCATAACGGTTTTCCGCCCTTTTTCATCTTCGGTAGTGGTGATAAAATTTTTAGGTTTGTTGAGTAAAACATACACTTTTTTTTCAGGTTTTACGGTTTCACCGTTAAATTGCACTTTATCGCCGGGCTTGACTTTGTAGCCCATTTCGGTAATCACTTTCCCGTTGACACTGACAGCACCTATTTTGATTAATTCGTCTGCTTCGCGGCGCGAGGCAATACCGGCATGTGCCAAATATTTATTGAGGCGCATCGTCCCGTCGGTTTTAGGGGCATTGGATTGTTTTGCCCGGAATTTTTTGTAGTAAGGTTTGTAATTTTTGGATTTAAAATTTTTCTTTTGACTTTTATTTCTATGTTGTTTCATGATAATTTTAGTTAATCGATTATTTGATGACCGCGCTTCGGTACACCACTCCTTTGTCGTGGCACACAGCGCCTTTTTTTCTGATTCAAAAGTTCTACTTGATATTTTGAAGCAAAACATTCAACATTGTGAACTTTATAAACATTCCACTAGCAACCTTGCAAGCAAGGTTGCTGCAAAGATATGACAATTTGACATACCAAAGACGTTAAAGTTTGCAAATAATCGAATGGCATATTTATTGTAAATTTGTCGTTGAAAAATTTTATATAAACATGAATTTTGTCGAGGTTAAAGATTACCGGGACATTGAGAAAGATAAAGATGTCAAAAAATTTATTTTGTTTTATAAAAAAGGCACATCTAATTCGGAGTGTGCTTATAATGCTTTGAAAGAAATAGAAGACGGTAAAATTTATGTAGTTGATGTCAACAAGGTAAAAAATGTTCATCAACATTTTGGCATCAATTCGGTACCTTCTGTGGTTGTCGTTCAAAACGGCAAGGTTGAAAATATTATTAAGGGCTGTCAAACTGCCGGTTATTATGATCAAATTATTCATGACAAAAAGATTGTTTACACAACTTCTCATACAGGAACACCACAAAAAAGGGTGCTGGTTTATTCCACACCGAGTTGTCCGTATTGTAACAAGTTGAAACAATATTTAACCAAACACGGTATTAAGTTTACCGATATCAATGTGGCAGCCGACCAACAAGCCGCGGCCGAAATGGTCCGTAAAAGCGGACAACGCGGGGTGCCGCAAACCGATATTAACGGACAAATCATTATCGGTTTCGATACGGCAAAATTAAGTAGAATATTAAATATACCAACTGAATAAATAACTAAAAATCAAAAGAATATGAGAGAATTACAACCCTTAAACGAAAATGTATTATTGGAATTGACAGACGAGTTTACCGAAGAAAAAACACCTTCGGGTATCATCATTCCCGATAGTGCCAAAGAAAAACCGTCATTAGGACGTGTTGTGGCTTTGGGTAATATCGAAGATGCCGCCGTAAAACCCGGCGATGTCGTGATGTATAAAAAATTTGCCGGTAACAAAGTGGAATTGGACGGTAAAGAATATTTGATATTGCCTTATGCCGATATTTTGGCCAAAATCACGGAAGTGGACAGCATCTAAAACATTAAATTTTTTGAATTAAAAACCGTTCCAAAATCAAAATGGAACGGTTTTTTTATTGAAGTTATACCAAAAAGAATAGTTTTTGATATAAATCCGGTTTTTTAAATGAAAAGGGACATATTCCAAACTTATTTCCCCTGCTCCATTATCTCGGCTTTTATCAAAAATGTTGCTGCTACCTCTATTTGAACCGGCTGTACCAATTCTTCATCAGTAACAATAATGACGCTGATTTTTAATTGGTTATCCTTTATATACTCCGATAAATTATCCGGTAAATGTTCAAAATCCAAGGTTTGGACATTGTTATCTTGAATATCGTTTAACCAAGCTATACGGATTTTGGGCAAGTTTTCCGTTTCAAAATATACTTCCGCATCGCTTAGAAAATCTAAAACGGTATTTTGCGGACTAACAATGTTTAACTTTATATTTTTGATAGTAGCTTTATCGACAAGTTCCGTAGATGTATTAAAATCCTCAAATATAGACAAATCCAAATTTAAATTTTCCGGTTCCAAATTGATCGGTTGCCCGGCAGGAATTTCCGCCGGAATTTCAAAAAAAGAGTGTGTTTGTACACTGAATTGAACATATTTATCGATTTCATCACACGAAAAAGCAGACATCAACAATATACCGAAAACCAAAATTTTTTTCATAATTTCGTTTACCTGAAAATAACTATACAAAATTACCAAAATTTTTGCTTTTCTTCTTTTTTTGTT
>JALWFE010000046.1 GCA_027039975.1 Flavobacteriales bacterium
TGGAAGCCAAATCTTTTGCCATGGGCGTTCGTGTGGAACACCCGCAAGATTTGATTGACAGCATACAATACCACTGCCCTATCGGGCAAAAAGATGAACTACTACCACCGGCATCTTATAGTGTGGTACAACAAGTCGGTAATCGTGGTGTTTACTCATTTTGCATGTGTCCGGGTGGTTTTATTGTACCGGCTGCTACCGGAAAATCAGAAGTGGTGGTCAATGGTATGTCGCCATCAAAACGCAATAATAAATTTGCCAATTCGGGAATTGTCGTGGAAATCAATGTAGAAACCGATTTGCCAAAATATGAAAAATACGGTATTTTTAAAGGACTGGCTTTTCAAAAAGATTTGGAACATCTCGCCTTTGTTGCCGGTGGTGAAAATTTGCAAGCCCCTGCACAACGGCTTACTGATTTTGTTGAAGGACATTTATCAAACAGCTTAAATGAAACTTCCTATCAACCCGGTTTAAAATCAGCGCCGTTACATTCTATTTTGCCGAAAATTATCGGTAAAAAATTACGCAAAGCATTTAAATCTTACGGGCAAAAAATGCCCGGATTTTATACGGAACTTGCCAATGTTATCGGAGTAGAATCACGAACATCATCACCTGTAAAAATACCGCGAACTGATGCTTTGCATCATCCGCAGATTACCAATCTTTATCCTGCGGGTGAAGGCGCAGGTTATGCCGGTGGTATCGTGTCGGCGGCAATGGACGGCGAACGTATCATTGAAGCTATAAAAAAAGGAAGCGCTTAAAAAAACACTTCCTTCTTGTGGGTTCTGCCGGGTTCGAACCGGCGACCCCCGCCCTGTCAAGGCGATACTCTAAACCAGCTGAGCTAAGAACCCTTGATTTTTGTGAATGCAAATATAGTAAATCTTTTCTTATTTAAAAGATGATTATTTAATTTTTCGGATGATTATGTTGTTATTATCCGTTACAAAGTTACCGCACCTACGGTGCTTAATGGTTACAGTTAGTATTATTTAAAAGTGGTAGCCACAACGCTCAAATATATTTTATTTTTTATGCATTTACTCTGATATTTTATAAAAAAAATAGGGTCTATGTTGTTTTGTGAAGGTAATAATAAATTAGGTTTAATAATCATGGTTATTATCTTTTTATATAATTTCACTCCTTCGGGGTTTATGTTTTTAACGTCATAAATTTTCTATAAATATATAACCCCTACGGGGTTTACTAAATAAGCCCGAAGGGCTCATTGTTATAATAAAACAATCAAACAAAGTCTTTGAACCCCAAAGGGGTGACATTATTATATTTATATTACCCACCTAAATCAATATAGAGCCAAAAAATAATTGATCCAAACAAAAATAATCGTATCTTTGACCTTATTAACCTTATAATTCAAAATTATGTCAGTATTAAAAGTTGTAGAATTAATGTCCAGCTCAAAAAAATCATGGGAGGACGCTACTGCCAAAGCAGTAAAAAAAGCCAGTAAATCAATCAAAGAGATTAGATCTGCTTATGTTCAAGACCAAAGCGTTGTTGTAAAAGACGGTTCGGTTGTTGAATACAGAGTCAATCTAAAAGTTACTTTTGAAGTAAAATAAGATTTAACATTAAAAAACAAAGAAGCTATCCATATTTTGGATAGCTTCTTTGTTGATTATGTATTTATTCTAACAAGATCAGGCAAATTAAAATTACAAATTGTCATAAATTTTATTGTACAAATCAATATATTTTTCTTTTACGACACGTCTTTTTAGTTTCATGGTTGGTGTTAAATGTCCGGCATCAATAGTCCATTCGTCGGGTGTTAATTCAATTATTTTAATTTTTTCCCATTTACCAAAACCTTCATTGTATTTTTCTACTTCTTTCATGATACGTTCTTTCACTTTGGCATTGTTAGCAATTTCTTCAAAGCTATCTCCTACTGAAATATTATGTCTTTTTGCCCATTCTTTGATAAATGGAAATGCCGGTTGAATAATTGCCGCTACCAATTTTTGCCCTTCACCGACTACCATAATTTGTTCAATAAATTGTGATTGTTTCATCGCATTTTCAATCAACTGCGGTGCAACATATTTTCCACCGGAAGTTTTAAACATTTCTTTTTTACGGTCTGTAATTTTCAAAACCCCGTCTTTATCAATAACGCCAATATCACCGGTATGGAAATAACCGTCGGTAAAGACTTCGGCTGTTTTTTCAGGGTCCTTGTAATACCCCACCAGCATATTGGGTCCTTTGGCTAAAATTTCACCATCTTCGGCAATTTTCACTTCTACAATATCAATTGGACGACCTACTGTACCGATTTTCCAAATTTCGTTGGGAGAATTAACAGAAATAACTCCTGAAGTTTCGGTCAAACCATAACCTTCCAATACGAATAAAGTAGCTGCATTAAAAACACGTTGGAGTCGCGGTTGCAAAGCAGCACTACCGGATACAATATACATCAATTCACCGCCTAATGCTTCACGCCATTTGCTAAAAATCAGTTTTCGTGCCAATTTCAATTTGAAACTATAAGGAAATGAATCAACCTTTTTAAAATCAAATTGCTCCCCGACTTTAACCGCCCAAAAGAATAAGGCTTTTTTTATACCTGTCAGCTCTTGTCCTTTGGCAATAATCTTATCATAAACTTTCTCTATCAAACGCGGTACTGCCGTAAACAAATGTGGCTTCACTTCTCTAATATTATCACCTATTTGATCAATTGATTCGGCAAAATAAATACTAAAACCTCTGTAATAATACAAGTAATGAATCATTCGTTCAAAAATGTGACATGCCGGTAAAAAACTGATAACCCGCCCGTCATCCGGTAATTTAGGAACTCTTTTGGCTGACGAAATAACCGTTGTAACTACGTTTTTATGCGTCAGCATTACCCCTTTTGGACGACCTGTGGTACCGGAAGTATAAATAATAGTTGCCAAATCATCTTCTTTGACAGCTTTTTTCCTTTCATCCAATTCCGCTTGTAAAGACATATCAGCACCCAAATCCATAATTTCCTGCCAAGAACGCTCGCCCTCAACAGGTTCAAAAGTAAAAACGCCTTGAAGTGTCGGAATATTTGCTTTAACGCTATTAACTTTTTCTAAAATTTCTTCGTTGGAAACAATGATATATTTCACTTCGGCATGATTAAAAATATATTCATAATCATCGGGTGAGATAGTCGGATATACCGGAATATCTTGTGCGCCTACTTGCAAAATACCAATGTCCGTAATATTCCATTTTGTTTGGTTGTTGTGAGAAATAATGGCAATTTTATCATTAGGTTTTACACCTAATTTTATCAATCCTCTACTGAATTGATTAGCTTTTTCAAAAAAATCATCCGATGAAGTTTTTTCCCATTTACCGTTAATTTTTGTAACCAAGGCATTCTCCATTGGATAATTTTCTTTTAAATATTGTACAAAGTCGAAAAGTCTTTTTACAGTCATAGTTATTTATTTTGGTTTTGGCTTACAAAATAGAAAAAAAAATACTAATAAGGAAATATTTGTTATGTTTTAAAAGCTGAAATAGTAAATCCTTAATTTTTTAACAATAAAAAAGCACCCCTTCCAAAGGCGCTAATGAAATGATTTTTTTCATTGTATGCATAACTATTCCACTACTATTGGTTTTAAGCTTATTCCTTGATTTGTTTCAATATTCAGAAAATAAATACCAGTATTGAGTTGACCGATAAATATAAATTTTTGTTTTTGATTATAATCAACTTTTATTGTTTTTCCTGAAATATCTAATAGAGTTACTTTTTTAATTTTCAAATTTTTAAAAGAAATATTTATTTTTTGTTGTTCCGGAAGAACTGGAACCGGATAAAGAGTAAGGTTAATCAAATCCTGACTTTGAACTGATGAACCCGAATTCCAAACGGCATTAACCCATTCCGGATGGTCGATAAAGGGATTACGATTGCCTTGATAATTGTAAACGGCATTGTTGCGATCTATTTCCCGTTGACTTACAGGATCTTGTGCTGCCCAATCGAGCAAAACTTGCAAAAACCAATTGGTAAAAACCCTGTGGGCACTTCCGTCCAGCATATCACTACTACCCCAGTTGGGTATTTGATCTTCATAACGGGTGGCTACATAAAACAGCATACGGGCAATATCGCCTTTAAACTCATCAATAGGTTCAAAAACGGTTCCCGAATAACCGGAAGTGCTATTGGATCCTAACTTAGAACCGTTTTG
>JALWFE010000047.1 GCA_027039975.1 Flavobacteriales bacterium
TAATATTTTTATCAATATTTTTGTGTAGTTTTAAGTTTATATTTTATTTCAATGAAAAAAGCATTTTTTATTTTTTTTACATTATATAGTATTATAATATCTTGCAACCGTCAAAAAACTATGTCAAGTTATTTTTTTCAAGGTGATGCCTTAGGCACCACTTACCATGTCAAAATTTTTCCGTCACAAAATTCAAAACCGGTAAGCAAACAAGATATAGACAGTGTTATTGAAGCCATCAACAATTCGCTCTCCACTTACAGACCAAATTCACTGATTTCAAGAATCAATAAGGGAGAAGTTTTAAAAACCGATTTACACTTTGTTGAAGTTTATAACGCGGCTGAAAAAATCTACTTTGAAACCGACGGCTTATACGACCCGACTATCGGTATTTTGGTTAATGCTTGGGGATTTGGTCCCCAAAAAAAAATTAAAAATATTGAACGTGATTCTTCTATAGTCGATTCGCTCAAAAAATTTGTCAACTATAAATTTTTACATCTTGATAAAAAAGGTTATTTAAGAAAACGCTATCCACAAGTTTATATCGATTACAATTCCATCGCCAAAGGTTACGCCATTGACCGTGTAGGACAGATGCTTGCTGACAAAGGTTTTAAAAATTATTTGGTTGAAATAGGTGGTGAAGTACTGGCAAAAGGTAAAAATATTGCTAAAGACCGCGCTTGGTTAGTCGCCATTGACAATCCGGACCGGCAACACGGCAATAAATTTATTTCCAAAATAGCCCTGTCGGACCAAGCTATTGCAACATCCGGCAATTACCGCAAATATTATGTCGATAAAAAAACAGGTAGAAAATACGTGCACACGCTCAATCCCAAAACCGGTTATCCCGTCCAACAACATCTATTGAGTGCTTCGGTAATTGCTAACAATTGCACTTTGGCAGACGGTTATGCTACGGCTTTTATGGTGATGGGATTTGAAAAAACAAAACGGTTTTTGCAAAAACATCCGGAACTGGAAGCATTTTTGGTATATAGTGATGAGCAGGGTCACATTAAAACTTTTAAGACCAAAGGTGTCAAAATTATTGAATAATATCAGGTTTGAAAAAATCCTTCAAACTCAAAAAATTTCCGGTATTTGTCAGGTCTTTTTAATAAAATTTACAATACCCGATGCCGCTTTATCAGAAGCCGGTTCCTTACCGAGCAGGTTTTCCAAATCATTGTAATCAGACAAAATTTGCCGGCGTTTATCTCCTTGAATGACACCTTGCAATTCTGATTTTAATACAACCGGATTGAAATCGTCCTGCAAAAGCTCCGTTACAATGGATTTTTGCATAATTAAATTAGGCAGAGAAAAATACTTGACTTTAACCAAACGCTTCCCTATTTCGTATTGCCAACGATATGTCTTGTAAACCACAACTTGCGGCACTTTAAACAAAGCGGTTTCCAAAGCCGCCGTGCCGGAAGTAACAATAGCACTGTGGCTGTGTTGTAACAAATCGTAAGTATGACCGAAAATAACAGGGATACCCGGATAATCTTTGAGAAAATCTTGATAATCGGTTTCGTCAAAAGAAGGCGCACCCGATATAACAAATTGGTATTCAGTAAAATCATTGACTACCTGCAACATAACCGGCAACATCATTTTAAGTTCTTGCCGGCGGCTACCCGGTAGCAAAGCTATAACCGGACGGTTGTCCAATTGAAATTTTTCAAAAAACTCATTCCGGCTCAGTCCTTTATGATTTTGAACGGCATCAACAACCGGATTGCCAACATATTCGGCTCTGATGTTATGTTTATTGTAAAAAGCAATTTCAAAAGGTAAAATTACCAGTAATTTGTCTATATACTTCTTGATTTTTTTGACCCGCCCTTCTTTCCATGCCCACAGTTTCGGCGAAATATAATACACGGTTTTAAAGCCTTTCTTTTTAGCAAAACCGGCAATTTTCAGATTAAATCCGGGGTAATCTACTAAAATGACCACATCGGGATTGTAGGAAACAATCGCTTTTTTGGTTTGCTGCAAATTGTGATAAATGGTACGTATATTTTTAACCACATCCACCACGCCCATAAATGCCATTTGCTTGTAATGAATCAAAGGGGGACGTTTGACAATTTTGTGCATCATATCACCGCCGAGATATTGAAATTCAGCTTTATCATCAAGCCGTTTGATGGCTTTTATTAAATTGGCGGCGTGTAAATCGCCCGATGCTTCACCTGCTATAATGAAATATTTCATTTTTGTTGAGAAATTGAGGATTTATAAATTGAGGAATTGAGAAATTATATCGTTTCAAAGAATATAACGTTATTTGATGAATGTTTTCTATTTCATACCTTATGTGCGTCTTATGAATTGAGGAATTGAGGAAAGGTCGCTGAGTGATTTTGCGAGGTAACGAGCAAAATTGTATCAAAGCGTACTCCCTCATTTCCTCATATCATCAACTCATCAATTCATCAACTCATCAGTCTATCATCCCTTTTGCAACACAATCCGGAAAGTCGTTCCTTCGCCTAAAACGGATTTTTTAACAAAAATTTTTCCTTTATGATATTGTTCAATAATACGTTTACTCAATGACAGGCCTAGTCCCCAACCACGTTTTTTAGTGGTATAACCCGGTTGAAAAATTTGTTTGAATTTGGAAGCGTGAATTCCTTTTCCGGTATCACTTATATCAATAAAAACCTGTTGACCGTTATCACTTATTTCAATAGTTATATTGCCTTTGCCTTCCATAGAATCTATGGCATTTTTGACCATATTTTCTATCACCCACGAATACAATTGTTCGTTGACCAAAGCTTGTAATTTTTCCGGAGCTTTCAAAGTGATATTTACCAGTTTGGAAGTCCGGTTTTTTAGATAATGTAATGTATGTTTGGTTATTTCCACAATATCTCCCGGTTTTAACTCAGGTTTTGAACCTATCTTTGAAAAGCGTTGTGAAATGACATTGAGCCGTTGCACATCCCTTTCTATTTCTTCAACGGGAATATCAGGATTATTTTCAGCTTTTAAGATTTCAATCCACCCCATCAACGAACTCAATGGCGTACCGATTTGGTGGGCTGTTTCTTTTGCCAATCCCGACCACAACCGGTTTTCATCGGAAATTTTACCTGTGTGATAATACATATAAACGATAGCGGCAAACAGTAAAAAAATAGCGACCAATATAACCGGATAATATGTCAATTTGCTCAACAAAGACGAATCACCGTAATATAAAATTTGATAATCATTGTCTCCCAAATCCAATTTGAAATGCTTATCGGTTTGCCGGAATTCTTTTAATTTTTTTTGAATATACTCCGGTTTGCCTTTTGATAAATTTCTATGAAAAACAACATTTCCTTTTTTATCGACAATGATTACCGGAATGGTATGATTTTTTTCCAAAATAGCAGATGATAAATTGAGTAGAGCGGGATTATCATCTTTTACATCTAATAATTTTTGGTAAGCCGAAGCAAGAATTTCCATTTTAGCCCGTTCTTCTTGTTTAAATTCTTGCAAAAAACGGTTGGTTTCCCACAATGTTATAGCCAATGCTACCAATGTAGCACCTATAAATATCAAGCGTTTATGTTGCGACAGATAATGCCTCATTACCGGTTATTCAACGGTTACCGACTTGGCCAGATTTCGGGGCTGGTCAACGTTGCAACCGCGATAAACCGCAATATAATACGATAACAATTGCAACGGAATGGTAGCTAACAAAGGCGTAAAAGCTTCAACGGTTTCAGGAATTTCTATCACGTGATCAGCCAAATTTTTGACTTGTTTATCGCCTTCGGTAACGATAGCGATGATCTTGCCTTTTCTTGATTTGATTTCCTGAATATTGCTGATGATTTTTTCATATTGTCCTTTTTTGGTAGCGATGACAAAAACCGGCATGTTTTCGTCAATCAAAGCTATTGGACCGTGTTTCATTTCAGCCGCCGGGTATCCTTCGGCATGGATATACGAAATCTCTTTAAGTTTAAGTGCTCCTTCCAAAGCTACCGGAAAATTAAAGCCCCGGCCGAGATACAAGGCATTGGTCGCATCTTTATAATGATGGGCAATTTGTTGGATAGCCAAATCTGTTTGCAAGGTCTTTTCAATTTTTTCAGGGATATTAGCCAATTCCGATAAATACAAATGATATTTATCCAGCGATATGGTTCCTTTTTCTTTGGCCAGTTTAAGTGCCATCATTGTCATCACCAATACTTGCGAAGTAAAGGCTTTGGTCGAAGCCACACCTATCTCCGGACCGGCATGTGTATAAGTTCCCGAATCGGATTCACGCGGAATAGACGAGCCGACGACATTACAAATGGCATAAATAAACGCCTTATGCTGTTTAGCTAATTTTATAGCCGCCAATGTATCCGCCGTTTCTCCCGATTGAGATACAGGAATAACAATATCATTTTCTTTGATAATCGGATTCCGGTATCGAAATTCGGAACTGTATTCCACCTCTACCGGAATACGGGCTAATTCTTCAAACAAATATTCTCCTACCAACCCGGCATGCCAAGATGTTCCGGCTCCTATCATTATCAAACGTCCGGCATTTAAAAATTTGTTGAGATGATTGTCAATACCCGAAAGTTTTATCAAATTTTTACCGGGTAAAACCCGCCCACGCATTGTATCACGAACAACATTCGGTTGTTCGTAAATCTCTTTCAACATAAAATGTTCGTAACCGCCCTTTTCAATTTGGTCCAGACTCAATTGTAATTCCTGAATATAAGGCACAATTTTACTATCATCTTTGATACTTCTGATGTCAGGTTTTTTCCCAGGTTTGACAATAGCCATTTGTTCATCTTCCAAATACAAGGCATTTTTGGTAAACTCAATAAAAGGCGATGCATCAGAAGCGATAAAATATTCATTGTCACCGATACCGATAGCCAAAGGACTTCCGAGACGTGCCAACACAATTTCATCAGGCTTTTGCTTGTTAAAAACAACAATAGCATAAGCACCAACCACTTCATTCAAAGCAATTTGAACCGCTTTGCCCAAGCCGGCTTGTTCTTGTTTCATCACATCTTCTATCAGATTGATTAAAACTTCGGTATCTGTTTCGCTTTTAAAAGTATAACCGCGGTTTAACAATGTTTGTTTGATAGGTTCATAATTTTCAATAATACCGTTATGAACAATAACCAAATTACCGGAATTGGATATGTGCGGATGCGCATTGATATCATTCGGTTCACCATGGGTTGCCCACCGGGTATGACCCAAACCGATATATCCTCTTTTTTCTTCCGGACGAGTAAAAAGCCGTTCCAAATCGGCTACTTTTCCTTTGGTTTTTTTTATAATTAAATTTTCATGGTATAAAGCCAGCCCGGCACTGTCATAACCACGATATTCCAAACGTTTCAAACCGTTGATGATAACCGGAAAGGCATCCCGGTGTCCAATATATCCTACAATTCCACACATAATTTTTGTTTTTTTTAATAATTTTAATAATTTGAAAAAAACGTTTCGTTTGTTGTTTGTTACCTTAAAATTTCCGGGCTTGCATCAAACCAACGACAAAAATAATGCTAATTTTTTAGACAAAAGTCTTTTTTAACATTCTATTTTTAATTCTTTCCGCTATACCGGGGTCTCGGCTCTGATGGAAATTTATACTGCCAATTCTCATAATTATCTCAGACATCAGGTCTTGGAGACATAACAGGTCTTGCCTAACTTAAACCATTTCTTTTAAGAAATCATACATCAATCGCACACCGAAACCCGTTCCACCTTTGCCTTTATAATCTTGTTCTTTTTCGAGAAAAGCCGGACCGGCAATATCGATGTGGATATAAGGATGTTTGGCAAAATGTTCTAAAAATTTTCCGGCGGTTATCATACCGGCATTAGGTCCCCCTATGTTTTTCATATCGGCAATATCGGATTTCAATTCGTCTTTCCATTCGTCCCAAAAAGGAAATTCCACCAAGCGTTCGTGAACTTTATCTCCGGATTTTTGCAAGCTTTTGATATATTTTTTCGGTGCATTTCCCATGACAATAGCAGCTTTATCGCCGATAGCCCGCACAGCGGCACCGGTCAAGGTGGCGGCATCTATAATCACTTCGGGTTTGTATTGATTGGCATAAGCAATAGCATCGGCAAGAATCATTCTGCCTTCGGCATCGGTGTTTAAAACTTCAACTGTCGTCCCGTCATACATTTCGATAACATCACCGGGGGCATAAGCGTTTTTACCCGGTCGGTTATCGGTTGCCGGAATAAGCGCTATCACCCACACCGGCAATTTGTTTTTGGAGATAGCATCCATCGTTCCGGCCATCATCGCCGCTCCTGCCATATCGCTTTTCATCAAATCCATAGAATGCGGTGTCGGTTTCAAACTCAATCCGCCGGTATCGTAAACCACACCTTTACCGACCAAAACAACAGGTTTTTTATTTTTGGCATTAGCCGGTTTCCATTCCATAATGGTAAAAGTCGGGGGAATAACCGACCCCTTATTGACAGCCAACAGACCGCCCATTCCTAATTTTTCAATGTCTTTCTTATGTAATACTTTGACTTTTAATCCGTCATTTTGCGTTTTTTTGTGCAATTCCATTGCCAATCGCTCCGCATCGAGATACGAAACCGGCTCGTTGACCAATGTGCGTGCCCACAAGACCGCTTCAATCACATTTTTAAGCTCGTCCACTTTCTTTTGGCTGATACCCTTGACTTTGACCGTATTGAGTTTGTTTTTCTTTTTACTTTTATCCGAAAAATATTTTAAAAATTGGTAATCGGACAGATACAAACCTTCTATAAAAGCTTCCAAATCCTTGTCTCTTTCACCAACAACCACCAACTCTGTTTCTTTATCTTTCAATTCACCATGGATTTTATGTGCAAATTTTCTGATTTTTTCCAAATCCGCACCTTTAGTCTTGACCACATACATATTGTGTTTAGGTGTTTTGACGGATTGGATGTCTTCCTTTCCGAAACTTTCTTTCAAAAAAGAAACGACTTTTTCACAAGGCAAGTATTTGATATCGGATTTTTTTTCGGCCAATACGATGACGTTTTTAGCCGCTTCGGGTAATTTTTTTATAATTTTTATTTTCATATGGTTTTGATTTTTAAATATTTGTGTGGATTTTAATGGGAAAATTATTCTTTTTTATCTCGCATTTTCAAATAACTAAAAGATATTATCACAGCTATCTGAGAGTTTTGCTATCTTTGACAATTCTTCTGTTAAAACTTCCTTATAATCAATTTTGTCACCGGTTTTGATGATTCCTCTCAGTTTTTGCACTTTTGGAGAAAGTTTTTCAGGGGTTATTTGTCGCCGGCCGGTTGTAATAAATTTTAAATAATTTTCTATCAAACCGGAAAGACTTTGCCCCTTTTCTTTGGCATATTTCTTTGCAACTTCTATTATTTCCTTTTCAATAATCAATGTTAGTTTCGTATTCATACAACTTTTTATACGTATTAGTTTTTGAATTTACAATACGTGTATCTTGTAAAAATCCTCATCAAATTACTTGGTCAAGAAAACAAAAAAATACATATAGACGATATACAAGATGAGATAAATACTACCTTTTACCCAACTGATTTTATTTCGTTTTGGTAAAATAGCAAGAGGAATAATCAAGGCAGAAATACCCATCATCCAAAGGATATCAAGATTGATAAGTTTCATATTTGTTACCCCGATAGGTTTAATCATAGCGGTAATACCTAAAACCGAGCCGATATTAAAAATATTAGAGCCAACCAAATTGCCGAAAGATAAATCTTTTTCTTTTTTAAGAGCTGAAATAATCGATGCCGCCAGTTCGGGAATGCTCGTGCCAATAGCTACAACACTTACTCCGATAATACGTTCACTCACACCCACTTGCCGGGCTAATTCTTTGGCACCACCTACTAAAAATTCGGCACCCGCCCAAAGCGCTACGCCGCCTATAACCAACCAAATCAATATTTTTACAATACCGGCTCCGGCAGCCGCATCATCGATTTCTCCCAATTCATCCAAACTCACTTCACCACCTTGCGAAGCATAATTGATTAACACATATATAAATATAATGAGTAAAATAAATAAAATCAGTCCTTCGGTAAAACTTAAAATCAGATCGTTTTTTAAAAAATAATACAGTAACCCGGACATTAATAACATGACCGGAATATTAAATTTATACGATACTTTTTTGATAAAAATCGGTGTTAAGATAGCCGTAGCCCCCAGCACCAAAGCAATATTGGCAATATTGGACCCAACGACATTTCCCAATGCCAGTTCGGGTGAGCCTTCGAAAGCCGCTTTCATACTCACCAATAATTCCGGTAGCGACGTGGCAAATGACACTACCGTCATTCCGATAACAATACGCGATAAATTAAATTTTAAAGACAATCCGACAGAAGCACGCACCAAGTATTCTCCGCCTACAACCAGTAACACTAAACCTAAAATGATATAAAATATGGACATATTTAAAATTTTGCCAAAATTACAAATTTATTTGAGTTTCTTCTTCTTTGATTTTTTCTTTGTTTTTTGAATTTCCAAAAGTTTTTTATACCGCCGTTCGCGGTACCACCACATAAAAGGCCCTAAAATTGTCACACCAATAAACAAAGAAAAAATACCGTAAACGATATCTTTTTGTGTAAATTGCCAATTCCAAGCAAATACTTTGGATAAAACAATCACAAAAATACCATAGGTAATGCCTGTTATCAAAGAAAATTTAACAATACCTTTTTGTCGGGTTTGTTTCCAATATTCTAAAAATCTTTTGTCTGTATCTTTCATTTTGGTTGGTTATTTGATGATATGGTTATTTGGTTATTTGGTTATCTGGTTATTTGGTTTTATATGTCATTTCGATCCCTACGAAAGTAGGGAGAGAAATCTATAAGATTGTGATTTCTCCCCGATGAAAGTCGGGATGCCTCCTTCGAAATGACAGGCCTTGTTATCAAAATAATAGCCTTACTTGTTACTAGCTACTTTATACTAATAAGAACTTTACACATTCAACTCAGGTCACTGAGCCTGTCGAAGTGCGGTCACTGAGCCTGTCGAAGTGTAACTTTCGACTTACGCAGCAATTCATCCACATATTTCACCGCTTTTTGCAAGCGTTCTTTTTTACTGCCTTTTAAGATTACATAAGGTTTATTGTGTTCTTCCAAAGCTCTTTTAAAGGCTTCGAACATTTCTTCGCGTTGGTACGGGCGGTCACGCAAATCATCGGCTTCCCAAGGTACATCGATATAAGTCAAAAAATATAAATCATATTGATTACGCCGGGCGGCTTCATCCAACAGCGGATCGACATACCCGCCATAATATTCTTTGGAATAGACTTTGGTTTCGAGCAAATCGGTATCACAAAACAATACATCGGTAGCTTTTTGTGCCAGTTCATTTTCCAATTTCATCTGTCCGATAGCTATCGGAATTAAATCTTTTTGCTCACAAGTACGCCGTTCGTTATTCCAAACATTTTGCAAATATTCACGGGCATACTCAGGCACCCAAACCGTATTGTAATACCGCGCTAACTGCCGGGACAAAGTCGTTTTTCCGGTCGATTCCGGCCCGAATAATACCACCTTGACAACATTCGAAGGTTTCTGTTTTAAAAGTTCTCTGACAGATTCATTCATTGTTTTATTTGTAAGTTTTCTTTGGCCATTAATTTTTGCCACTCTTTATAACCTTGGAAGGCTAAAATAAGAAAAATAAAATATTGTATGCCCGTAAATCCGTATCCTTTAATAAAATAAAGCGGCACCGACACAATATTAACGGCAATCCAAAAAATCCAGCTTTCCAATTTTTTGTTGGCCATCAACCACATAGCGGCAAAAGCGGCACCGGTGGTAAAAGTATCGAGAAATGGTGTGATTTTTTTGATTTCAGACAATTTTCCGGTAGATAAATGTTGCCAAGCATACCGGATACTTTCCTTAAAACCTAATTCACCGGGCATCACATTATAATGACGATACACCCAAATGACAAACGCCGATGTAAAGATAAAGATACCCAAAGCCCAAAGATAATCTTTAAGTAAACTTTTGGTAATAGGAATATGTTTATGTGTTTTCTCATCGACAATACGGCTCCAAACCCACCAACCGTAAATACTCATTAAGGTATAATAAATATTGATAATCAAATCTCCGTACATCTGCCAACGGCTCAACAAATACACATACAAAGCCGTACTGATAATACCCGTTGGATAAACCAAAATGTTTTCCCTCTTGGCATACAGCACACTGGCAATACCGAATGCCATCGCTATAAATTCAATGACAATATAAATAACCGGCGTATGTTGATATGGTGCGATAAAAAACCGGATAATCTCCTGCATGGGCAAAATTTGGGTCAAAAATAGGATATTTTTTATGAAAAATAAATTTATATGCATATTTTATCTGGTTAATATTATTTTTAAAAAAATTTTAAATAATGATTTTTTTCAAAATTTTACACAAAAAACTCGTTTTTTTTTTGCTTCTTAAACAAAAAGTGCTAACTTTGTTGTATCAACTATAAAATATAGTGTATTATGAAAACAAAAAGCAAAAAGTTATTATTATTAGCTGCAGCTGTTGTCATTATGTTAAGTTTTAATAGCTGCAAGAAGTACCCTGACGGCCCATTGTTTAGTTTAAGGTCTGCAACAGCCCGTTTAGTTGGAAAATGGAAAATAGTTGACGGAATAGATAATGATGATGTTAAAGTGTATTTGATTTTTAAGAAGAGTGGTGATTTTACAGAAGAAGTCAAATACGGTTCCGACAATTATGAATTAGATGGTGAATGGAAATGGGGCACCGGTAAAAAAACCGTGATCATTGAATTTGACGAATCAAGCGATGAAAGCGAATTGACTGTTTTAAGATTAACAAATTCAGAGTTCTGGTTTAAAGACGATGATGACGATGAGTATAAAGCTGAAAAACAGTAAATTATTCTTTTATTTCAACTCTTTAAAAACGGAGCAAACAATTGCTCCGTTTTTTTTATGGTAATTCAAAATATAAAACTACCAATAAGATTTTTTTCATTAAGATTGAATTTTTTAAAAAAATTATTATATTAGACTAAAATTAAAAAACTAAAAAATTATGGTACCCAAAATTACAACTCTCAGCGGCTATTTACACGAATATCAAAAAAGTGTTGCCAATCCTGTTGGTTTTTGGTCTAATATTGCCGAAACTTTCTACTGGCGTAAACCTTGGAGCAAAACATTAAGATGGGATTTTAACGAACCCAAAGTGGAATGGTTTATTGACGGCAAACTTAACATTACCGAAAATATTTTTGAACGTCATTTATTTTTAAGAGGTAATCAAAAAGCCATTATTTGGGAACCCAATGACCCCAATGAAGCTTCAAAATCATACACTTACCGGGAATTGTATGAGCAAGTTAACAAGTTTGCCAACGTCTTGAGAAGTCTTGGTATCAAAAAAGGCGATCGCGTCGCTATTTATCTGCCGATGATACCCGAACTGGCTATTGCGATGCTTGCATGTGCGCGTATCGGTGCAATTCATTCCATCGTTTTTGCCGGTTTTTCGGCTAAAGCTTTGGCTGACAGAAATAACGATGCCCAAGCCAAAGTTTTAATCACGGCTGACGGCGGCTACCGCGGTACAAAAACCATTCCGCTTAAAGAAACTGCCGACGAAGCATTGAAAATGTCGGATTCCGTAGAAAAAATGATTGTAGTCAAACGAACCGGAATGGCTGTTAATATGCAAGAAGGCCGTGATTTATGGTGGGATGATTTGATGAAAGATGCCTCACCGGAAGCCGAACCCGAAATAATGGATGCAGAAGATCCATTGTTTATTTTATATACCAGCGGTTCTACCGGCAAACCCAAAGGGGTATTGCACACCACCGGTGGCTATATGGTTTATACCGCATATACGTTTAAAAATGTTTTCCAATACCGTCCCGGTGACATCCATTTTTGTGCCGCCGATATCGGTTGGATAACAGGGCATTCGTATATCATCTACGGACCTCTGCTCGAAGGAGCCACCAGTGTGATGTTTGAAGGTATCCCGACTTATCCCAAGCCCGACCGTTATTGGCAAATCATTGAAAAACACGGTGTTAATGAATTTTACACATCTCCGACAGCCATCCGTGCTTTGCTGGCCGAAGGCGAATCGTGGGTAGAACCTTACAAAATGCCTACTTTACGGGTTTTGGGAACTGTCGGCGAACCGATTAACGAAGAAGCTTGGCACTGGTATCACGACCATGTCGGCAAGGGGCGTTGTCCGATAGTGGATACGTGGTGGCAAACCGAAACAGGCGGTATTATGATTAGCCCGCTTGCCGGCATTATTCCTACCAAACCGGCTTATGCCACACTGCCTTTGCCCGGTATCCGTCCTGTGATTGTGAACAATGACGGCAAAAAACTTTACGGTAAAAACGTGGAAGGAAACTTGTGTATTGAATTCCCTTGGCCAGGTATGGCTCGAACGCTTTGGGGCGACCACGAACGTTATAAGCAAGCTTATTTCTCAACTTTCCCCGGCTTATACTTTACCGGTGATGGCGTCAAACGCGACGAAGACGGTTATTACAGAATATTAGGCCGTATAGACGACGTTATTAACGTATCCGGTCACCGTCTCGGAACAGCCGAAATTGAAAACGCCTTAAATGAACATCCGCTTGTTGCCGAATCGGCAGTGGTCGGTATGCCGCATCCTATCAAAGGACAAGGTATATATGCTTATGTCGTGGCACCGGATAAACCTAATGATTTGGATGACGAATTACGCAATTCACTTATCAAAACGGTTGCCAAACTCATCAGTCCCATTGCCAAACCCGACCAAATCCAATTTGTCAAAGGTCTGCCCAAAACCCGCAGTGGTAAAATCATGCGCCGTATCTTGCGTAAAATCGTGGAAGGTTCTACCGATTTCGGCGATACGTCCACTTTGACCAATCCGGAGATTGTTGAGGAACTGATTGAAGGATACAAAACTTTAAATAAGTAACAAATATTTAATTTCTAATAAAAAAGCCAAGGGTAAATCTCCTTGGCTTTATTGCGTTTTATTATGAAATTGCTGTCATCTGGTAATCTCTAAAATTTCCAATTTTAATTTGCCTGCCGGTACGTCAATTTCGACAATATCACCAACAGATTTTCCCAATAAACCTTTACCAATGGGTGATTCAACCGATATTTTACCTTGCTTAAAATCGGCTTCATTAGCTGAAACCAAAGTATAAGTTTCTTCCTTATTAAATTTTAAATTTTTGATTTTAACGGTAGAAAAAATCAATACTTTGGAAATATCCAAATTTTTATCATCGAGAATACGGGCATTAGCCAAAGTCATTTGCAGTTCTTGAATCTTGTTGTTAACCCTTACCTGTTCTTCTTTTGCGGCATGATATTCCGCATTTTCCGACAAATCGCCTTTATCGCGTGCTTCGGCTATACGTTTGGTGATTGCGGGCATCTCGGTAAATTTCAGATATTCTAATTCTTTCTTTAATTTTTCAAGCCCTTCCGGTGATAAATAAACGATATTACTCATATTCGGTTCTTTTTAAAAAATAGTAAAAAATATTTCCCGCCAAAAAAACATCGGCAGGAAATTCACGGCAAAGATACAAAATTTTATATGGGTTTGTCAAGTGATTTTTTTAACTGTTTATTGACTTATTTTCTCACTTCATTTTCCTCAATCATAAGAAATAAAAAAATATTATATTTACACAAAATTATAAACAATGATAACTGCCGTTTTTCCCGGATCTTTTGATCCGATTACTTTGGGACACACCGACATAATCAACAGGGCTTTGCCTTTATTTGACCGGTTGATTATCGCCATCGGTATCAATGTCGATAAGAAATATATGTTTGATACCGACACGCGAGTCAAAATGATTAAAGCGGTTTACGGTAACGAACCGAAAATTGAAGTAACCCGGTATTCCGGTTTAACCGTGGATTTTTGTCATAAAAACAAAGTGAATTTTATTTTACGGGGGCTGCGCAATCCGGCGGATTTTGAATTTGAAAAAGCCATTGCCCAAACCAATAGAAAACTCGGAAATATCGAAACCGTTTTTTTACTTACCGGTCCCGAAACTTCATTTATCAGCAGTAGTATCGTCCGTGATATTTTTGATAACGGCGGTGATATTTCAAAATTGGTGCCACAGGAGATTATGCCGATTATTATGCATAAAACCGGTAAGGTAAGAGGTAATATAGAGTAGTGAATATATACCACAAATGTTTCACCTAAACTTGCAACAGTAATAAGAACGTTTTTTACTTTTTGTTAATACGAGAATAATATTTACAGCTAAACAATCGCAATCTAATTTTACTGGACTTGATTTTGAGTCTACCAAATCAGCATGTCTTTTGTTATCACCAACATCTTGATTTGATACCGGTTTAAGCTTACATTATTTTTATACTTGCAAGTATAATACTTGAAAGTCTAATTTTATTTGAAATTTACGAGCAAAATATTTTCTTGCTGCTTTGCATCATCTTTGAGAGTTTTAGAAAAGTTTGATTTAGAGAATATTGCATAATATATCTGTTTCGGCTCGAAATCAAATTTTAGAATAGATGCTTTTTGTTTTAATTCTTCCAATACTTTAAAATTTACCACTCTATTTTGCCATTTACACTCACCAAAAAGCAAAGTTTTATCTTGTCGATTTATTCCTACTACATCTATTTCGGTGTTTTTATCCCAAAATCTGCCTTTATGTTCAAAATTTAAACCTGTCAAATATTCTAACTCACTAATTACAATATCTTCAAAAATAAAACTTACAAATCTGTCTAATTCATTTTGAATGATTTTTAAAACATAGTCTAAATTTCCGGTTTCCAAATAATTACGGTATGGAAAAACAAAACGAAACCAAAATCTGATAAAATTATCGGATATGAAATAAAGCCCTTTTTTGCTTTTATGCGGAAATTTTTCTGTAACTGGCACGCGTCTTTCGATAACTTGAAGTTCCGAAAGCACATTTAAGTATTTATTTATCGTATTTGGTTTTAATCCTAGGCGTGATGCAATATTGCCCAATTTATGATTGCCTTTTGCAATTGTTTCAAGTATTGAAAAATATGTAATCGGCTGATTTATCTCTTCTTTCAGCAAAAAAAACGGCTCATTATATAAAAATGAGTTGGAATTCAGGATATTATGCTCAATGTTGAATAATAAGTCTTTGGTCAAATCAAGAACTTCCAGATACTTTGGAATACCCCCCGTCACACTGAAAAATTCAATCCGTTTTGTTTGGGATTCTTTATTTTCAAAAAATTTTGAATAATTCCGGAAACTAATCGGCTTTAAATGCAACTGTCCTGTTCGCCTACCATACAACGGACTTTTGTAATTTAATGCAGTTTTGTACATCATACTGATCAATGACCCGCTCAAAACAATCATTATATTCAAATTACTTAACAATTCGTCCCAAATTCTTTGCAAAACACTTGGAAATGACGAATTTATCATTGCTAAATACTGAAATTCATCAATGATTAAAATTTGTTTTTGCTTAAAATCGGTTATTCTCGTCAAAATCCGGAAGGCTTGTTCCCAATTTGTTATTTCCAAATTTTTAAAAAAATCATCATTGGAATTTTGCAAAATGATTTGTTTGAAACGTTCCAATTGTATTTTTTCATTTGTCAAATCTGCGACAAAAAAAACACTTGGCTTGTCTTTTACAAATTCTCTTAAAAGAGTGGTTTTACCTACTCTTCGACGTCCATAAATCACAATAAAATTGCTTTTATTTAAAAAATACTGATGGTTCAAATAGTCCAATTCTTCTTGTCTGTCAATAAATTTATTCATTTTTAAACTTTAAATTATTATACTCAAAAGTATAAAATTTTTTTGAAAAATCAAAATTGCAGGATAAAATTTGTAAAAAATTGCCCCTGCGGAGAAAAAAACGTATTCTTCTTATTATTTACGGAGAATATTTCTAATATTTGTTGCTAATTATACGGAGAATAAAAATTTACATATACGAACTAGATAATTGATCCGACTTTATTTAGGACAACAAAAAAGTATTGCTAAAACTTGGTAAACAAAAAACATTCAAGGTAAATTATTGGGAAATAAACATTCCGCTAAAATACTTAATAAAAGACAACAAAAATACGCGATAAACTACTTGACGGATTTACCGGAAAATTGACTTTTTCAAAACGGACAAAAATCACTAAACGTTCACAGGATACAGTGCTTCGCTATATAAAAGATTTAATTGGAAAAGAGATATAAGGAATGCTACGTGACTTTTATCTTTCCGGATCACCCCTACGGGGCTATGTTGTTTTTGACACAATATTTGCTACTAACGGGACGCTCCTACGGAGCTTTTATATGCTGTTCTGATTTTTTGCGATCCGTTCTACCGGTCCATTCCGTCCCCGATAGCAATATCGACACAACCGCTTTGCCGGGCTCTCAACCTCGCTTCGTTACCTACTAGGCACTTTCACTAGTTCGCTTTTCACTTTCCCGCTTACACTTTTCACTGATTCTCCACACTCATACCGATCAGGTTTTAAAAACCTCGCAGGTCTTTCCGCTCTCCACACTTTACCGCTTTCCCATTTCCACTTAAAAACTTTCAACTTTCAACTTTTAACTTTCAACTTATCTGTTTTTTCGTACCTTTGCAAATCAAAAAAGTATCAAATTTATGAAGCGTTTTAACGAATATAAAAATATGGATTTAACGGGCTTTGCCAAAGAAATTCAAAAATATTGGCAAAAGCATAAAATCTTTGAAAAAAGCATCCATTCCCGTCCCGAAGATAAAACTTTTGTTTTTTACGAAGGACCGCCTTCTGCCAATGGTATGCCCGGTATCCATCATGTGATGGCAAGAACGGTCAAAGATTTATTTAACCGTTACAAAACGCTTCAAGGCTACCGCGTACCGCGTAAAGCCGGCTGGGATACACACGGCTTACCGGTGGAACTCGGTGTGGAAAAAGAACTCGGTATCACCAAAGAAGACATCGGGAAAAAAATCTCTATTGACGAATACAACGAAGCTTGTAAAAAATCGGTTTTAAAATACACTGATGTTTGGGAACGACTGACCGAAGAAATGGGTTACTGGGTCGATATGAAAAATCCGTATATCACCTACAAGCCCAAATATATGGAAACCGTATGGTGGTTACTCAAACAAATTTATGATAAAGGTTTGTTGTACAAAGGCTATACGATCCAACCTTATTCGCCAAAAGCCGGTACCGGATTAAGCTCCCACGAACTTAATATGCCCGGATGTTACCGCGATGTGACCGACAATACCGTAACGGCACAATTCAAAGCCAAAGACAACCTGCCCGAAAGTTTGCAAAACCTCGATGCACCACTGTATTTCTTAGCTTGGACAACAACACCTTGGACTTTACCTTCCAATACCGCTTTGGCAGTTGGACCGAAAATCGATTATGTATTGGTCAAAACTTTTAATCCTTATACGTTCCAAAAGCAATACGTTATTTTAGCCGAATCATTGTTGAACAAACATTTCGGCAAAAAATTCCATCAAACGGAAGACGATTCGGAATTTGACAATTTCGACCCTGCCACCGCCAAGACTATCCCTTATAAAGTAGTGCAACATTTTGAAGGAAAAGATTTGGTCGGTATCAAATACGAACAGTTGTTACCTTACGCTTTGCCTTATTACGATGCAGATAAAGCATTTGTTGTTATTCCCGGTGATTTCGTAACTACCGAAGACGGTACAGGTATCGTTCATATTGCACCGACTTTCGGTCAAGATGACGCCAAAGTAGCCAAAGATGCCGGTGTACCGCCGATGTTGGTACTCGACGAAAACGACAATCCCGTTCCCTTGGTAGATTTACAAGGCCGTTTCCGTCCCGAGATGGGCGAATTTGCCGGACGCTACGTCAAACAATCCTATTACAATGACGACGAAGAAAAACCCGCCCGTCCGGTGGATGTAGATATCATCATCAAACTCAAAGAAGAAAATCTGGCTTTCAACGCCGAAAAACATAAACACTCGTATCCACACTGCTGGCGTACCGACAAGCCGGTATTGTATTATCCGCTCGACAGCTGGTTTATCAAAGTACCGGAAGTACGCGAGCGTTTAATCGAACTAAATAAAACCATCAACTGGAAACCAAAATCCACCGGTGAAGGCCGTTTCGGTAATTGGCTGGCAAATGCCAACGATTGGAACCTGTCACGTTCCCGCTACTGGGGCATTCCGCTACCTATCTGGCGTACCGAAGACGGTGAAGAAGAAATTATCATCGGGTCGGTAGCAGAGCTGAAAGCCGAAATGCAAAAAGCCGTTGCTGCCGGATTTATGGAAAAAGATTTGTTTGAATATTTCGATATAAACGATATGAGTGACGCCAATTATGATAAAATCGACCTGCACAAACATATCGTTGACCAAATTGTTTTGGTATCGCCAAGTGGTAAACCTATGTATCGCGAAGCTGATTTAATTGATGTATGGTTTGACAGCGGTTCTATGCCCTATGCCCAATGGCACTATCCGTTTGAAAACAAAGACTTGATAGACAAAAGAAAATTTTTTCCGGCTGATTTTATTGCGGAAGGTGTCGATCAAACCCGCGGCTGGTTTTATACTTTACACGCCATTGCTACAATGGTATTTGACTCGGTGGCTTACAAAAACGTCGTTTCCAACGGTTTGGTACTTGATGCCAAAGGACAAAAAATGAGTAAAAGGCTCGGAAATGCTATCGATCCGTTTAGCACACTCGAAAAATACAGCCCCGATGCAACACGCTGGTATATGATTTGGAATGCCAATCCGTGGGATAATCTCAAATTTGATGTTAAAGTATTGGAAGAAGTGCGTCGTAAATTTTTCGGAACGCTATACAATACTTACGGATTTTTCAGCTTGTATGCCAACGTGGACGGCTTTACACAAAAAGAAGAAGATATTCCTTACACAGACCGTCCGGAAATCGACCGCTGGATATTATCCGAACTCAACACTTTGATAGAACGTGTCACCGGTTTTTACGACGATTATGAACCGACAAAAGTAGCCCGTGCCATTCAAAAATTTGTCATCGATGATTTAAGTAATTGGTATGTCCGGTTAAGCCGCCGCCGTTTTTGGAAAGGCGAATACGGACCCGATAAAATTTCCGCGTATCAAACTTTGTATAAAGCGTTGTTAACCGTTGCCAAGCTTATGGCACCTATTGCACCCTTTTATGCCGATAAATTGTATTTGGATTTAATCTCCGTTACCGGAACAGAAAATTTTGAATCGGTACATCTGTCGGATTTCCCGCAAGCCAATCCACTAGAAATAGACAAAGATTTGGAACGCAAAATGCAAAAAGCCCAATTGATTTCATCTCTGGCGTTGTCATTACGTAAAAAAGAAAAAATTAAAGTGCGTCAGCCCTTGCAAAAAATCATGATTCCGGTATTGTCTGACCAAGACCGTGAAGATTTGCAAGCCATCAAAGATTTGGTGTTATCGGAAATCAATGTCAAAGAAATGCAACTGCTTGACGATGCTTCGGGTGTGATTGTCAAATCGGCAAAACCCAATTTTAAAATTTTAGGCCCCAAATACGGTAAAGAAATGGGTAAAATAGCCGGAAAAATCAATCAAATGAAACCGAAAGATATTGCCAAACTCGAAAAAAACGGCCAAATAGAATTGAATCTCGGCGATAAAACCATTACGCTGACCAAAGACGAAGTGGAGATTACCGCTAAGGAAATCAAGGGTTGGACCATTGCACAGCAAGACGACGTATTGGTAGCTTTGGATATCAATATTACGGATGAATTACGTCAAGAAGGATTGGCACGCGATTTGGTCAACCGTATTCAAAATTACCGTAAAGACAGTGGTCTGGAAGTTACCGACCGTATCAAATTATACCTTGTTCACAATGATATACTCAAAAAAGCCGCAGATGCCATGGCAGACTATATCAAAAATGAAACTTTGACCGATGAAATCATTTGGACGGACAAACTGGATGAAGGTGTGGAATTGGATATCGACGGATTGAAAAGCAAGATGAAGTTAGTTAAAATTTCATAATGTTTGTAATGTTCATAATGTTGAAGTCAGTTGTTTACAACATTCAACATTCAACTTTTAACTAAGGTTACTGAGCTTGTCGAAGTGCAACTTTCAACTCCTATGTTACACACTCCATTCATCAAACACATAGAAGATATTTGCAGCCAAATTGAACAAAAACCGGTGCGTTTGCGAGCATACGAACGCATATCGGGTGGCGATATCAACGATACTTACCGTTTGGCAATGACGGACCGCGATTATTTTATCAAACTCAACACCAGTGACAAACTCGATATGTTTGAAAAAGAAGCGGACGGCCTGAAATTATTAGCCGGAACACAATCTTTTGTCGTGCCGGAAGTATATCACACCGGCATTTTCGAAAGACATTCTTTTTTACTGATAACTTATATCGAACCCCTGCACCAAACGGAAAATCCCAAAAATTTTGCGGAAAGTTTAGCAAAATTACATCAAACAACGCATAGGCAATACGGCTTATCCTATGACAATTATATAGGACGTTTGCCTCAAAAAAACAGTTTTAAGGACGATTGGATAGATTTTTATATTGAAAACCGTTTGCAATTTCAAATCCGTTTGGCCGGCAACACGATGCCTTCAAAAATTTTGCACCAATTCGACCGACTATACCAAAAATTACCGGAACTGCTTTGGATAGAACGTCCCGCTTTATTGCACGGTGATTTATGGTCGGGCAATTATTTTTACAATCTGCAAGGACGTGCCGTTATTTTTGACCCGGCGGTTTACTACGGACACCGGGAAGTGGATTTGGCTATGATGCAACTGTTCGGCGGTTTTCCACGGGAAATTTATGAACGTTATCAAGCATTATTACCAATGGAACCGGGATGGCAAGAACGTCTTAAAATTTATCAACTATATCCGTTATTGGTGCATGTCAATTTGTTCGGCGCTTCTTATTTATCAGGTATCCGTCAAATTTTAAATTATTTTACCTGAGAATTCGTTACTTTTCAATTTGCTTAACCAATTCATAAACTTTTTCAAACAAATCCGCTTCAACACCTTCAAAATTTCTTTGACGGCGTTTCATAACGGCAGTAGCCACCTCCACGGCTTTATCGTAGCGATAATCGGTATATTGTTGCCCACCCCACTTAAAGGAAGGAAAAAATTTGGGTTGGTAATCACCGCCAAAAATATTACTGCTCACACCTACAACAGTACCCGTATTAAACATCGTAGCAATACCGCATTTGGAATGGTCACCCATAATCAAACCGCAAAATTGTAAACCTGTATCTACGAAATCCATTTGTGTATAATCCCAAAGTTTGACATTGGAATAATTGTTTTTAAGATTAGAATTGTTGGTGTTCGCTCCCAAATTGCACCATTCGGCAATGACCGAATCACCGAGATATCCGTCATGTCCTTTATTGGAATTGCCAAAAAATACCGTTTCTTTGATTTCACCGCCTGCTTTGGTATTCGGTCCCAAAGTAGTTCCACCGTAAATCTTTGCACCCATTTTAACCACACTATTGTCGAGTGCGGCAAACGGACCACGAATCATACTGCCTTCCAATATTTTAACATTTTTACCTACATATACCGGACCAGCTTCCGTGTTGAAAATAACCGCTTCTACAACAGCTCCTTCTTCGATAAAAACAGGATGTGCTCCTATCTTAACATTGGTTTGTGACAATTCTTGTGATGAACGGTTACGGGTAATCAAATCGTAATCCATTTTAATTTGTTCCCCGTTCTTTTGAAAAATATCATAAAGTTTTTCAATGGTATTAACAGGTTTTTGATAAACGATAATTTTACCTTTAAAATCCTGACAAGTTTCCCAAGACAACTTTTCGGCTCTAAAAGCCAAAGTTTTGTTTTTGTAAACCAATTGTTCATTTGTTTGCAATTGATTTATAGCACTTAACAAATTTTTATCAGGCAATAATGCGCTATTGATATAAACATTGTCATTTTCAAAATGCACGGGAAATTTATTGGAAAGATAATCCGCGGATAAAACACTAACGGGACCGTTTAAAAGATGCGTCCATTTTTCTTTTATTGTGAATATACCGCAACGAATATCGCTAACAGGTCTGAAATAAGTTAATGGTAACAGCGATTTTTTAATCTGTTTATCGTCAAAAAGAATGAAATTCATCGGTAAAAAAATAATTTTAAAGGTTAACAACAAAAGAATGCCGGACAAAAATAAACAAAAAAATTCCGTAAACACTTTTTTCTTAGTAAATTCGCCAAAAAAACAAGGATATGAAAACACCTATTATTGCACCTTCCATATTATCCGCCGATTTTGCCGATATGGAAAAAGTTTTTAAAATGCTCAATGAAAGCGAAGCGGACTGGGTGCATTTGGATGTAATGGATGGCAATTTTGTACCGAATATCAGTTTCGGCATGCCGGTTATAAAAAGTTTGCGCAAACTTACGACAAAAGTATTTGACGCTCATCTGATGATTGAAAAACCTGAACGTTATATTCACAATTTTAAACTGGTAGGTGTTGATGTCCTGACAGTGCATTACGAAACACAAACTCATCTAAACCGGACCATCGATTTAATCAAAAAAATCGGTATGAAAGCAGGCGTGGCGCTTAACCCTCATACACCGGTCAATTTACTTAAAGATATTGTTTCCGAATTGGATTTGGTTTTGATAATGTCTGTCAATCCCGGATACAGCGGTCAAAAATTTATTGAACATACTTACAAAAAAATAACCGAAGCCAAAGATTTAATACTTGCCACCAATTCCAAAGCTATGATTGAAGTTGACGGCGGTGTAAATAACAATAATGCTTCCAAACTTTTTGCCGCCGGCGCCGATATTCTGGTGGCAGCCAGCTATATTTTTAATCACGATAATCCTTTGCAAGCCATAAGAAATTTGAAATATTTTTAGTCAAAAGTCACAAACTTTTTCCGGCTTGGCATCAACAATTTTTTAATCTTTCATCTCAAATTTATTCCACGGTTTTATACCGGTATTCTTTTTTTCAAAAAATTGATTTTCAATACCTTATTAATTTTTTAAAAAAAAATTCGAATGAAAAATTTTCATTTTTTAATGTTTATTCTTAAATTTGTTTGATAAATTAAGAACAATGTCCTATAAAGTTTACATATTTGATAAAGCAATAACGATTACGGACAATCTTAATGAAAGTTCCGAAAATCTTTATGCTTTTTCGTCGGTAAACTTGGACGAAGTTATCACCAAATTACAAGCCAATCTTTTGCCCGAGATTTTTTTGTATCATCCGCATCTCGATGAAGCTTGGGAAAAATTTAAAATGCATTTTGACGTTATAGAAGCGGCCGGTGGCATCGTTGAAAATGACGAACACAAATATTTATTTATTTTCAGAAACGGTAAATGGGATTTACCCAAAGGGAAAATGGAACCCGGTGAAGAACCGGCTGAAACAGCTATTAGGGAAGTAAAAGAAGAATGTGGTATTCAAAATATTGAAATAGACCATTTTTTGTTAGACACTTATCATCTGTTTAACGACAATAACAAAAAACGGCTTAAAATCACACATTGGTTCAAGATGAACGAACAAGAAAAAAGTGCCTTAAAACCACAAACCGAGGAAGGTATTGAAAGGGTGGAATGGATTGAGGTAACCTCTGACGATTTTCCGCTTGAAAATTCTTATGAAAATATCAAACTCCTTTTTTCTGATTTAAAAAAATTACAAAATTTGCAGAAATAAAGATTAATAACTTCTACCTTCAAACCGTCTGATATCAATTTCTCTCATCAAAGGCATATCAAACTCCAAATAATTAAATAATTGCCGGGACATCGTAGGCGCCAAAATAACACCACGGGTTCCCATGCCGTTTAAAACTCCGAGATTTTTATATACCTGATGTTTTCCCGCAAGCGGTCGCCGGTCGATAACCGTAGGACGGATGCCGGCTTTTTGCGATATTACTTGATAAGGATAGTTTAAGAGTTTTTTCAATTTGTTTTCGAGATGCTCACGTGCCGCCGGTGTCGGTATGTTGGTTTTATCATTCCAATTATATGTTGCTCCTACGTAATACTGACCCTTTTTAGCTACATTAGGCGCTATAAAAACATTGGATTTGATAACATAAGGAATATCCGCTTCCGTTTCAATCATCAACATCTCACCCTTGGTGCCGGTCAAAGGCAAATTATTAAAAAACGGATTTTGTTTTAAACCGTAACCTTCGGCAAAAACGATTTTACGGGCTTTAATACCTTGATAAGCAACATAATGGTCATAAATTTCCAACCTGTTATAATCAAATACCGTTTCTATCAATTTTTGATATTTTTTCAATCTTTCTACGGTATCGTCCAGCAATTGACTGACATTGACAATGCCGGTGCCTTGCAATACACCGAAACCGTAAGGTGCTTCAATACCGTCGATACTTTCGTAAACAATATCTTTCATATATACCGACAATACCGGTTTATCCGATGCCGCCATCCAATTGTTTTGTTCTTCCACCCCGGTCAGTTTGCGGTAAATATCTATATAATGTATGTATTTTTTTCCGTATTGCAGTTCGGCTTTTTGAAATTGCAACAAGGCATATTGTAACATTTCGTGTGCTTTCCAAGCAGGTGTAAAACGTTTGAGAATCACCGGATTGAACATCCCTCCGGCGATACGGGTCGATTGTTGGGAACGATTGTCAAATACGATATAATTTTGCCGGTTTTCGTCCAGTTGTTGAATAAACGACCATCCGGCAATTCCTAATCCTACGACGATATAATCATACATTTTTTTTTGCAGAAATTTTTTGTTGCCAATGCCAAGCGTCACGCAAGGCGTCTTCCATTGTTAGACGGGCTTTCCAACCCAGTTCTTTCTCAGCCAAACTCGTATCGGCCCAAACAGCTGTTACATCCCCTTCACGTCTGCCTACAATCTTATAATTTAGTTTAACACCGTTGACTTTTTCAAAAGTTTTGATAATTTCCATAACAGAACTACCGCGACCGGTACCGATGTTGAAGATTTCAAAATTGGATTTTTGTTTATTGTCAAATAAACGTTCCAGTGCCACCACGTGCGACTCGGCTAAATCAACTACGTGAATATAATCACGAATAGCGGTGCCGTCGGGAGTAGGGTAATCATCACCGAAAACAGATAAAACTTCCCTGATACCGGCAGCGGTTTGCGTAACGAAAGGCACCAGATTTTGCGGTACACCCAAAGGTAATTCACCGATATGTCCACTAGGATGTGCCCCGATAGGGTTAAAATATCTCAAAGCGATACTTTTAAACTCCGGATATGCTTTGGATGTATCACGTATAATCTCCTCGCCTATTTGTTTGGTATTGCCATAAGGTGAAAACGCAGGTTTTACGGGAGCGGATTCCGTTATAGGCAAACTGTCAGGTTCACCGTAAACCGTACAAGACGAACTGAAAATAAAATTTTCAATCCCTTTTTCTTGCATTTGCTGCAATAGATAGACCAATGTCCCGATATTATTCTCGTAATACAACAAAGGTTTGTGCACACTTTCATTGACCGCTTTGGAAGCCGCAAAATGTATAATTCCGCCGATATCTTTATGGCGGTCAAAAAAATCGATAACAACCGGCTTGTCCCGTAAATCAATTGCTTCAAATTCCGGGCGGATACCGGTAATCCGGGTAATACCGTCAAGAACACTGATAACCGAATTGGACAAATTATCTATAATCACAACATCGTAACCCTTCTCTTGCAAAGCAACAACCGTATGAGACCCGATAAATCCCAAACCACCGGTAACCAATACTTTCATAGTCTTAATTTTACCTCTGAAACAAAAATAAATATTTTTGGAATAATTATTGTTTTATTTCTTTTTAAAATTAAACTTACGACTGAAAAAAAATTTTTTCTTTTTGGATTTTTCGTCGTTATAATGCTTGCCTCGTTTCAAAATTGTACCATAGAATTTAATGAATTCGGTGACGATTCTATCTTTTATTATTTAAATGACGAACCTCTGTTTTTACGAAAAGCAAACAATCCATATCCAACCGGGTTTTGATGCCCGTATCGAGTTCCCTTTAATCAAGGAATGGAACGTATTCAGTGACATAGAAATAGGAATGTATCACGGTGGTTTATTACACAAATCCGGTAGCATTACTTTTGATATCGATTTAAAGCTTTGGCATTTGTCCGCACCGCTTTATTTTCGCTTTTCAAATGACAATAAATGGCATCTGCTTTTCGTTGCCAAATTAAATATTCCCTTCAACTTTATTTATACCTATGATATTTATGACAATGGAATCTTAATCTATCACAACACCGATAATCCGTTCAAAAACAAATATTACGATTATTTGCAACTTCTTTTTGGCGTTGATGTGGATTTGGACAAACATTGGCAACTGGACTTTCAAACGAGTATATTTTTATCGGAAAATGTCAGTATCGGTATAAAATATACATTCCCGTCTCAAACTGAAAAATAATTTGTATTTTTGTTACGCAAAAATATAAGATTATGCAATTTTTAGTATCCAGTGACGATTTAATCAAAAATTTACAAGCATTAAGAAACGTTATAAACAATAATAATACGGTTCCGGTTTTAGATAATTTTTTATTTGAACTACATCAAAATACTTTAAAAATTACCGCTTCCGATTTGGAAACCACGATGACGGCAACTGTTCCGGTCGAATCAAGTGAAAGCGCTTCTTTTCTATTGCCGGCACGTATGTTGGTAGATACGATTAAAGCTTTGCCGGTTCAACCCCTGACATTTATGTTTAATGACGACGGCACGGTAAATCTCATCACCGAAACCGGAAAATACAGTTTTGCTTACAGTGATGCCGAAGATTATCCCAGCCCTGTAGAAGTGGACGAATCGGAAAATTTATATATACCCGGCAGTATTTTGGCAAATGCCGTAAGTAAAACAATCTTTGCCACCGGAAACGATGATTTACGGCCGGCTTTAACAGGTGTATTATTTGAATTTTCACCCGAAAGTTTGAACTTTGTCGCTACCGATGCGCATAAATTGGTAAAATATGAACGACAAGATTTAAAAGCACCTTCCGAAATCTCATTTATCGTTCCTAAAAAACCTTTACAAATTTTAAAAAATCATCTCGCCGGTTTTGAAGACGAAGTTAACATTACCTATAATGACAGAAATGTTAAGTTTGTCTTTGAAAATATGGAAATTTTAACCCGGTTAATCAACGGAAATTATCCCAATTACAGAGCGGTTATCCCGGCTGAAAATCCGAATGTTATGATTATTGACCGGCAAAATCTGCTCAATGTTATAAAACGGGTTGATATTTTTGCCAGTAAAGCCACACATTTGATACGTTTTGATATTGTAGGGTCCGAATTAAAAGTTTCCGCCGAAGATTTGGATTTTTCCAGTCACGCAGAAGAACGGTTGACTTGTAATTATCAAGGTGAAGATATCTCTATCGGTTTTAATTCCAAGTTTTTAATCGAAATGCTTTCCAATCTCGAATCCGAAGAAATATCTTTCAATATGTCTTTGCCCAGCAGGGCGGCATTGATTTATCCTGTGGACGGTTTGGAAGAAGGCGAATTCATCACAATGTTAGTAATGCCGTTGAGACTGGCATAAAACCTTTGTTTGCAATTTACCGATATTTTTAAAAATTGAAATTTTTATACAATATATTGTTAACGGTTTCCGGATGGTTTTTAAAACTTTTCGGAAATTTTTTTGGACAAAAAGTCCGGTATTTTGTTGCCGGACAAAAACAAATTTTTTCAAAACTTAAAACTTGCTTGCAACCTGATATAAAAAATATCTGGTTTCACGTCTCGTCACTCGGCGAATACGAACAAGCACTGCCGCTTATTGAAAAAATAAAAGAAAAATATCCTGATTACCGGATTGTTTTAACATTCTTTTCACCTTCGGGTTACGAAGTAAAAAAAGACAAAACACCGGCGGATTGTGTCACTTACTTACCCATAGATACCCGCCGTAACGTCCATAAATTTTTGGATTTGATACAACCGGCAGCCGTATTTTTTATCAAATACGATTTGTGGCCCAATTTTTTACACGAATTAAAAAACAGACACATCAACACTTATCTGGTCTCCGGTTTGTTTACCGCCAATCATCCTTTTTTTAAAGCTTACAGTCCTTGGCTAAAAACGTCGTTAAAAGCCATAACCCGTTTTTTTGTACAAGACGAAAACAGTAAAAAAGTTTTACAACAACAAGGTTTTCAAAATGTTACGGTAACCGGTGACACGCGTTTTGACCGTGTGTATCAGATTGCCCGCACGGTGGCGGATTATGATTTCGTAAAGAATTTCAAACAAGACAAAATTTTATTGATAGCCGGCAGCACTTGGACCGAAGATGAAACTTTGCTCATCCGTTTTATCAATGAAAGCCCCGGTGGTATAAAAATGATAATAGCACCTCACGAAATAGACGATGCGCATATAACCGCAATTGAAAGTAAATTGCAAGTGCCCTTTATCCGTTATACGGATTTGCAGCACGGTATGGATTTGACAGATTATAAAGTTTTGATTTTGAACACAATAGGATTACTTAAAAAAATTTACGCAGATGCTGATATCGTATATATCGGCAATG
Source organism: Flavobacteriales bacterium (assembly GCA_027039975.1). Lineage (GTDB taxonomy): Bacteria > Bacteroidota > Bacteroidia > Flavobacteriales > Flavobacteriaceae > WGBX01. The sequence goes on from JALWFE010000047.1 coordinate 28,840, forward strand.
GTTTCGGCAAGAGTATTCACAATGTTCAAGAACCGGCGGTATTCGGTGTTCCCATTATTACCGGACCGCATATCAAAAAATTTAAAGAAGCGGTAGATTTAAAAATATTAGGCGGATTGATTACCATACAAAATTATGATGAATTGAAAAATGTTTTGGAAATACTGATTCAAAATCCGGCATTACGCATACAAAAATCTAATATTACAAAAGAATATGCTTTAAAAAACGTAGGAGCAACTGAAAAAATAATACAATATCTAAACCTATGACCACTTTGTATTTACACGGTTTGAAAAGTACTAATCTAAACGAACGTACCGATTGGTTACAACAATTCGGCAAAGTGGTTAATCCGTTGTTATCTTACAGGAATATCCCCGTAACATACCGGATGCTCGAAAAATTGGTGAAAAAATTCCGTCCCACTGTCATTGTCGGTAGCAGTATGGGGGGATTTTTAGGTTTTCATCTGGGCAATTACTACCGTATCCCGACCCTCTTACTCAATCCGGCATTGGTAATGAGCCTTATAGTACGACCTGATAACCGCTACATAGCAACCGACACCTTGCACACGATTAGTCTAGGCAAATACGACACGGTTGTCCAACCTGAAATCACTAAAAAATTACTCAAAGAATGGCGGCAACATTACCAAATATTCGAATACGATATCGAACACCGGACGCCTTTTGAAGTATTTGAAGATGCCGCTCTTAAATCGGGATTGTTTAAAAAATAACTATTCCAAATATTTAGCAACAATAGGCATACGCCTGCCCATACCGAATGCTTTGGGGCTGACCCGTAAAACCGGTGCTGTCTGGTGCCGTTTGAACTCGTTACGGTTAACCATTTTTAATATCCTCTCTACCAATGAAGGGTCAAAACCTTGTGCAATGATTTCTTTGGGACCTTGCCGGTTTTCGATATATTGTTTTAAAACAGTATCTAAAATATCATAAGGCGGCAAACTGTCACTGTCTTTTTGACCGGGACGTAACTCCGCAGAAGGTGGTTTTTGTATCGTATGAAACGGAATAATTTCTTTATGCCTGTTGATATACCGGGCAAGCTCGTAAACTTCCGTTTTATACACATCACCGATAACGGATAAACCGCCTGCCAAATCACCGTAAAGCGTACCATAACCTACTGCCATCTCACTTTTATTAGTGGTATTGAGCAAAATATTACCGAATTTGTTGGAAAGAGCCATCAACAAATTACCTCTGATACGGGCCTGGATATTCTCTTCGGTTACATCAAAATCTCGCCCTTCAAAAAGCGGATTAAGTTGTTGCAAATAACTTTTAAAAATATCTTTAATCGGAACAATATCGTAACGGATACCAAGGTTTTTAGCCAAATCTACGGCATCCTTAACCGAATGCTCCGACGAAAATTGAGACGGCATCAACAAAACCCTTACATTGTCTTTACCAAGTGCTTCGACAGCCAAAACAGTGGTTACAGCAGAGTCCAACCCTCCGGACAAACCGGTGATAGCCGTTTTAAAACCTATTTTTCCAAAATAATCTTTGATACCTAACACCAAAGCATCATGTATCAACGGAATTTTGTCTTTGGGTTGTTCCCTGTTGGTTGTGCTTCCATTAACATCTTCCAAATCGATTATTTGCAAACCTTCTTTAAAATACGGCATCTCGGTATGCACCGTTTGGTCAGGTGCTATAACCAACGACCCACCATCAAAAATAATATCGGTTTGTGCCCCGACGTGATTGACATAAAAAAGCGGTATTTGATAAGCTTTAACATTTTCTTTGAGGATTCTGATACGCTCAGCCGCATGGGTATAATCAAACGGGCTGGCAGATACATTGATAATAAAATCAGGCTGTTGTGGCATCAGTTTTTCCATAGGATTAATCGTATAAAGCGGATTTTCATTACCCAGATTCCACAAATCTTCGCAGATACTCAAAGCTATTTTATAACCTTTGAACCGGACAACCTGCCACCGGGTAGCTTCTTCAAAATACCGGGCTTCATCAAAAATATCATAAGTCGGTAATAATGTTTTATGTTGACGGTAAATTTCTTTTCCTTGATACAAAAAAACAACCGAATTATACAAATCTTTTCCTTCAACCACCGGATTGCGGGTCGGGGAACCAATTACAACGGCTATATCTTTACTGGCTTCTTTGATTTTTTCGATACTTTGTTCTGCTTTTTCGATAAAATCCGAAAATTCCAAAAAATCACGCGGCGGGTAACCGGTTGTCGCCAATTCGGGAAAAATAACCATAGCGGCTCCCATATCTTTTGCCCGTGAAATGTAATTTAAAATTTTACGGTTATTGTTTTCAAAATCACCGATAATAACATTAATTTGTGCTAAAGCTATTTTCATATTATTGAGGAATTGAGGATTTATAATTAGTTGAAAGTTAAAAGTTGAAAGTTAAAAGTTTTGGTTCATAGATTATTTGGATTCTTAGATGATTGTTTAATACTTCATACCTTATGCTCGTTTTTTAAATTGAGGAATTGAGGATTTATTATGCTTCATTGAATATTTCGTTCATTGATGTTTTTTTACTGTTTCATACTTTATGTACGTCTTATAATTTGAGGAATTGAGGATTTATTGTGTTTCATAGAATATTTTGTACTTTGATGATGGTTTATTGCTTCATACTTTATGTTTGTTTCATAAATTGAGGAATTGAGGACTTATTGTGCTTCATTGAATATGACGTTGTTTGATGTTTGTTTTCTATTTCATACTTTATGTTCGTCTTATAAATTGAGGAATTGAGGATTTTTATTGACTTCAAAAACGGTCACTGAGCCTGTCGAAGTGCAGATTTTCGATTTTCGATTTCAGATTTCAGATTTCAGATTTTTTGTGGTTCATAAAATATTATTTCATTGATTATTGCTTATTACTTTATACTATATTCCTGTTTTACATTTATGAATTAATATTTTGTTTCAGTTCATTTATTTTTTTAATTTTATTATTTTTCCTCAATTCCTCATTTCCTCAATTCCTCATTTCCTCAATTCCTCAATTCCTCATTTCCTCAATTCCTCAATTCCTCAATTCCTCAATAATTATCCATTTTTCAATTCTCAAATAAAACTTACAACCTTAGGTCAATATTGCTACCGGATTTAAAATTGATCAAAATGATCGTTCCACAGATGTGTCCTTATGCCTATATAAAAATATTTAACGGTTTCGTTTTTTATTGTTTTCGTTGGAACTTCTATACTGGTTTTACGATAGATAAAACCTCCGAAAAATTTAAGATTTGTTGCCGGATTAACGATATAGCCGGCTTCAAAATTATCGTAAAATATTTTCCCTAAATTGCCTTGTAATATGTATTTATCATCATTTCTGTTGCCCGGATTGATATAATGATAAACATCTCCACCATAAGCGGTGGAATCATTGGGAAAATCAAAACCTTTTTTGCCTGAAATCATTACGTTATGCACAAAAAAACGTTTTTTACGGTACTGCTGTTCAGACAAAAACTCTTCAAAATTAGCCCCCCAAGGATGCGCCAATGCTTGATAGTTGTGAGCATAATTGGTCAAAGTATTGTGAGCGTAGGTATAAGGACGCACGTGATTATATTCCATACGTATAAATAAATTTCTGATATTGAAAGCATCGTGATATTTAAGCCCTATCTGGTATCCGAATTTGTTTCCCCAATAACCTTTTTCGCTAAAAAATTTCTTAACCGTCATTTCATCCAATAAAAATTGTCCGTAAATATGGATTTTGTAAGGTAACCGGTACCTTGACGACAATCCTACAACGGTATTGGAAGCATTTGAGCCTGCTTCATATTCTGCCGTTTTAAAGAAAATCAACGGATTTAAAAAGTTAACATCAAAGCCGCGACGGTTTTCATTATACCAAATCACCGATTCGAAAAAACCGAAATGCAGTTTTTTTGTAGCATTCCAACTGATATAATGTATAGCGGAAAATTTCTTTTTATAAACACCGTTTACCGTAAACTCCGGTCTTAAATCTTGATAAGCCGTCCACATTGTCGTGTATTTGACATGCCAGAATCTTGCCGAAATTTTAAAATACGGATAATTGGTGGCATTGTCCGACAAAAACAACGAACGGTAACCTTCGCCTATAAAATGTTTGCCGTGACCAAGTTCGAAAAAGAAAAATTTACTTGGCTTATAAGCTATATAGCCTGCGGCATAAGGATAATCCACATGAATAAGATCTTCACTCTTATTGAGGCCGTATCCCGGAACAACATGCGGCCGTGTTGCCCAAGCATAACGGTCTAAAAACTTTGGAAAGACAGCATAATTTTCGGCTATGGTCGAACTAAAAGAGAATTTTTTACCCAAAATTCCTTCAACTCTGATAGCACGGGTGTTTTGAAAAGTTTTGGTATTCAAATTATCCTTACCGAAACGCCCGTCAACAACAGGGTCAATACTTATCCAATAATCGGGGCCGAGTATAGCAAAAAAATGCTCGTCAAAAAGTTTGCGACCAAACCAAGTTGTTTTGTGTAAAAGCAAATGCCGGTATCTGTTTTCTATAATCCCGGGTGATATTTCATAATAATGTAAAGGTTTTAAGGCTGTATGAACCGTATCGGCCAAATGCCCTTCTATTTCGTTGTAATCAAACGTATTATATGGGATTTTTAATTGACTTCCGGCTTTTTTGTTATAAAGTTTTTCTTGAGCTGATAAATGTAAAGACATTGAAAGTAAAAAAAACAATAAAATCTTTTTCATTCAAAATAAATTTTGAACAAATTTAAGTTTTTTATTTTTCTCAGGAAGCTTTTCAAAAGAATTAGATTTCAATAATTTTTGGATTTTCAAATATTATTCCCATTACAAAAAGAATATTCATCTACCATTATCGCTTTTGAGTAGCCCTAAAATTTTCAGACAACGGACTGTTTCGTCTACAAACGGTTTAATTTTTCCTTTTGCCACTTCGATCATCAAATCGTATAATTCTTCTTCGTTAAAGTAACCAACTCTAAAATTGGCCTTGATAGACAGAGACAGGTATTTTTCGTAAAGATTGGTCATGCCGGTAAAATCCAGCAATAAATCATAAGATTTGTCCAAAAACTCCAAAATTTCAGGAGCTTTAATCTTTCCGGATAAAGAGAACACATCTTTATCGGTCACTATACCGCGTAATTCGTTGTAATGATCGTTTTTTTCTTTAAAAGTAAAAATGTCAAATTGACTACTGCTTAATTTTAAAGCTTTTTGAACATACTTTAAATTTTCAAAAGTCAAATTTGACTGCGGATTGTTAAGAATAGCCACCCTGCTTATCGGACTAACGGATATCTGCCGCTGAGAGAGTTTTTTTATCATTTCGGCGGTTTTTCTCCGGATGCTATTTTCTTTTAGATTAAACAAAAAGTTTAAATTTTACGATTATTAAATAAGATTATTTAAAAATGATTTTTTTTACAACTTTTTCTCCCAATTCCTTGTTCAAAAGATTAACAATTTTATTTTTGCCTCTATTGAGTTCTTCCCGCATTGCCGACGAGGTTAGATAAACGGTCAAAATACCGTTTTGATACGTGATATTTGAGGTAAATTTATCTATTGTTTCGCCCATTAAATCTTTCCACAATTGTTTGACTTGCGCTTTTTCAAGACCTTTTTTGAGTTTTTTGTCTTTACGCAAAGCCGCGATCACTTGTTTGATATGTCTTGTATTTTCTTCGCTCACCGGTTATTATTTTTTGTTTAATACCCGTTTTACCGCTTTGTAAATGCCTTCGGTATCCAATCCGTATTTATGCATCAATTCATTGCCGGTTCCTGATTCTCCGAAACGGTCATTAACAGCGACAAACTCCTGCGGTGTTGGTAATTTATTAGTCAATAATGCTGCGATACTTTCACCTACCCCCCCAAATCTGTTATGCTCTTCGCAAGTAACAACCGCACCGGTTTTTTTGACCGAATTCAAAATTGTTTCTTCATCCAGAGGTTTTATGGTATGAATATTTATCAAATCAACACTGATACCTTCGGCTTCTAATTTTTCAGCCGCTTCGATAGCCGGCCAAACCAAATGTCCCGTTGCAAAAATACTGACGTCCTTGCCTTCGTTTAATATAACGGCTTTACCTATTTCAAAATTTTGATTTGCGGGTGTAAAATTCGGCACTTTCGGACGTCCGAAGCGAAGGTAAACCGGACCCGGATGTTCTGCAATAGCCAAAGTAGCGGCTTTGGTTTGGTTGTAATCACAAGTATTGATGACCGTCATACCGGGCAACATTTTCATCATACCCAAATCTTCAAGGGCTTGGTGTGTAGCACCATCCTCCCCTACAGTCAAACCCGAATGTGAAGCACAAATTTTGACATTTTTTTCACTGTATGCCACAGCTTGGCGGATTTGGTCATAAACCCTTCCCGAAATAAATTCGGCAAAAGTAGCGGCAAAAGGTATTTTCCCTTCCAAGGTAAATCCGGCCGCCATCCCTATCATATTGGCTTCCTGAATGCCCGTATCAAAAAAGCGTCCGGGAAATTCTTTGGCAAAATCAGTCATTTTTACCGAACCCGCAACGTCGGCGGTTAAAGCGACAACATTCTCATTTTGACGACCCAGAATTGTCAAAGCATCGCCAAAACCCGAGCGGGTATCTTTTTTCTCTGTATAGGTATATTTTTTCATTTTATTGGTTATCTGGTTATTTGGTTAATCGGTTATCTGGTTATTTGGTTATCTGGTTATTTGGTTATTTGATGGTCGAATGTCAGGTGCCGGATGTCAGATGTCGGATGACTAGTGTCGGATGTTGGATGTCGGATGTATTATTCATTTAAATTTTATTTTTACCACAGCGATGCACTGAGCTTGTCGAAGTATCCACTAGGCACTTTCCACTAAATTATCCCTCATCCCTCATCCCTTATCTCTTATCCCTTATCCAACTTTCTACTAATCCGCACTTTCCACTAGGCACTTTCAACTTTCAACTGACTAATAATCCTGCAATGTTTCCGGTAATTGTACCAAAGCTTTTTCCAGTTGTTCATCATTAAGCGGTTTGCCGTGCCAACGATAGTCTCCTTGCATAAAATCAACACCGTAACCCATCAAAGTATGCAGCAAAACAGCGACAGGTTTGCCTTTTCCGGTTAAAGATTTAGCTTGATACAGCCCTTCAATAACCGCTTGTAAATTGTTACCTTCCTTAATTTCGACCACTTTCCAATTAAATGCTTCAAATTTGGCTTTCAAATTGCCCAAACTCAACACATCGTCCACTTTGCCGTCAATTTGTGCATTGTTATAATCAACAGTCGCTATTAAATTATCAATACCTTTGGCTCCGGCATATAATACGGCTTCCCAGATTTGTCCTTCTTGCAATTCACCGTCACCGTGCAAAGTATAAACCAGATGTGTATCATTATTTAATTTTTTGCCTTGTGCCACACCCAAAGCTACGGACAATCCTTGTCCTAGCGATCCACTGGCGATACGCACACCGGGCAAACCGTCATGTACGGAAGGATGTCCTTGCAACCGTGTCCCAAAACGCCGGAATGTTGCCAATTCTCTAATATCAAAATACCCGCGCCGTGCCAACGTACTGTAATAAACAGGTGTTATGTGTCCATTGGATAATATAAAAGTATCTTCTCCGGTACTTTTTACGGAAAATTTTCCGGGGTCAATATCCATAATTTTAAAAAACAAAGCCGTAAAAAACTCAACGGTTCCGAGCGACCCACCCGGATGCCCCGATTGAGCATCATGTACCATTCGCACAATATCTCTCCTGATTTGCGGCGGATATTTTTCAATTGTTGTATTATGCATACCAATTCTGATTTTGTCTTACAAAAGTAAGCTAAATTTTTCCAATTCAAAAAAGGATTTTTTTTTGTAAACTTAGTTGAAAAAACAACAATATGTTATATCTTTGTCATTGAATAAGTTAAAAAAATCTTTAAAAATGAAAAAGTTTATTATACCGGTTTTATTATTGTTATTAATTTTTTCTTGCGATGAGAAAGATGAAAAATCAGATCCCGCCTATTACGGTCAATGGTCCTTAATACAATTTTCCAAACAAAATCATACGGAGACCTATATTCAAGGTGAAATCATTTGGGAATTTAACAAATATAACGAACTGATTGTCACGGTCAATACGGATTTAAATAATTCGGAATTACCTGTTACTACTTCCGGAACTTACGATTATGTCGGCGCCTCTGATGTCGTCAGTATTCAAAATACACAATATGCCGCCGAAGTACAACAAGATACTTTGACATTAAGCCGTAATGCCGCGGCGGGCGGACCGGTAATAAAGTTTGTTAAAAGCAATACTGATTCCCATTTTTAATTATCTCTCATCCCTTATCCAACTTGACACTAATCCTCTTGGCACTTTCAACTTAACCGGTTTTTTCCCGTTGCAAAGGCAAGGTGGAACACCGCAGCAATCCTTCCTGTTTCCCTATTTCACGGTAAGGCACTTCCTCCACTGTAAAACCTTGTTGCCGCAGCCAATCGTTCAAACGTTTATTGTGTTTTTCAGATACAACTACTTCCGGCGTAATGGAAAAAACATTGGCATACATATCATACATCTCGTCTTTATTGATATGAAAAAGATTGTCTTTGCCGAAAAAATCCTCTAAAAAACGGTATTGATTTTCGTCTAAAAATCCTTCTTTATGAATAATAGCTTTACCTTTACCCAGCGGTTGAAATACACAATCCAGATGCAAAGCATTTTCGCGTGGATCGGTATTGGATTTTTTCAAATCAAAAGCAATAACTTTTTTATGTGGAAAAAGATTTTGCAAAAAATCAACAGCGGCGGCATTAGTGCGTGCCGTAATGTATCCGGGATAATCGGGACGGCGGTAAGTGCCTACAAAAATATAGTCACCCCAAGGCATTACATCGCCACCTTCAATGTGAACCTCTTCGGGTGGTTGAAAAATTTTATTTTGATCAAAACGGGACAAAATTCCTTCAATAGCTTGAAATTCTTCTTCCCTGTCAGGCAAAATATTGGATTTTATAAACATATCTTCAATAACAAAACCGATATCGCGGGTAAAAATTTGATTAACATTTTCGAGCAAATCCGGCCGGCAAACTCTTACACCGTATTTCTTTAAAACCTGTTCAAAATCGGCCATTTCCTTCATCATATCGGCTTCATCGGGGTAAGTTCCTGCTAGAACATGCTCTCTGGACTTAGGATCGTAACATTGTTCCGGTCGTGGCACGGGACCGGGAGAATCCGCCCTGCCGAGAATAACACTTTTTAAAGGTGAAATTTCATCGTTTATATAAAAATGCTCAGCCATTTCTATTTTTTTCGATAAATATAAAATCTTTTTTCCTAATACAAAAACGAAATTTTTCAATGTATTTTCCACAAAAATTTATATCAAAAAAATATAAAAGATTTTTTCAACAAATAACCTTAACAAATTCAGTAAAACAAAAAATTATTGACTTATGTAAAAAAATCACTATTTTTGATAAAAATTGTAAGTTCATGTCAAAAAAAATATTTTTTCTGCTTACCGGTTTGCTCATTGCCGGTGTAGCCGGTTATAATTTTAAAACGGACCCTCACACCAACGAAGCCGTTAAAAACGGTTTTCACAACAATTATAAAGTTTATGCCATACCTCTCCCGGATTCATTACAATTTGTTGATGAAGCCGTTCCTTTATATCAAAAAGATGTCAGAGAACGTATCGACCGGGAATTGTTGGTCAATACTTATTGGCAATCCAACGGTCTTTTATTGTTTAAGCGTAAAAACAAATATTTTCCTGTGATAGAGTCCATTTTAAAACGAGAAGGCATTCCCGACGATTTCAAATATTTGGCGGTTGCCGAAAGCGGTTTGCAAAACGTAACCTCACCTGCAGGCGCCAAAGGTTTTTGGCAAATAATGAAAAAAACCGGTAAAGAACTCGGCTTGGAAATCAATGACGAAGTGGACGAACGATACAATTTGGAAAAAGCTACCGCTGCCGCTTGCCGGTATCTCAAAAAAGCCAAACAGAAATACGGCTCGTGGACCTTGGCGGCCGCTTCATACAACGCCGGCATGAACAAAATAACCCAAGAATTGGAAAAACAAAAAACAGATAATTACTACGATTTGTTTCTCAACGACGAAACCGCCCGTTATATCCCGCGGATTATCGCTATCAAACATATCTTGGAACACCCCGAAGATTTCGGATTTATTTTCAGTAAAGAAGATTTATATACTCCTTACAACAGCTACGAAGTAACGGTTGACAGCAGTATTACCGATTTGACCGGCTTTGCCAAACATTTTAAAATGTCTTACAAAGAATTGAAACTACTCAATCCTTGGTTACGCAGTGACAAACTAACCAATAAACAAGAAAAAAAATACCGGATTAAAGTTCTGAAAATGAATTAATTCTATTTTACTATAAAAATCCGGCTTTTTAATTCTCCTAAAAAAATTAAATAATATTAAATCTAAAAAAATGTGTAATTGTAATAGCTCTTGGGTTCAAAACGCCATTAAATTTTTGAACAGAAATAATAATCAAAATGCTATGCAAATTGTTGTGAAATATCTAATTGATAACAATGTATGCGGAAGAAAAAACGGAATTTATTTAAAAACTTTATTTAATTTTGTTAACAATAACGATTACAATTTTAATCGTGAAAATTTTCAGCATAATGTTTAAATACCTTTAAAACAAGAAAAAATTTTGGTAAGTTTACCTTATCCGGGACGACGTGGAGGTATTTTTATCCCTTGCAATATTGATGAAATTAAACAGGCTTACCGTCAAATATTAAGTAGAATTCAATCGGAATTAAACAATATTAGTCATATTGTTTTTTCTTCAAATAATATTGCAAACAATTTAAATCAAATTTTAAATTTAATTCAATCGGAATTAAATGATTTAAACACCTAATTTTATGAATAAATATCCGATTGTTGAAATTTCAAGTGAAATGATAGATGAAGCCAAAAAACTTGTAGAAAAAGTAAAAGTTAATAGGACTATAGCTTCAAAAATCGATACTTTGACGGGAATTCTCGGAGAATTTGCATTTGCCCGGTATTTGTATGGTGATTGGAAAAAAAACAGAGTTGGAAAAAACAAAGGTGAAGTGGATTTTGATGATATTGAAATTAAAACATCTGCATTTCCTTTTAGAGAAACTCTAAATTTATTGGTTAGAGAAGATTATGCACAAAAAAGAAAACCACCTTTTTATGTTCAAATAATAATTGATGTCAAAGATAAAAAAGCAAGTAACATTATGCCGGGAACCAAAGCATACATTGCCGGTTGGGCAACTGCAAAAGAAGTTGATAATTCTCCGAAATGTGATTTCGGTTCCAAACTTTCTTCTCGCGGTGGTTATAAATGTCATTTTATACAAATAAAGGATTTACATCCAATGGATAATTTTAGGAAAGAATATTTCGCAAAGCATAAAAAGAAAATTTAACACAAATTGAATATTAAATTTACATTTGTTTTACCCGGACAAAAAATCGATATTCCGCTTCAATCCGGTGTATTTGGTCCGTTTGACCGCCGATTTTTTAAAAATATCTTTAAAAACCGCTTCGGTAATCTCTTCCCAGTCTTGTTTGGTCATTTGCAACAAATCAGGATGCGGGTCTAATAAAGGTTCATTGTGCGGCAAACTGAATTTGTTCCAAGGACAAACATCCTGGCATACATCACAACCGAACATCCAATCATCAAATTTGCCGCGCATATCCGCCGGTAATTCATCACGCAATTCTATGGTCAGATACGAAATACATCTGTTGGCATCTATCGTCTTGTTATCGAGAATGGCTTCCGTAGGACAGGCATCGATACATTTGGTACAACTACCGCAATGCCCGGTTTGAAAAGGTGTATCGTAAGTTTCAAAATCCAAATCCGAGATAATTTCCGCCAAAAAGAAAAAAGAACCTTTTCGTTTTTGAATAATCAAACTGTGTTTGCCTTCCCATCCTATACCCGCCCGGCGTGCCCAAGCCCGTTCCAATACCGGTGCAGAATCGGTAAACACACGTCCCTCGACCGGTGCAATATTTGTTTCAACAAAATGAACCAATTCGCGCAACTTATCTTTGAGTACAAAATGATAGTCTTTGCCGTAAGCATATTTGGCAATTTTATAAGTATTTCCGGATTGTTTTTGTTTGGGATAATAATTAAAAGACAATGAAATCACCGACTTGGCTCCCGGCACCAACAAACGTGGGTCCAACCGCTTGTCAAAATGATTTTCCATATACGACATTTTGCCGTGATAACCGTTTTTAAGCCATTGTTCCAAGCGGCCGGCCTCTTCGTCGAGAAAATCCGCCTTGGCAAAACCTATATTGTTAAAACCCAATTCCAAGGCTTTTTGACGGATATGTTCTTTTTGTCGATTAGTGATTTTCAATTAAAAATAATTTTCTAACATTTTTCCTTTGGCCACGAATACACGAATGTACTATTTTTTTGAACCATAAAAGTATTGAAAGGTCATAAAAGAGCTATTATTTTAATTTCTTTTATGTCTTTTATGGTTTTATAATTAGTCGTCTAAATTTCTATATAATTCATTTACATATGTTCGTTGGCCTTCCTCATAAAGATTAACAACATTAAAATTATATAATACACCTTCCGGTACTTCTAATAATTTCATGTAGGTCATTAATTGCGCTTCATGTATTGGATGAATACCTTCTGTTGCTTTTAATTCAACAGGTAAAATATTTTCTATAAATAAATCACATCGCAATTCTGCTTCAAGTTCTAATCCTTTGTAATTTACAGGAATAACTAATTCCGATTGATAACTTATTTTTCTAATAGACAATTCATGTTTTAAACATTTGTGATAAACACTTTCTAAAAGTCCCGGCCCTAATGTTTTGTGCACTTCAATAGCTGCACCATTAACTTTGTAAATTAAATCCTTTAAATATGATTTTGTTATTCTCATTTTCTATTAATTTGATAAAAAGATAAAAGTTTTTATAAATTTGTTTTAAATTTTTTCCATAAAAGTATTGAAAGGTCATAAAAGGCTAATTCTTTTAATTTCTTTTATGTCTTTTATGGTTTTTAAAATCTTATCGTGATGTCTTTTTTTGAACCATAAAAGTATTGAAAGGTCATAAAAGTCAAATTCTTTTAATTTTTTATATCTTTTTTTGATTGTAAATTATAAAAATCAACACAAAATTTAAAACAAACTGTCTTGACCGGGATTTTTAAATTTTCCAAGGTGTTTGTAAGCCAATTCGGTAGCTTCACGGCCACGTGGTGTTCGCATTAAAAAACCTTCTTGGATTAGAAATGGTTCGTAAACCTCTTCGATAGTCTCGGCATTTTCACCTACGGCAGTTGCCAAAGTACTGATACCAACCGGTCCGCCTTTAAATTTATCGATAATAGTGGTTAGAATTTTATTATCCATTTCATCCAGCCCGTGTTCATCCACATTAAGGGCTTTTAAAGCGTATTTGGCTATTTCGATAGTTATTTTTCCATCGCCTTTGATTTGAGCAAAATCCCTGACACGCCGCAATAGAGCATTGGCGATACGGGGTGTCCCGCGACTGCGACCGGCAATTTCGATAGCCGCTTCCATCGTTATGGGAACTTTGAGAATACCGGCACTACGTTGGACTATTTGTGTCAAAAGCTCTTTTGTATAATAATTCAGTCGCGCCGTGATACCGAACCGCGCCCGCATAGGAGCTGTCAACAATCCCGAACGGGTGGTAGCACCTACCAGTGTAAAGGGTTCCAAATGAATCTGAACCGTCCGGGCATTCGGACCGCTTTCTATCATAATATCGATACGGTAATCTTCCATAGCCGAATACAAATACTCTTCGACCACAGGCGACAACCGGTGTATTTCGTCTATAAACAAAACATCACGCGGTTCAAGATTCGTCAACAAACCGGCCAAATCACCCGGCTTATCCAAAACTGGACCGGAAGTAATCTTTAAATTCACATCCAATTCATTGGCTAAAATATGCGCCAAAGTAGTCTTACCCAATCCCGGCGGACCATGAAATAACGTATGATCCAAAGCTTCACCCCGTTGATTAGCCGCTTGAACAAACACTCTTAAATTTTCAATAACTTGTTCTTGTCCCGTAAAATCGTCAAAACGTAAAGGACGCAGTTTCTTCTCTACTTCCAAATCAGCTTGTGCCAAACGGCTTTTATCAGGATCCAAATTTTGATTACGCATACACTATGATTAAAAGTAGTCAAATTTACGAAATTTAATACTAAATTGTTACTTTGGGACAATTCTATTACTAGAGTCTGCTAAAAAGCTCGGAAACGATGTACTATCACGATAGTCATAAAATGCAAGGATTTTGTATGTTTAGATTGAAAAATCTTACATTTATTAAAGATAAAATACCTATAAAATAATTATTAACACTTAAAGCATTTTTTTAGCATGCACTTAGTTAAAAAAATAATATATTGTAAAAATTGTAAAGTTTGTAATTTAATATTCATAAAATTAACAAATAGAGCATATTTATTCTTTTATTTATTTACTTATTTGTATTTTTTTTATTACTTTAGTGCTTTATTTTTAAAATATTAATCATTTTGCGTATTATGGCAAAAAGAAATTTTTTAGAAGATCTGGTCAAAAGTTTAACCCAAGGAGAATTGAAAAAATTCTCTTTCTACACAAAAAATATCTCTTCCAAAAAAAATTACTTGGAAATATTTAATGATATCAGAAAAAACAAGACCAACAATACCAAAAAATATGATAATAAATATGCCCAACAACGCCGCTA
>JALWFE010000048.1 GCA_027039975.1 Flavobacteriales bacterium
ATTGTAAAATTGTAACAAATAATAGTAAAAATGTAACATTTAACACATAAATACAGTGTTATATGACATTTTGTGCAATTACTGCTTAAATTCCAAAGGTGTTTTGCCAAATTGTTTTTTAAAACATTTGTTAAAATAGCCGGGATCATTAAATCCTGCTTGATAAGCTACTTCAGACACATTGGCTTCTGTTTCACGCAACAAACGAGCGGCATAATTGAGCCGTTGTATTCTGATAAATTGTGAAGCGGATTTTCCGGTTAAAGATTTTAATTTCCGGTGCAATTGCATACGGCTCATACCCATTAAGTCAGCAAAAACTGCGGCATTAAAATCCGGGTCGGTAATATGTTTTTCAACCACTTGTTTCAAATGTTCAAAAAATTTTGTGTCTTTATCCGGTATATTTTCAGGTATATTGCCGGTATAAGTATGTTGTTTCAGTATTTTTTCTTTGATTTTTTTACGGGTCGCCAAAAGATTATTAACTTTTAATTTTAAAACTTCTTCATTAAAAGGTTTTTCGATATAATCATCCGCGCCGGCAGTCAAACCTTCAATTTTATTTTCTTCACCTGCTTTTGCCGTCAGTAAAATAACCGGTATATGGTTGGTTTTTTCATCGGATTTAAGCCTCTTGGTAACTTCAAACCCATCTAAATCAGGCATCATCACGTCACTGATAATTATATCGGGAATAAATTCAAATGCTTTGGCTATGCCTTCATTTCCGTCTTTGGCTGTTATAACCTTAAAACAATCGTCAAAAACACTGCTAATATATTGTCTGACAGCATCATTATCCTCAATAACCAACAACAAAGGATTATCTGATTTTTTTATGGGACAATTTTCTGAAACAATTATCTCTTGTTTTTGTTCGATTGCGTTGATTGACGTTTTTTCTTGTTTTGGATAATCTGTTACAATTTCTTCCGGTTTATAAGTTTTTTTAGTTATGGGAATCACCACTTTAAAAACCGTCCAACCGTCTTTCCCGGAACGAACTTTAATATGACCTTTATGAAATTCTACCAGTTGTTTAACTATTGACAAGCCCAAACCTATACCTTCCGAATGTATATCTTTTTGATAAAAACGTTCAAAAATTTTATGTAATTCTTCGTTAGTCAATGATTTTCCTGTATTTTTTATTATTATATGCAAATAATCCTTATTACAATAAGACTTAAAAACAACTTGCCCGCCTTGATTTGTATATTTGAATGAATTGGAAAGTAAATTATCAGTAATTTTTTGCACAACATCTCTGTCTATCCAAATATTTTTCACATTACAACGATTATCAATGGTAAAAGTAATATTTTTTTGATCAGCCAAAGACTCAAAATTGTGTGCCGTAAAACTTAAAAACTCGCCGGGATTAACACCGGTAACTTTAAGTTTTCGCTTTCCGGATTCCAATTTTGACAAATCAAGTACTTGATTGATCAAATCCAATAATCTTTCGGCATTGACACGAATAATTTGTAAAAGATTTTTCTCTTCTTTTTGTAAATCACTTTTATTGAGTCTTTGTTTTACAGGGGCTAAAATCAAAGTTAAAGGTGTGCGAAACTCATGAGAAATATTAGCAAAAAAATCAGATTTGGCTTTGTCCAATTCTTTTAATTTATCGATAATTTTTTGACGGTTTCTATACTGATAATACATCAACGAAAACAATAAAATCAATAGTACAATTACAATTACAAAAAAATATTTTTGTTGCCGTAACAACCGGTTTTGTTGCAATTCATAATTCAAACGTTCTCGTTGAACCTTGGCTTGATAACGGGTTTCCAAACGACGGGACAATTCTTTATTCTGTTTTTTATATAATTCCTGTCTTAATGAATAAGCTTTCTTGTTGTAATAAAGTGCTTTTTTGTATTGTCCTGATTTTTCATAAACATCGGATAAACCTTCCAAAAGATAGATATAGTGTAATTTAGGCACACTATCATGAGCGTAAAATAAACTGTCAGCTATGTTGTAATGACGCAAAGCTTTCTTATTATCAAGCATTTTGTCTTTTAAAAAATTGGCATAAAAAATATGTAAATCCGCTAATTTTTCCGGCAATTCCTTTGATTGTAAGTATCTAATACCGACATTGAGCACCGAATCCGTCTTTTTGTAATCTTTCAAAACATGTTCGTAATATATCTTATACAACAAAAAAACACGAGCCATATGTAAGGCATCATCTTTTTTTCTAAAATAATTTTCACTCTCTTTTAATAATTTAAGAGCTTCGTCGTGCCGCCGTTTTAATAATACAATTTCGGATAACAATAACTTGGCATCAAAAATTAAATCCGGATTTTGTAATTGTCCTGCTTTTTGAATGGCTTCTCTTGACAATTTTTCCGCCAAATCCATGGCATCGGGGGTAAATTGCAATTTTGAAATTTCACTTCTGTCACGTATGGCTTTAACAATAGTATCCGTTAAAATGCCATATCGTTTTGAAATGGAATCTACCTTTAAGTAGTAAGATACCGCCAAATTGTAATTTTTAGACTTATAATATTTTTGAGCTATAAGGTAATATAAACTTGTTAATTTATACCAATTGTGTGCCTTGTTATACTTTTGCTCCAAAATAGCTAAACTGTCACCGGAAACATTTTGTATTCGAATTTCCGTTCTGTTATTTTGAGCATACAATACATTTATGTTTGTTAAATTATTGTAAATTAACAAATTAATAAAATACAATAAAAACAAAATTGTTTGTTTCATCTTGCAATATCCGATTTACAAAATATCATTTTTTGTGTAAGTAAAGTTACATAAAATTTTTAAAGCCCTAAAAAATCCCTTTTTTCTCATTTTTCGGGCTGTTATCTTCGATATTCTTTTTGATTTTACGGGTAGCTTTTCCTTTACTGAAACGATAGTTAAGTCGGAAAACCACCATATTTTTGAGCAAATGTATATCGTATTTGGCTATACTTTCATATTGCAAAGTCTTGGTATATTCTTCTTGTACATAATCCACGCCGAAATCGACCGGTAACATATACAATAACATGACATTTAACTTTTGTTTGAAAAAGGATTTTTGAAAAAGAAATCCCAAAAAATCATTATCCCACTTGTGATATCCTTGCGGCGTGATCCGTTTGGTCATTCCGCGTTGGTAAATCAATCCGGAATTGATTCCTTTGGACCGGTTTACATAAATCAAATTACTTTCCAGACTGTAATCATTAAAAGTGTTGGTATTAGCACGGTAAGAAATACGACTGTGATAGACATCGAAATTGGTTTGCCAAAAAATTTTTTTGCTAAAAGGTACCGCTATATTTCCTTTGATACCGTAATGTCTGTATTGACCAATGTTTTCATAAGTTTGTTCGATAATCCCGTCATTTCGCAACCGGGCAATTTCTCCGATATAATTGTTTGAAAAATGGTAATAAGGTTCTGCAAACATACTGCCACCGAAAAAGTCAAAACGTAAGCCCAATTGGTGTGTAACCGCCGGTTTCAACGATGGATTTCCCTTACGGACGGTTTGCGGATTCAAATATACCGGATTAGGGTTGGCTTGTGATAATTCCGGATATCTGCTTTGAGTCCGGTATTTTAGTTTTATACCAATGTGTTTTGATAATTGGTGTTTGATATCCAAATAGGGTTGGTAAATCAAATATGTTGTTTTGGTACCAAAAATTTCCGGACGGCTGATTTCTCCGGCAATACCTGTTTTGACCGACCAATCTTTATTGAATTTGTAGCCGTAATAAGCAAAAAGTTTGTGACGGGTGTCAGTCATAACAAAATTTTGATTACCGGTTTGATTGCCGGCAACTGTCGTTAAATCATTAACACTTTTTTGCCGGTAAAATCCGTAACCGCCTTGTAATGAACTACGTTCATTCAAATGATGCGTATATTCGGCATTGTATTTAAAACTGTTTTGACTACTCAAGGAACGGTCGCAACGGTCCAAAACTTGATCGGTAAAAAATCGATTATCCGATTGATCCTTGTAAAAAGACAGATTGACGTCCATACGCAATACTGATTGCTCGTTAAACTTCCCGATATAAAAAACAGATTGCGAATTGGATTTTGAACGGCTATCAATTAAATTTAATAGTTGGTAATGATTACTAGAAGCAGAAGGTTGTGTTTCCAAGACATCATATTGAATACCGGTGTGATCTTTACTGTTAAAAACATTGTTATATCTGGTTTCAAAACTCAAAGTATGGTGCGGATTGATATAATAATCCAGTCCCAAAATCAACCTGTCACCTAAAACATTTTTTTGCAAATTATTGATACCACCGTCCGATTTATCGATAACACGTCCGTTACTGTATTTATAAACTATTGTATTTGGAAGAATAAAATCATTGGCATAAGAACTATATTGCGAATAAATATTGAGTTTGTTGTAAGTATAAGTCAATCCGGTATTGAAGTTGCGCACCGGTAAAAGATACGATTTAACGGCTATATCGGTATCCCAAAGAGTTTGTGATGATAAATTGAGTTCCAAACCGGTATAATTTTTTTTCAAAATAACATTGATAACCGCCGTATAGCCGTCCAAAGCATACCTACCGGCAGGGTTGCGGAAAATTTCAACTTTCTTGATCCGGTCGGGATTGAGATTTTTGATATAACCGGCGTCTTTTTCCAATCCGTCCACCAAAATTTTGATATTGGTTTGCCCGTCCACTTTTATTAGGTCATTATAACGGTCATAAGTGAGTCCCTGAATTTTATCGAGTATATCATAAGTATTAGCCGCCGCCACTTTCATCTTCCGGGATACGATAAACACATCTTTATCTACTTTAAATGCTTTGTTTTTGGCTTTGAGTTCAACGGATTTTAACAAATTCTTATCGGGTGACAGTTTAAAAATCCCCAAAAACTGATTGTTTTGTTTGATGATAACCGGTATGGTTTTCTTTTGGTAGCCGATATAATCCAAAACCATTTGGTATTTGCCCGGTTTCAATCCGGTTTCAAAATAACCTTGTCTGTCAGTTGCCGAACCGGTTACCAATTCTTGTTTCACATTATAAAACCCGACGGCACAAGATTCCAAACCTTGCCCCGAAATTGAATCCAAAACTTGTCCGGAAATATATATTTCCTGTTGCGCCTTTACCCATTGCATAAAAAACAAAGCAATAATCACATAATACCTTTTCATAATGCGTTATTTTGATGACACCTTAAAGACGGGGTTTTCAAATAAATGTTACAAGAAAAAAAATTAAAGAAGCTTCAAATGCACAAATTAAAGGTAAAAAATTATTCGTGTATTAGTGGCTATAAAATTATCAATTCATCAATTCATCAATTCATCAGTTTAAATACCACAACCCGCCCCGATTTTATCAGGGAATGCACGAATTAAAGGTATAACAAACATTCGTGTATTAGCGGTGATATAACAATCTGACACTTCGACAAGCTCAGTGACCGCACTTTGACAAGCTCAGTGGATGAAACAGCGAAGCAAAAAAAATACACCGTCGGGGTCGGGTGACCCACGACGGAGCGGGTTAATGGTATATAAATCATTCGTGTATTAGTTGCTGTAAAATATTAAAAATCAACAAGTTTTATCTCAATACCGGTATTGTTTTTTAATAAAATTTGCATTGCCTTTATACTTTTATTGGCATAAAACAAATGTTTGGCTTTTTGATTGTTATATTTTTTTATGTTTGGCATAACGACGCCAACGGTCTATGGCTTGCTGCATATCATCAGGGATTGGGCTGTCAAATTCCATAAATTTTCCGGTTGAAGGGTGTTCAAAACCCAAAGTTTTGGCATGCAATGCTTGTCGTGGTAAGATTTTAAAGGTATTTTCTACAAATTGTTTGTATTTTGAAAAGGTCGTGCCTTTGAGAATTTTATCTCCGCCGTACCGGACATCGTTAAAGAGCGGATGACCGATATATTTCATGTGTGCCCTGATTTGATGGGTACGTCCTGTTTCCAGTTCCAATGCCACCAAAGTAACGTATCCGAAGCGTTCCAAAACTTTGTAATGCGTAACGGCATGCTTTCCGCTATCGCCTTCCGGATAAACTATCATTTGTAAACGGTTCTTCGGATTACGACCCAGATGTCCTTCAATCGTCCCTTCGTCTTCGTTCAAATCGCCCCAAACCAAAGCCACATATTGCCGTTTGGATGTCTTGTCTGCAAATTGTTTGGCCAGTTTGGTCAAAGCATTTTCATTTTTGGCTATCACCAACAAACCAGTAGTATCCTTATCGATACGATGCACCAATCCGGGGCGGTTGTCGGCATTTTTAGGCAGATTGTCAAAATGATAAATCAAAGCATTGAGTAACGTACCGCTGTAATTACCGTGTCCGGGATGGACTACCATACCGGCAGGTTTGTTTACTACAACCACATCATCATCTTCATAAACGATATCCAATGGAATATTTTCAGGCACCAATAAGTTTTCGTAAGGTGCATAAGGCAAGACTATTCTGATATCGTCCAGCGGCTTGACTTTATAATTGGGTTTGACGGGCTTACCGTTGACCAATACACCACCGGCTTTTGCGACATTTTGAATCCGGTTACGCGTCAGATTTTCTATCTTATCGGTCAAATACCGGTCAATACGCACACTCCCCTGCCCTTTATCTACCTTAAAAGCAAAATGTTCAAAGAGTTGTTCTTCCTCAGGCAAATCATTAGTTTCCAATGACATTATTTATGGTTTTTTGAATATCTTCATCCGGTTGTTGAGATTCACCGGTATCTTTTTGTCCGTTGTTTTCCTCTTCTTCAACGGCACGTTTTCCATCGCCTATGATTAAATTGATAACGGAATTTTTTGGCACTTTTGAACCGTGTTTCAATGTATCACGTTTATGGTAAGCTTTTAGAACAATTTCGGCAAAATACGGCCGGGTTGTAATTTTTCCGACTTTCAAACCGGAAGATTTAATCAAGCTCAATGCTTGCCGTCTGGATTTTCCGATTATATCGGGAAAAGAAACCAACGCATATTTATTGTTGTTGAGTTTAACATATATTTTCCGTCCTACTTTTACTTTATCATTTTTGCGGGGATTTTGTTCTACAATAGCAAATTTTTTAAACTCCGGATTATAATCCACCGTATCAATAATGACAATTTTCATTTTTCTCTTTTCCAATATTTTTTTGGCTTCTTCATAAGATTTATTGGTCAAATCCGGTACCAAATGATATTCATTGTGGTGGGTATAAGAATCAAGATAAAGATTTAAGGCAAAAATAATTACTACCAAGATAATAATGGCGGCAATCAAATTTTTTAAAAAAATTTTGCTAAATAGAAATTTAAAAAAATCCATAAGAATATTTTATGTATGCCGTGCAAAGTTAATAAAAAAAGCATACTATCTGGCACCGAAAACCGCAGTTCCAATCCTTATCAAATTGCTTCCGTTTTGTATGGCAATACGGTAATCGCCACTCATTCCCATAGATAAATATTCAAATCCCGGAAATCGTTTTTTATATTTTTCATACAAGCGGTTTAAATAAGCAAATTCACCGGCTACTTGTGATTTGTCGGGTGTATTGGTCGCCACACCCATTAAACCTTTGATTTGCACATTTGGAAAGGCTTGATTTTCATATTGTTGCAATATTTCGGCTAACAATGTCTCGTTCATGCCGAATTTGGTGTCCTCTTGTGCAATCTTAATCTGTAACAGAATATCAAGTTTTTTGTTATGTTTCCGGGCTTGTTTATCAATTTCTTTGAGCAATTTCAAATTATCAACACCGTGAATCAAATAGACAAATCCGGCAATATATTTGACTTTATTACGTTGTAAATGACCTATCATATGCCATTTGATATCTAATGGTAAGTGTGGTTGTTTAGCTACTAACTCCTGTACCTTGTTTTCCCCGAAATGCCGTTGACCACAATCATAAGCAGTTTGGATATCTTTCACCGGTTTTGTCTTGGAAACTGCTATCATTGTAACATTTTCTGGAATTCTTTGTTTTATTTTTTGTATGTTTTGACAAATAGTATTCATTTCAGTTATTTTGCTCTTGTTATACTTCGGCAAATATCGTGCATTGTTCCCTGGTTAATGTAACGAATAAAACCGATTTTTCAGTGTTTTTTAATCTCCGGCAAGTATCGGGATGTACATAAAAGACAAAAAAGTGCGTATAAGATTTTATTTATTCAACATTATAAATATTCATCTTTCAACATTTAACTATATCTCATAAATAAATAATCCTTTTAACAATCTAGGTTCCAAATAAAGACTTTTATAAGGAATTTTAATATTGTTTTTTACTGCATTTTCTATTTCTTCAAAATCCATAGGACGTATAATGAAACCCATTTTACAATTTCCTTTACTCAATTGATTATCAACGCATTTTGGTGTTCTTTTACCGTCACAAAATTTAAAATCCTTATAAGAAAGCAATGTTTGATTTTCGGTAATTCCGGGCAATATATAATTATCAAAAATAAAAGCATCAGGCAAATGTGAATCGATATGTGCCTTAGGAATTAATTCATATTTTCCAGTGAGAGTATAAAGCAATATTTTTCCTTTCTGAGGCAAATCGTAATTCTCCACAGGTTCAATATAAAAATCATCATCGAGAATATTTAAAACTTCTTCTGCGCTTTTAGGGTATTCTACCGGTAAACCTTTTTTGTATTCGTGTATTTTAACTTGATTTTGTGAAATTAAAAAAGCCGGAAAAAAATTAAAGGCTTCTTGACCGGAAAAAAGCCGTTGGCCTTTCAAACTTCTCTCTTTGTATATACGGTATAAAGCTTCAAAATTGTTATTATCATCAATGATGTAAAATTTAACGGCTTGATTGTATGCATTTTTAATCAAGGCAACATCATCGGGATCAACCACTTGCCATACTTCATGCACAAAACCGTTATTACGGGTAAATTCATACAATGGTATTTTGGATTTATATTTATCAAAAATCTCATTAATTACGGGTATCTCTTCATGGACAACAGTGATAGGCTTACTAATAAAACCAATGTAGTCAATTTGATTGGTTTTTTCTTCCACCGCTTCCGGTAAAGATTTTTCTATTTTTCGAATAAATCCCGATTCATATTCACTATACGGTATGTGTCCAACTATTCCGTAATACTCGTTTTTTTCATTATCTATAATATTATAAATGTAAAACAGCGGATTTTCAACGGTTTTGATAATATTATTTTTCTTATACTTGTGATACAGTCTTCTAATGGCTTTGTATTTTTTTGTGCCTTTTAACCTTTTAATATAGGGTTTGTAAAAAATATTATTAAAGGAATAAGGATTTCGCCGGATGATACTGTTTATTTCATTCGGTGTCAATTCACAATCGTCTTCCGTAGGGAAAACACAAATCTTATTTCGCAACGGATTTGTCGTAATGATAGGAAATACTTTTGCCATTTTTATGGTTATTTGATGATATTGGTTATCTGGTTAATTGGTTATCTGGTTATTTGAGTGCCAAGTACCTAGTAAAAAGTGCAAAGTGCGGATTTTCTTTTCAAAGAAAACTTCGTTTTTTGATGATTACATAATACTTTTAACTTCTAATTTCTAATTTAGTTTATGGTTATTTGATGTCGGATGTCCGATGTCGGGTGTCATTTCGAACGACCCCGACTTTCTTCGGGAGTGGAGAAATCTCATTTTCCATTCTCCATTTTCCTTAAAACAATACATACAAAGCATTAGAATTTCAACATTATAATTGTTATAAACTTTCAACTCAATTCGTGTATCACCAAGCCACTTCTTAATTTCGGTTCAAACCAGGTTGTTTTGGGTGGCATTATATTGCCGGTATCGGCAATATTTATCAGTTGTTGCATCGAAACGGGATATAAAGCAAATGCTACTTTATATTTTCCCGAATCCACTAATCTTTCCAATTCTTTCAGCCCGCGAATACCTCCGACAAAATCAATTCGTTTACTTGTGCGTAAATCTTTAATATCCAATACCGGTTCCAGTATATGTTTTGACAATACACTGACATCAAGTTGGTCTATCGGGTCATTATCGTCATAAGTACCGGGTTTGGCGGTTAATTTATACCATTCACCGTCCAAATACATTGAAAATTCGTGCAATTTGACCGGTTTATATATTTCTGTTCCTTTTTTTTCAATGTCAAATTTTTCGGCCAATTTTTCTAAAAATTCTTCTTTTGTTAAACCGTTCAAATCTTTTACCACTCTGTTGTAATCGATTATTTTGAGTTGATTATCGGGAAAATGCACCGCCATAAAATAATTGTAAGCTTCCTCTCCGGTATGATTGGGATTTTGAGCTTTTTTCTCTAACATAATACGTGCAGCAGCAGCAGTCCTGTGATGGCCGTCAGCGACATAAGTATATGGAACTTTTTCGGCAAATAATTTTTCCAAACGGGCATTATCTTCTTCGTCCTCAACTATCCAAAAATGGTGACCAAAACCGTCTTCTGCCGTAAAATCATAAACCGGTTCATTATTTTTGACAATTTTTTCTACAATTTCATCAATTTCGGGAACCGCTTTGTAAGTAAAAAATACCGGTTCGATATTGGCATTCAAATAACGGGTCAAAACCATACGATCTTCTTCTTTATCAGGACGGGTCAATTCATGTTTTTTGATAATACCGTCAAAATAATCTTGAGCGGCCGCAACACCTACAATTCCGTATTGAGTTCTACCATCCATAGTTTGAGCATATATGTAAAAATGTGGTTTTTCGTCTTGGAGTAACCAACCTTTGTCTTTGAATTTTTGGTAATTTTCAACCGCTTTATTGTAAACCATTTCCGAATGTGGGTCGGTTCCTTTCGGCAAATCGATTTCAGCTCTTGTTATATGTAATAAAGACATCGGTTTACCTTTTGCCATTTCCGCCGCTTCTTCCGAATTCATTACATCGTAAGGCAAAGACGACAAATCTTTGGCAATACTCTTAGGTGGTCTGTATCCTCTGAATGGTTTTACTGTTGCCATAATATTCCTGTTTTTTCTAGTTTAATTTATAAGTTAAATCATTTTTTTCAAAGAAATTGATAATTTGTTTGACAGCCGCCACGCCGGCATTGATATTGGCTTCGGCTGTTTGAGCGCCCATTTTTTTCGGTGTAAAGAAAATCCTGTCTGCAAAACGGCTTTCAAATTCTTCTTTTTTATCCGGAGCAATATCGGATATGTATTTAAAATCCGGTCGTTCTGTCATAATTTTCAACAAACCGTCTTCATCAATAATTTCTTTCCGGGCCGTATTTATCAGCACGGCATTTTCGGGCATAAGTTTCAGTAAATCGTAATTGATACTCTTAATAGTTTGTTCATTTGCAGGAATATGAAGCGAAATATATTGTGCATCCCTATACATATCTTCTACATTTTCATAATCTTTGAGACCATCACACTCCACTATTTCCGACGACACGTAAGGATCATAAGCCACCACATTCATTTCAAAACCTTTGGCAATACGGGCGACGTTTTTACCGACATTACCGTAAGCGTGAATTCCAAGTGTTTTTCCTTTTAATTCGGTTCCCGATTTTCCATTATATTTGTTACGTGCCATCATAACCATCAAACCGAGCACCAATTCGGCTACGGCATTGGCATTTTGACCGGGCGTATTCATAACGACCACATTATTTTTTGTTGCCGCATCCAAATCTATATTATCGTAACCTGCTCCGGCACGAACCACTATTTTTAATTTTTCAGCATGATTTAAAACTTCTTCAGTAACTTTATCACTACGCACTACAAGCGCATCAACATCTTTTACGGCATCAAGTAAAGCCTGCTTGTCTTCATATTTTTCGAGTAATAACATTTCATAGCCGGCTTCGTCGAGTAGAGCTTTCATTTGCTCAATAGCAGCCGTCGCAAAAGGTTTAACTGTGGCAATTAATATTTTTTTCATAACTAACTTTTAACTTTCAACGTTCAACTTTTAACTAATAATTTTCTTCTCAAAATCTTGCATGGCTTTAATCAAAACTTCCACACTTTCTTTTGGCAATGCATTATAAGTTGATGCTCTAAATCCACCTACAGAGCGGTGTCCTTTAATACCTATAATGCCGTATTGTGACGTAAAATCCAAAAATTCTTGTTCATATTCTTTAAATTCCTCATTGATAACAAACGTTATGTTCATCAAAGAGCGGTCTTCCGGATTTGGTACGGCGGCTTTAAAAAGTTTGTTACGGTCAATCTCATCATACAAGATTGTTGCTTTTTCAATATTTCGTTTTTGCGCCGCCTTAACACCACCGTTATTTTTCAACCATTTTAATGTTTGCAATGACGAAAAAACAGCTAAAACAGGCGGTGTATTAAACATCGAACCTTTATCGATATGCGTTTGATAATTGAGCATAGTCGGGATATGCCTGTCAACATTTCCGAGAATATCATTCTTGATAACCACAAAAGTAGTTCCCGCAGGTCCCAGATTCTTTTGCGCACCACCATAAATCAATGCATATTTGGATACATCAACCGGACGGCTGAAAATATCCGACGACATATCTGCCACCAAAGGCACCGGTGAATCTATATCTTCTTTGATTTCCGTTCCGGCTATGGTATTGTTGGTCGTTATATGAAAATAGTCGGCATCTTCCGGTATTTGATAATCTTTGGGAATATAATTATATGCTTTATCTTTACTACTGGCCACCACGACAGTTTCTCCAAAACCTTTGGCTTCTTTAATAGCTTTGCTACTCCACGAACCGGTATCAAGGTAGGCGGATTTTTTATTCAAAAGATTAAACGGTACCATGGCAAATTGAGTGCTGGCACCTCCTTGTAAAAACAATACGGAATAATCACCGGGAATATCCAGTAATTCCTTAAACAATTGCTGTGCTTCCTTCATCACATCAACAAACTCTTTACTTCGATGCGACACCTCTAAAACCGACAAACCGGTACCTGCAAAATTTTTTATGCCTTCAATGGTTTTTTCTATGGTATATTCCGGCAAAATGCTCGGTCCTGCATAAAAATTGTGTTTTTTCATTTGTTTAATTTTTTATTTTAACATTATGTTCAGACATAACCTTTAATGATTAAAATAATCATTACGTTGTATATTTAATGATTATTTTAATCATGTCGGTTTCATTATTTTATTATTTTACAATGTAAAAATAAGGTATAAAAC